>JASHPQ010000281.1 GCA_030037995.1 Nitrososphaerales archaeon | reverse complement strand
ATCAGCGATTCGAGCTCTTCGGCCATCTTTCGAACGTTTGACTCGATATTGATGCCGGAACTTTTGAATTTCTCCTCGAAGCCGATGTGGAGATCCGTCACGACGAGATTAGATACACCGGCCAAGCTGCCTTCTGGGATTGCCTCCGGCTCCAAGACGACTGCTCTTTTTTCAAATAGTGTTCTTACTTTCACGGGCTGGTGCACCCAGATTCCATCCTACATTTGGTTGCTAGATAAGATCGATGCCTCAAATGGATATTTTCAAATGGATCGCCAATCAAACGGATTCGCGTAGTGAGGATTGTTAAGACTGCAAAATACAGAAAGTTCAGAAGCAGCGAGTAGAGACACGATCTTCCGTACGATGTGGACTGTGGGCGAAGAGTCTCACTTCGGAAAAAATCCGTGCTACTTTAACAAGTGTGAAAGTACTCTTTAGTGAAGATTATTGGGGCCCTTGAATATCGGACAGAATGCGCATGATCGCGCATCCGATTCAAGCCGGATAGAGAAAGCCCGAGTCGTAGTTGAAAACCAAGGAGTCAAATTGCACAGATTTCATCCCAGCGGAAGATCCATCTGGACGGTCGTTGGGAGGGAGTGTGATTTCCTCGTTGACTTTGCTCCTCATGACGAGACGAAGCTTTACTGCGCTTGCAGTGATTTCTACTACAGAGTCCTCGGCACGAAAATTTCGGAGTGTTACCACCTGCTAGCGTGCAAGATGGCGGTTGAGGAGGAAATGTACGCCGTGGTAAATTTCAGCGACGAGGAATTTCCGACTTTCCTTAAGGCGCTGATCTCGGATAACTTCAAGGCGATCAGTGATCAGCGAGGCGGGAAAACAGTACCCCCGCCATGATTACGATGCCGATTGAGAAAAGGATCGAAAAGCCGGCCGCAGGACCGTACTTCGATATGAGGAACCCCCCCGCCAAGGGAGCGAATACAGTTCCGGCGCCGACCACTACCGAATAAAGTCCCATCGTGGAGCCTCGGCCCGAAAGTGGTGCAATGTCAGCTAATTCAGCCAGTCCCGCCGGCGTGAAGGCCAGGAGACCTGCCCCGAAAATTAGGAGAAAGGGAATCGCCAGAAAGCCGTACCTGTGGATCTGAAATAACAGGACGAGCGTGACCAGAAGTCCAAAAATGGAGATCTCTCCCACAAATACGAGCTTCGATCTGCCGTACTTGTCGGACAAACCACCGAAGCCCGTTTGGGTGAACCCTAAAAGAATCACTCCAAATATCAGTACGACGTCGAGCAGCAGACCGAATTTGCTGGACGGCCCGAACAACGCTCCGTGTCTTCCGAATATCCCGAGCCCCCTGAGCGAGATGAACGCGGCGAACAACTCTCGGGTATACGTCAGGCCCACTCCGATGATGACTGTCAACACAAACCAAGTAGCTAAAAGTGCAATCGATTTCCGATTGGACATGATCTGATTGAAGATAGCTTTGTAAGGCACGTTTCTGCGAAGACTGATCTTCTCGTCTTTCAAAAAAATGACCGAATAGATCGCCCCAACTAACGCGAAGGAAGCTCCGACATAGAAGGGGATCAGCGCCCTCCCGGCAACGCCCCCGATGATGATTAACGAGAAAACAAAACCTAGCCCGTAGCCTCCAATCGTACAGAAATCATAGAGCCCCATTTCTCTCCCTCTCGTCTCTTGCTTGGCAAGATCGGTCAGGGAGGCAAGGGTGCAGGTAATGATGGCTGCGGCACAGATCCCCTGCAACCCGTGAACGACCGTCAAAAGCTCGAAGTTGCGAGTGAAGGTGAAGGAGAGAGTTATTGCAGAGGAACAAAACAGGGCGGTCGCTACAATCCACTTTCGCCCGATTTTGTCCGCGAGTAATCCAAAAAGGACGCCAGTCAGCATCTCCATTAATGGGTAAGCTGCCGAGATAATCCCGCGCTCGTAAGGCAGCGGGATGATGTACTGGATCGCGACTACGGTGAAGGCGAAGGAGAACCTCATCAAAAAGACTGCGACATAAACGGGGGACGTTCTGAGAATGTACGAGAAGGCGCTGAGTCTCTCGTTGAGCATAGATCCCCACGCACGCTACTCGGGGAAGCCCGAACCGCAGCTTGCCCCAGGGTTCACCGATCGTACCCGACCATAGATTCTGCTGGTAACAAGAAAGAAAGCTTTTAGGCGTCCATCGAATTAATCGCCAGCGACGCTCCCTCTACTGCTGGTTGAAGCCTTTTTGCTTGGCCGCTGCAAGCAGTACTTTCGCCTGCGCTTGCGCGTAGCCGAGGACGCTTTCGGCGTTCTCCGGCGTAATGTACCCGGCCTCTTTCGCCAGTTGTAACGCGTTTCTGGAAGCTTTGGAGATTATCAGCGGCAGCGATTCGGGAGTGGGATAGGCTGCTTCGACGGCAAGGGAGACGGCTTGGCGGGCCGCGTTCACCAGATCCGACCTGTACTGGTTCAGATCAATTGAGATGTCCTTCTGAAGGAGCAGCAGCCCTCCAGACGAGGCCATGAAGATGGAAAGCCCCGCCTTGATCGGCTTTAGGTTGAGCCTAGAAAGCAGGCCCGCAAGTTTGGGAGAGATCAAGTCTCCCGGGCGAGCTACAACCGAATCCCTGGCGACGTAAATGCTTCCCGACTCGATCCTCGTCGCCACGTTTGCTTCCTTGAACTCCGACAGGACCGGACCGGGCGGAATTCCGGTATTCCCGGCGGGGACGATTATTTCGTCAGTGGCGAGGTCTCCCGCGCGAGCGGGGAGGTTTATCTTACTTTTCTCAAGCGAAAGATACAGCTTGAAAGGATTCATGTTGGTAAAGATTAGTGCGTTCTGGCCGTCGAGCTTGGAAGCAAACTGGTCGTAGTTCTTGATGTGGGCGTTCTTGAGCGCGATTAGAGCGATCTTGTTCTTGGCGACGACCATGAAGAGCTCGTTTCTAAAATTCTTTCGAAGCTGCATCAACTGCCCGGCGCGCACTTTGAAGAGCTTGCTCACTATAATCGTGTCATACTTTGAAGCCATTTCCTGAACGGCTAGGAGGCCCTCGGTCTTTCTCTTGGGATACGAGGTCCTCTTTGGCTGCTCGGTGACCAGTTGTTGCTTACTCACGGGAAGCTCTCAGCCCTCTACCATTCTTACTTTGGCTACTTTGCCCATCGTCTTTTTGACCAGCAGCGAGTTGATATTTTTCTCTCCGTTGGGGAGCTTGCGCTCCACCTGCGCGATCACGGCGAGGGCGTTGTCTGCGACTTTGGCGTTGTCGAGAGACTCGTCTCCGATCTTTCCGGCGACGCTCAGCGATCCTCGGGATTTTATCCGGACGGCCGTCTTGTATCTGGAAAGCATAGCTTCGAGAGGGGCCGCGGGTGGCACGGGAGTAGGCATCCGGCCCTTTGGTCCCAGAAATTGGCCCAAGATCCTGCCGATCTTCGGCATGAGCGAAGTGTCAGCAACGAAAAACTGGTACTGCCTCGCCAGCTTCTTAGCCGTCCTCTTTTCGGAAGCCAGTCTGTCCAGCTCTCCTGCTTCGATGACACGATCTGCGCCGGCCCTCTGGGCGCGGACGGCGTTGTCACCGGCGGCGAACACGCACACCTTTGCCTCCTCAGAAAGCTTGTTAGGCAGAAATACCACCTCGTTCACGTTGAGGTCCAGTTTCTTCACGTCGATGTCCTTCAGAGTAAGAATGAGCTCAAACGATTGGGCAAAGTTCCGCTTCGAATAATCAGCAGCACGCGCTTTGGCTACCTGTTCTTGAATCTGCGTTTTGGTTAGCAACTAGTGTCTTTCCGTCTCCATTAAAATCAGAAAAAGCTCAGCCTTCGAACGCCTCGTCCCACTTGTGCTCCGCCACTTCTACCTGAAACTCTTTCGCGGGTTTGTTTTCGATCGTGACGCCCATGCTGACGCAAGAGCCGGCCACTTCCTTGGCCACCGATTTCGTGTCCTTGCCGTACGATTGGGGCATCTTCACACGGGCGATCTTTACCAGGCTGGCCACCGTCAGGTTCCCCGCAGACGCGGTCTTGGGCGTGGCCGATCCCTTTGCGATTCCCGATTCCTTTACGATGAGGGCGGACGCGGTGGGAATGCCCACCTCCACCGTGAACTTTTTCGTCTCGGTCTCCACGTTGACCTTGACCGGCACCCGCATGCCGGTGTAGTCCTTCGTCAGGTCGTTGATCTCCTTGACGATCGCCATGACGTTGACCCCTAGTGGCCCCAGTGCCGGGCCCAGTGGAGGTCCGGCAGTAGCTTCTCCGCCCACGACTAGGGCGGACACGGTTTTGGTTTCTGGCATCTGGAAAAGAAGGCACTCTTTGAGGGAGGTCGGGAAACCAAAAATTCTCCTTATGCTTTAAAACAATATCGGGATTCTCTGCGCCTTTTTTTATGGCGCGGCCGGAGTGGCCCTGCTGACTATTTTGATGAACCCCACGTCCACCGTGACCGGCAGCTGATAGGGCGCATCCAGAAGCATCACGGTCACTTCGGATCTTTGGGGCTCCACCCGGTTGATTTTGGCCCGCATTCCCTTGAAGGGGCCCGCGACGATCTCGATCACGTCTCCGACGCCGACGTCCGAGATGATCGACTTGTCCACCAGAAACTTTTCGATGTCGGCAAACTGGATGTATCCCGGGACCATGCCTTTGACGTGCTTGAACCCGGAAATGGCATCCGACACTGCCTGGGCGTTGGGAGCTTCGAAAAAGACGTAGCTCTTCTGGGCCTCCAACACCAGAATGGAGTACACCTGGGACTCTTTGCCCTCTTGTTTTTTCTTTTCCAGGCGATCTCCCACAAATTTGGCAACGGTCTTTTCCTGACCGCCGGTCGTCTTTACGGCAAAGATGCGCGTCGAAAGGGTCTGGGACAAGCTACTAGAGCACTCCGCTCAACAAATGGAACAGGATCGTGGAGGTGGTCGAAGTGGTGTTGGCCACTCCTGCGATCAGCTCGATGACCGAGGCGAGGTAGTAGATGATGAAGCCGATCGCTCCCACTATGCCGAAGCCGATCAAAACGAGTTTCAGGTAAAGCATGAATTCCTCCTTATCCGACTTTCTGGTCAGTTTGAGAGTTCTCCAAGTTTGAGAAAGAGCTTTTACAATGTCAACCATAGTCAGTATCCCCGGGGGTAATGCCCGGTTCCTTCTCCTTTTATCGTATTTAGGTTTGCCTACGTGGCAAGAGGTTGTAAGCTGCTGTTTCTCGTACGAGCCGCATCTCAAGCGCATTATTTTGATACATTCTCAACGCACTGAGATCGAAATGGATGACCCGTCACATGATGCCTCGGCTTATCTGTTGGGATGAGCTATTCATCGAAGGCCTTTGACCGCCGGAAAAGAGGCCCAAAATCCCCGACCGATCCCTCACGTACCTCTAGGTAGTATGCCATTCGAAAGTACTTT
>JASHPQ010000280.1 GCA_030037995.1 Nitrososphaerales archaeon | reverse complement strand
ATATGGCCCTTGGGGGTAGAGTTTGGGAACAATGCTGCGTGGCCTCCATCTTCAGAAAGTTGGGAGACCCAGCTGGACAAGCCAGGATCAGTTGGGATGATGCATTTTGGGGACTTTTTCCGGTCGCAGCGATGGTATGACTTGGTTCCAGATCAGAAACATGCAATTGTCACAGGTGGCCTCGGAGAGTTTAGAGGATTGGATTACTTGGCGGCGGCGGTTTCAAGTGATGGTCGATCGCTCGTAGCGTACTTGCCAACGGCACGAACAATAACGGTTAATCTGTCCAAGCTAAAAGCGAGAACTGTCGATGTATCGTGGTACGATCCCCGTTCAGGAAAATCTCTCCATGTCGAAGAGTATTCAGCGAGCGGCGGCGCAAAAGAATTCTATCCACCTGAGCTCGGCGACTGGGTGTTTGTAGCAGAGGATACGTCCACAAATGAATCGCGTCCTGGAAGATAATACTTTTGCTCAAATAATCCAGAGTGCATTTTCGAATTATTAAATTGTCAAAACGATGTAAGCGCGGGATTACGGCCAAAAGGACAGTTCGATCGAAGAGAAGACGACAATGATAAACACCAAATCAGTTTAACCAAAGCATTATGCGCTGCGATGCCGAGATAGAAAAACGGAGCGGCCCGTTCGAAAAAACGCGAAGGCAAATCCTTGTTTTTTCTGCAGGCGCGAGTAACGAGAGCCATGGAGCTGCGCTCCCGTCAAACATAGATGATTTCATTGCCGTGGCGACGGCCACTGCTGTATCGCGAGATCTTGGCCTTACATACATTGGGCATATACCGTATTGCAGTGACAGGGCTGGAGCAGTAGCCAAGGATTGGAATCCTTCGTACATTCCGAGGGAACGGATGAAGAAGTTGATGATTGGTAATATCAAACCCGTATTAAGAACTCAAACCAGCTTGGGGAATATTCCCAGCCATGTCGTAGTCATAAGCGGTCACGGAGGAAACAATTTCCTGGAGAGGGAGGAGGCTTCGATTACCAAATTGCTATCTGTGAACTTTCACTACATCCCACCTTTTCCTAATTCAATAAGTGTCGGTTCGAAGAAATTGGGAAGGATTATGGTGACGCATGCAGATGACGGAGAACACTCCGTAGCGCTCTATCTTGGTTTACTTGATCAGAAAAAATTGCTGAAAATCAACAAACTAGCGCGTAAGGATCCAATAGCAGTTCTGAGAAAAAGTCCTGCGTTGATGGGATTGGGCTATTACATTTTGCCTGAATTGGGCGGAAAAAGATACGAGGACTTGAGAAAGCGCCACCCTGAACTTCTTGCTACAGCTGAAAAATTTGTGCACAGAGATCGAAAGATAAGGGCAGACTTCGATGTAGGAAGTCGATTGATGAAAAGGAATATCGCAGAAGTTGAGCGAGAAATCACTCAATTCGTGAAATGATCAATATTCGATTCACATATTCCTGTTAATTCGATAGTGATATTCCAAGCAATCTTATTATACAAGCCCACAAGCAATCGTGGAACAGCATTTGATTTGTCACATCTAGCGCCCAAATCTTACAGAGCTAGGGCGAGGCGCGCTCTCAGCCGGACTGCTACGGTCATCGTTGTAGTGGTGATAATTGTAATCATTGCCTCTGCTGGAATTTATGCACTGATGAGATCGACCTCGTCTACCTCTTTCACTTCGTCTCCTACATCAGCTGCAACGACATCCCTTCCTACTTCTACTATTACTTCCTCACTCACTTCTTCTTTTACTTCTCTCACGTCTTCTGCCGTGACAACCTCATCGTCTTCCTTTTCTACTTCTTCCCTCACTTCTTCTCTCACTTCTTCCTCCAGGACGTCCTCATCGACATCCGAGGGAGGCGTCTTTGACAACAATACTTTTACCGTTGATATCGGAAGTTGGCCGCTTGGAAGCCTCAATCAGCTTCTTGCTCCGGGTGCGGGAATTTACCCTGATCTCCCTGCGTATGCATCTTGGCAGACTCTGGTAGCTGTAAATTTGACAGCTGATTACCCGGGTAGTGTTATACAGTACCTTCCTGATCTCGCAACCAACTGGACGGTCTCGGCCAGTGGGACAATTTACACGTTTAATCTTAGACAAAATGTGACCTTTTCAAATGGAGATCCCTTCAATGCTTATCAGGTTTGGACAGTGTACTATGGTTTCTATTACCTGTCAGATAATTCTACGGCTTGGTATAACGGCTATCCACTGTTTAACATGGCCCCCGTAAACTTCGGACCAGCTTCCATTTCCCTTTTGCAACAAAGCGGATTGATCAATCCCAACTCTCAGGCTTTAGCGATGATGTCGAACAGCTCCTGGCCAATTTATGCTCCCAATCAAAATACGATAGTCTTTCAGATCACACATCCCTTTCAGTGGTTCCTGGGTACACTTCAGGCATTACTGGCTTGCATTTATGATGCGCAGTATCTTCTGCAGAACGGAGCCTTTGGCACGCCTACCTCACTCAACACCTACTTTAACACGAATGCGATTCCCGGGACCGGTCCGTACATGGTGACCAGTGTCAGTAATCTTCAGTACGTCGGTTTCACGCAGAATCCAACGTACTGGGGCAAAAATTTGCCTGAATCGACTATAGTCTCCAATCCGGTGATCGATCCAGGACACGTGAAAAACATACTTGTCAAGGTCGTATCGAGTCCCACGTCGGAGTACATCGACCTTTCCAGTGGCACAGCTCAAATGACCGACCCCCTTGGCGGAGCTGTTTTCAGTTTAATCCTCGCCAACCCTGAAAAATTTGGTTACGTCACCATGCCTCCTGCCTCAGGAGAAATGGCCCTTGAATCGTTTAACACGCAGATATATCCCACTAATATCACGGATGTCCGGCTTGCAATTGTCCATGCAATTAACATGACGAATTTAATATCGGATTCGTATGGTCCAGGATCGTACACTCAGATAGTGGGGCCAGAGTACCCCGCGTGGTCGCAGTTTTACGATCTGGGGAATTACTCTCCTTATTCTTACAATTTAACTCTCGCAAATCAGTATTTGACAGCGGCAGGTTTTCCAAATGGCAAGGGGTTACCGTCACTAAATTGGACGTTGGCTTCTAACTGTGCGCTCTGCATCGAAAGGGCATCCATAGCGCAAGCAGATCTTGCACAGATTGGAATCAATGTTGTCATTCAGGAAGTGACATTTGATCAGTGGTGCGACTTAATTTGCAATCCCTATTCGTATTTGATCAACAATACAAACACGATTTCAAACATCATGGACCCGGAGGGTCAAGATGCTCAACCGGAATTCTTGTCTCCAGTAGAATACTGGACAGCCTTTGTGACCAATAACTCTGCATTCTCCAATACGGCGATCTACAGTACTCCGATTACTGACGCGTGCGCGGCCTCGTTTTTTAATGGTTCTAGCGTCGCCACTATTCAATCGATCTGTGCACAAGCTCAGAAACAAGTCTACGATGATGCACCTTACTGGGGTTGGGGGATCTGTAAGTATCTTTTTGGTGACTCCTCGCCGGCGTGGGATAAGGATGTGGTGCAGAACGGATACATGGATCCTCTTTATGGAGGAATAAGTACCATACCCATTTTGAACACGATAACCTTTACCAGTTGACGCCTCTTTTAGAGGAAAGTCGAAGCTTCTCTTTCCCTAATATTTCGAGATCT
>JASHPQ010000279.1 GCA_030037995.1 Nitrososphaerales archaeon | reverse complement strand
CGAATCCCGTTACCTCGCAAATCTTTTGAATTAGGGCGTGAGCGCCCTAAAAAGACTTTCGACTCTAGTATTTCAGTTGATAAAAACCTGAATTTATCGAATATAATCGACCGGTTTTCCCCTGAAGCGTACTCTTTCATCTCCAGAACGCAGTTGAGGTCTTGACACATGCATGATTTTAGACACGAATTTGTTGAGGAAAGCAAACTGTCAGAAAGTAGTGTTACAATTTCTTGGGGGGATTCACTCTCGGACCTGGCACTGCCTGCTGGTCACTGAAGGACTTGGATTAGTGGTAAGTTTCGTCTAACAGATCCCTTTGCACTTTTACTAGTTTTGAATTTGTGAGAAGGACTGCCAGTTCTCAATGATGAGAACGACGCCTTGGAATAAATATCGACGAGTCTATTCCGTACCTTTCTTCCGTTTTTCAATAGATTCGATTATTTCAGACAATTCATCTTTTGCTTCATGGATGACTTGTACTCGTTGTATACCAGGGAGACTCGCACCGTTAGGGCGGAAGTGCCGTTGGGATATGTGTAGTTAATCCTCGCCATAACCAATCCTAGAGTCACCGACCTTATGCCGCTTCGAACACAAGCTCGCCTATGGACCGAAGTGGCCTCAAGGGTCGATAGATATCAGCGATTCATCGGCATTGCGCTTATTTTGTTTTAGCGCGTTAAGTGCTTACCCTGCTTGAAATTGATACGTCTCTTTGGCTACAAGCAGTCGCGCTAACGTATGATTTGATTGTCTTCGGTATAATTGAATTAATCTTTGCCATTTTGAACTCTCCCTCTTTCAGAAAGATCCTTTTTCCCGACACACAAAAAAGGGGTCTACGTATGCAGCCTCATATCATGGGCTTCTCTCCTAAGAACCGATGATGAATTAGTCGCATTCGTAATCTGTAGCCCATACCGAATAGGTCGCTCGTAACCCGGTGAATGTTGAGTGTGCTAGGATTCAATCGCAATTTTTGAAACTCTAATTCTTGCCCACCATTTGTGGCAATGCGGACATCACGTTACTCTCTTTTCCGATAACTAGAGTAACAAAGGACTATCACTAGAAAAAATACGAAAATGCCGGTGTACTGCGGCGGAACCGCGGATGGAGTTCAGGTAGAGATACGAAATGGCTTGATAAAACCGGTACTGTTCCTGAGACATCTGAAATAGTCTCCTTCCTTAGGGCATCCCAAAGATGCTTCTAGCGCGCACCCGCTCTAAGGCTTGTGATGAAAATTTTCGAGAATCATTTTGCTTTAACCATTAATAACTTAATAAGTGGCTTGTCTCGTACAGCCTCGATATGCAAGAGAGCATTGATCAGGAAAGAGCTGCGGCTTGCCCAGAGTCTACTTTGCAATCGGCAAATATGCGAAATCTTATGGTAAAGAGTGAGACGAAAAAGAGCAGCGAGATGAGCATCAGCAAAAGTAAGCTCCCCTTTGAATCCACGATCGAGTCTGCGAATAGGAGGGGGTTTATCAGGAATGCTGCCCTAGCAACCGCGGCTATCGGATTGGGTGGTGCATTCTTCGGGAAAGATGTAATTCCAACGTCGAGAGCTAGTTCAAATGTTTGTGGTAATCCTTGTAGCGGCTGCATGTTGTTTGTAAAATGCAACATAGTGTCTTACGCGGAACTGGTCGTGGATGGTTACAATGAGAATAATGGAACTCTTGGTTCTGGCGCCTGGCTTTGGTGTTCAGAAGTGGGAGGAGGAGAATTGTCGCCGTCTTGTTGCAAACCACCTCACCCGCACGCTCTTACATTCGGAAGCCCTTGCCTTTCTTTCGGCAGCTTTTGCCGGAGAGGACAACTTAGTGGCGAAGGGATAGCGTCGGCCCGGACTAAATGTGCTCTAAATCGATGCGGTCTCGACTTTTACACCGGCTACAGCAAACGCATGAGCATTACAAAATGTGGTTACGTCGGAATTAACACCTGCGCTCCCGCCACCCACCTCTACGTAAATGGAGATTCGAGCTTCAACTGCTCTGTCTACATTAACACGGGCAAGCAGAATCACGGCACCATATGCTACGGCCTCCGATTCGGAGGGGGCTGCTCGGGCCAGGGAATCGGATCCAACAGAAACAAGTGCGATCCTAACCCGTGTGGGCTAGATTTCTACACCGGTTCGACAAAGAGAGTTAGTATCACGAATTCTGGCAACGTGGGAATCGGAACTTCTGCTCCCTCCTCGGCCCTCGATGTGGTCGGAAATTTGGCATCTGGCAACGGAAGCTTTCTCTGCTCGGTGTGGCTTGATACTGGCTCGCACAACCACGGTACATTGTGTTTCGGGCTAAGATTCGGGGGAGTTTGCTCCGCGACGGGCCAGGGAATTGGATCCAACAGGTGTAGCGGCCAGCCAAATCAGTTTGGCCTTGATTTCTACACATCTTGCAACGGCACGTGCAATCCCACCAAACGATTGAGCATTACAAAATGTGGGAAGGTTGGCATCAACACCTCCACTCCCGCTACGCGCCTCTGCGTAAATGGCGATGCTAGCTTCAACTGCTCTGTCTACATTAACACGGGCAAGCAGAATCACGGCACCATATGCTACGGCCTCCGATTCGGAGGGGGCTGCTCGGGCCAGGGAATCGGATCCAACAGAAACAAGTGCGATCCCAATCCCTGCGGGATCGATTTCTACACCGGTTCGGCAAAGAGAGTTAGTATCACTAATTCTGGCAACGTGGGAATCGGAACTTCTGCTCCTTCGTCAGCTCTGTGTGTCGCGGGTCATGCCGTAGTTAGTTGCGGTGTCTATGCTTCCACGCCCGGTGGGGTTGGTAATTCGATCGTTGGAGATACGAGCTCCGGTACAGGAGTGGAGGGACTGGCCACGTGCGGCACGGCCGTTTTGGGATGCGCCGGAACGACGGGATTTGGTGTCGCAGGATACACCGGATCGGGAGTCGGAGTAAAGGCCCAGGCATTTTGTGCAGGTGGAATTCCAATCATAGCAAAGGGAACGTCGGGACAAAGTGCGAATCTACAGCAGTGGGAGAAAGGATGCTCGGTTGTCAGTGCGGTTAACAAGTGCGGATGGATCGGCGTGGGCACAGCATCTCCCTCATCCCCACTCGAAGTCGCCGGCTCGAGCCCAACAACTGTGCCGATAGTAGCGAGAGGAGCTTCGGGCCAGACCTCGCATTTGCAGGAGTGGCAGAAGAGCTGCGGCACCGCCGTTGCAGTGTTGACCAAGGGCGGGGCTCTGGGCATTGGCAACAACGCTCCCGTGACCTCACTAACGGTGAATGGCAGCGTCAGCTATAAAGTAGAGATAAAGTCAGCCAATTATCCCATGCAGGCGTACGACTACGCAGTACTTGGCAGCGCCACCTCGACGGCCGGAATTACAATTACTCTGCCCCCTGCAAAAACAGCTCTGGGCTTTCTAGCTTTCATCAAGAAGGTAGACTCCAATCCCCACGCCGTCACGGTAGCTGCGAGCGGAACGGATAAAATCGAGAGCAAGGGGAGTACGATTGCCCTAAACAAGCAGTACGACAGCCTACAATTGATGTCGAACGGTACAAATGAGTGGTTCATAATGCAAAGTGCCGTGTGCAGTGTGGCCACTTCCTGAGTCGTGTGACCGTAGAAAAAATAGAAATGGAATAAGAACCGGAGTGGGAGGTTCAGGAGACAGAGCGCATTATAGTGCCGGTGTGCCTGAGTTCGAAATAGAATATGGATTGGGAGTCAACGAACCAGTAGGATTTCGGATTGGCTGATCAACTTTCTTTGGCACGGACCCTCCTTCTCGATGGGCGATATCGTGTCCTTCGTAAATTAGAATTCATCCATCGTTTTCGATCCCATCCGCATAAGTTGCACCTATCCTCAGACTTATCAGTATCACACTGAAATTGTTACGTAACCGGAAATTAATTCCGAGTTGAAGGTTAACTCCAAGGAGGCCGTCGACGCCGTAATCATCGATAATGTAATCATGTACGTGAAGAAATCTCTCCAGGAAAGGGGGGAAAGTCCACCCTCCGGGAGATAAGATTCTGGCTGGAAGGTGGAAAATCAGCGGGAAGGGAACTTGATGGGTTGAGGAGCAAGCAAGGTTCTTGTTCCGCCAAGGTACAAAACTTACACTGGCAGGTTGGTGGAAGTCTAGAATACTCCATAAAATATAAGTAGCTGCATACGTTTTTGAGCAAAAATATGGCCGGTCACGAAGAGACGGATACTGAGCAGGGCATTTGTCCAGAATCCACAATTGATTCAGCCGTACGGCGGCGAAGTACGCTAAGAAATGTTGACTCACCCGGTAATTACACAGAGCTCCAGGACACCGGATCCAAGAATGGGAAAACTTCGAAGAAAAACACCTCATGCGAATCTACAATTGGGTCTGCCCTAAGAAGGGATTTCATCAAAAAAGCCGCAATTGTAACTGTCACCGCGGCGGTGGGGGTTTCTATTCTCGGTAAAAACATAATTCCAGAGTCGACAGCCTTTAGCTGTACGTCCTTTTGCAACATCAATGTTGACCATGCAGGTGGAAATAGCGGAGCAGCCCTGAGACCCGGCATTCAATTCGGCGGCTGCATTAGCGGCGAGGGGATCAGCTCTGAACGAACATGCACCTCTGCGAGTGATTATCAAGGGCTGGACTTTTGGACGAATAATAAAAAGCGTGTGACCATCGCTCACAATGGAAACGTGGGAATTCTTACAGACAGTCCTAGATCAACGCTGGATGTGAATGGCTGCATCTGCGTATGTCGTATTTCGGCCTTCTCACCTTGTGGCCTCGCTGTCGAAGGTACTACCACCTTTAGCGGTACTGGTGTATATGGTCAAGCCATTTATTCGTGCCTTACCTGTGAAATCGGTGGTTACGGAACAGGTGTCAAAGGATGTTCTATTTCCGGAACGGGTGTCTGTGGAACTTCGGTTTCGAGTTTTGGTATCCGAGCAAATACAGGATCTCCTTTAATCGGCAAATTCAAGAATACGGGTATGTATGGTTATGACAGGACCGCTCTAATTCAGTTTGAGACGGGTGACACAACTGTAGTAGACTGGAATATTGGAGTGGCGGGTTACTGCAATAGCCTCGGCATAGCGGACGGAGATTTCTACATACAGCAGGTAGGCCCCGGAGCTAGGCTGGTGATCAGCTCGTCAGGTAACGTGGGCATAGGCACTGCTAGTCCTTGCTCCACCTTGGAGGTGAAAGGCAATGCTGTTTGCAGTACAATCCACGGAATTTCCTGTGTCGGAAGAGCCATCCTTGGCCAGTCGAGCTCAACGAGCGGTAGGGGTGTTGAAGGATTAGCTACGGCAACCTCGGGGACAACCCTCGGCGTATTTGGCAAGGCGTGTTCGCCGTGCAGCGTCGGGGTTCAAGGTTGTGCGTGCGCGGCCTCGGGTCCAACTTTGGGCGTCGCAGGCTACGCTAGATCAACGTGCGGGATAGGCGTCAAGGGGAACGCTTGGGCGGTGTCGGGACATAATGTCGGAGTTCTGGGACTTTCCTGTTCACCCTGCGGGATATCCGTTGAAGGACTGGCGGGCAATGCCGGAACTATTCCAATCGTCGCCAAGGGAGCCTCGGGTCAGACAGCTCACCTCCAGGAATGGCGGAAGAGCTGCGGCACTGCCGTTGCAGTATTGACCAAGGGTGGGGCATTTGGCATTGGCAACAACGCTCCCGTGACCTCACTAACGGTGAATGGCAGCGTCAGCTATAAAGTAGAGATAAAGTCAGCCAATTACACCATGCAGGCGTACGACTACGCGGTACTGGGCAGTGCCACCTCGACAGCCGGAATTACGATTACTCTACCTGCCGCGAAGACTGCCCTGGGCTTTCTAGCTTTCATAAAGAAGGTAGACTCCAATCCCCATGCCGTCACGGTAGCTGCGAGCGGAACTGACACAATCGAGAACAAGGGGAGCACGATTGCCCTAAACAAGCAGTACGATAGTCTCCAGCTGATGTCCAACGGAGCAAACGAATGGTTCATCTTGGGAGGATCTGTCTGCGGGGCTTATGTGTCTTGAAATGGATGACAGACTGACAGAGCTCGCGAAGTTGCTTGGGCGGGATCGCTAATCGTATGGCGTGCTTGATTTACTAGATATCTTGCGTGCAACTGTTCAGAAGATACCAAAGGTCCTTCCGTGTATATTGATGGACGCGGCAAAAAGTACCCAAAAACTACTTGATGACGTATAATTGCTTGTAGCTAAGACATAAACGATCTATGATCCTTTTGCCCAGTTCTCAATGTTAAATTCATTGACAAAGTGAAGGGATTCAAGCACGGTTCGTGGGACGATCCAATCCTGGTTCCGATGGGTCGAGTGCTCCGAGCTGGTTTGTTTAAAACAATTTGAAAGGGGTTCGAGAGTAGCGAAACCAGAGACCTTGGAATCCGGTTCCGCTACATGGTTTAGTTGTAGATAAGATCGCGTTCTGTATGGTGGGCAAAGCTGACTTTCCTTTCTAGATCACTTTGTATTGTCTCGTAAAGCATTTGATCTTCCACTTCGAACTTGCCGTTCAGCAAGTTGCTTTCAATATTGGAGTACCATTCCAATATGCTTCTTCCTCTAGTGCCATCTGTCTTGACAATTTCTATCAAATCCGCCGTAGTTAGCTGCCCCTCTTCACCTTTTTCGCTCTCCGACCGAATCAGCAAGAGAGTTGCTTTGTCACAAATTCTTGAGACGTCTGCAGGCGAATAATACTCAGTCATCTCGGCGAGCTTATGAAAGTCTAAATTTGCTCTCGGGATTTGTCTAGTAAAGTAGGCAAAGAGGTTTTTCCTATCTTCCTTGCTGGGCGCGCTCACGTACAACAAATCCGAGAATCGTCCACTTCTCTTCAGCGCGGGATCAACACTCTGCGGAGAATTGGTCGTAGCAATCACGAAAATTCCGTCAAGGTTGTTTTCAATTCCATCCATTTCTACTAGCAGCTGATTTACGGCCAGTCGAAGATAGACGTTTTCCTGACTGTGATTGGTGCTCTCTCTGTTTATTCCCAGACCATCAATTTCCTCAAAGATGATTATGCACGGTCTATTCTGCCTCGCCTGCTCGAAAATGGCGTGAATATTTTTCTCTGTATTTCCTGACCACATGTCCAAGAGCTGAGGGGCGCGCGCTACGATTACATTAGCACCAGCTTCAGCTGCAACTGCGCGCACCAGGTGTGTTTTACCGACGCCGGGGGCACCGTAGAGTATGATACCGGCAGAAATCTTCTTCCCGTATTTTTTGAAAAGTTCTGGTTTCTGAATTGCTAGAATTACATTAAAACGGAAGTAATCCTTTTCTTTCTCGAGACCAACGACTCCTTCGAATCCCTCTTTCGGCTTGAAAAAAGAAACGCTCTTAATTTGACCATCAACAATGGAATCCTCGAAAGTCATCGATCGACTCGCAGTGGCAGGTGGATTGATTTTTTTCTCAAGAGCTTGCAATCTCTGTCGCGCATTCTCGTACTTCGGATTGATAGAAAGAGCCTCTTTGTACCACGCTAACGCATCATCGTAGCGATACTGGTATTCGGCTATCATTCCCATGATGTACGGGGCGTCGCAACTTGCTGGCTCCAGTCGGTAAACCATCACCGCATCTTTGAGCGCACTGTCATAATCGTGTAGGAGTGCTCTCGCGAGAGCCCTGTTATAGTATGCGCTGGCGTAATCCGGCTGAATCTTGATCGAAATGTCGTATTCTTCGATTGCCTTCACGTATTCCTTGGATTCAAATATAACTCCCGCTTTTCTGTAGTGCTCCTTTGCTTCCTGGTTTATAGTCTCATCATTTCCATTCGATCCCAACAGATCACCTAAAGGGAGGCGGAACCAACAAAACTCGCCCCATTAAAGTTTACTTGAGTTCGGGATCCACTCCAGACCTCGAAGCGATTTCGATGATTCCGTGTCCTGGAAGTTAATAAGAGCCAGACAAGTTCGATCGGTTGTCACACACCTAATAAATTCATATGGGGTCCCACATTCCGCGCATGGAATTTACTAAAAATGAGGATCGCCTCTTTATCTTTTCAAAGCAGTTCCAGAAAGTACGGCCGAGATCATTCTGCAAGGCGCTGCGTACCAGGCAGCGACCCAATTCCGTGATTGTAAAAGATCAGTATCCGATTTCTCATCCTAAAGATTGACCTCTTATTTCTGGCGGGCTCGTCACTTTAGTCTCCTCCAGTTTTTGAATCCGAGAGTTCTATTAGGGCATATTCGAATTGATTATCGGTGTGGCATTCAGCGCTCGTTGACGCGAGGAGTAACCCGGTTCCACAGATCGTTAAACGAAATGCTATCGTAGAAAGCTGTACCGTCCACTACCATGCCACCTCGCATCTTCATGAACCAAGCATAGCTATTTTCGTAGGGTAGACCATCTATTGCCGTTCCGCGGCCGTCCCACAAGACAATCACGATGTCACCATCTGCATTGATAGAACGGATTCGTATAGGTCGGAATTTGTCTGTTGACTTGAACCGTTCGCCAAAGGGAGTGAGAACCTCGTCTATGAATTGCTGCTTGGACGAGTATAATTTAGATGCAAGCGAATGGCCCTCAATACGCCACACCATCTCCGGAGCAAAAATCTCTGTAATAGAATGTGTTCCATTTTGCCACCCTTCGAAAGCCTTCTGTACTGCCGCTCTGTTGACTTCCGTTTCACCAGTGTCTGCTCGTTCCATGTGGAATCCTGTACTCTCGATTTACTACTAAATTTGTGCACATGCCCTTCGAGAAGATCCATCCGAAGAAGCTTTGATTGTCATACTTCTAATTTCCATTCGCAGAACAGCTATCCAATTGATCGTAACATGGCTCCGTCTACCGGAAGCACGGCTCCGCTAACATAAGATGACAATTCGCTTCCGAGATAAATGAAAGCTTTCGACATTTCATCTACCGATCCAATGTACCCTAGAGGTATCTGACTGACCATTCTGCTCATGACCATCGCTTCTGGTACGTTATTTCTCTTGGAAATGTCTTGCACAAGCTGATCGATTCTCCCGGTCTTTATTGTGCCAGGAAGGACTGCGTTCACTCTGATGCCATGAGATCCGAGCTCCCGCGCAAGCGTCCTAACAATTCCAAATATTGAGATCCGGCAAACGTTCGATAGGGCCAGATTCGGTTCTGGCTCTCTGATCGCATCCGAGGCAGATAGTACTATTCTTCCCTTGACGTTCTGAGTGATCATCACCTCCGCAACTTTTTTTGTAAGATAAGAAGGGCTTATTGTTAGAAGGCGCGCGGCTGACTCCCATGTTCCGTAATCCTGTTCCATCATGGTGCCCGGCTGCGGGGATCCTGTGACGTAGATCAGCGTGTCAATTCCCCCAAGTAACCCGACGGTTTTTGTCACCAAATTGTCAATGTCTGCGCCTACCGTGAGGTCAGCAGCAACCGAATGAACCTCGCCGAATTGCGAGAGCGATTGCTGAGCTTTTGCAAGGTTGTCGGTGTTCGAAGAATTAATAACTACGCGAGCTCCCTCCTCCAGAAAAGCCTGCGCGGCTCCATATCCGATGCCCTGGCTCGCAGCAGTCACCAAAACTCGCTGACCCTTAAGACCGGTTAGTACCATGACAGGTTCTACCGAATTTAGTACCCTCTTAAAAAGTCAAGTCTGCTTTCACTTGCGAACTAATATATCTAAGTCGTGTCGGAACGTTTCTTGATTTCGTATGTCAAGCTCCGTTGAACAAGTGGAACCCCAATCGAAGTACAAACTTGGATTTACAACTCTCGAAGATGAGATTGCGATGAGCGATCTCCCTGTGAAAGGAACCGTCCCAACCTGGCTTTCGGGTACTCTTGTTCGGAACGGACCTGCAAAATTTGAAGTCGGAACACAGAGCTATCGACACTGGTTTGATGGGTTCGCCATGCTGCACCACTTTTCATTCAAGGATGGGAGGGTAGGCTATGCAAACAAATTTCTTGAAAGTAACGCCTACAAGACGGCGAAGGAGACGGGCAAAATCAGCTTCTCGGAGTTTGCAACTGACCCATGCCGCTCCATTTTCAGCCGTATCCAGACTGCGTTTTCGCCCAAGGCTTCGGATAATGCAAACGTGAACGTGACAAGGCTGGGGAACAGGTTCCTCGCCATGACTGAAATTCCGGTCCCGATCGAATTCGATCCAGAGACTCTCAAAACAGCAGGTGTGTATGACAGTCCGAATCGCGTGCCCGGACAATTGACGACGGCCCATCCGCACTACGATTTTGAGAGAAGAGAAGCGTACAACTACATAACCCACATGGCACGCCAAAGTTCTTACAATGTGTACCGGATTCCGTCCGGTTCGGAGAAGGAAGAGCTCGTTAGTTCACAACCAGCTAGCGAACCGTCGTACATGCATAGCTTCGGCTTGAGTGAAAATTACGTAATTTTGGCAGAATATCCGCTAGTCATGCAGCCTCTTGAACTCATGGTCCACGGTAAGCCATTCGCAGAAAACCTTCACTGGAAACCGGAGCGAGGCACTAATTTTGTCGTTATAGACAAACGCGATGGAAAGCTGGTTGGAACTTATCACGGCGCAGCTTTCTTTGCATTCCACCACGTGAACGCCTTCGAAAAAGGAGACGATCTGATCGTCGATATTATAGGTTACAACGACTCTTCGATTATTCGAGCTCTATATCTCGACGTTCTCAGGGGAGAATCTCCTACCGACATTCCAATGGGAGAACTCAGGAGGTACATGATTCACCTAAAGGGTGGGGAAGCAGAGTACGTGGTGCTCTCAAAAGAAGGACCGGAGCTTCCACGAATCAATTACAAAAAATTCAACGGCAAAGAGTACCGCTATGTCTACGCGACTGGTAGTTCGGGGCCGCGTGCGTTTGCGGACGAACTCTTGAAGATCGATGTTCAGAAGGCCAGCTCCAAAGTGTGGTCCGAGCCAGATTGTTATCCGGGCGAAGCCGTATTCATCTCCAGGCCCAGCGCTCTCGCCGAAGACGACGGGTTGGTACTTTCGATTGTTCTCGACGCGAAGGCAGCTAACTCTTTCCTTCTAATCCTCGATGCTACCACTTTTACCGAAGTCGCTAGGGCAGTAGTCCCACACCATATTCCGTTCGGACTTCACGGGCAGTACTACGAGACAACTACTAAATCGCTCTGATGGGGCTTCGAAAGAGAGGCCAAATTGGGATTAGAATGTCTAGACCGTTTGAGGCGGCAGTGTGACGACTTGGGACCGGTTTGGCTCGACTTCCTGTAAGAGACCGGTATTCACGTCGAAAACGAAGCCCCGAACGGGGACATCCTTTGCGATCCAGGGATGGGATCTCACCTTCTCGATCTGTTCCCTCGTATTTTCAACGGGGTCTCTGTAAGAGAAAAATCGCATGGGAGCTGGGGATGTGTCGCCAGTAGATGCGACAAGCTTCGCGTTCATTTCTTCATCCGTAAACGTCGTAAACCCACAGCCAGTGTGATTGAGGATCAAAATCTCTCTGGTTCCGATTACGCGATTCGAAATAATCAGCTCTGCGATGACGTCTTCTGTTACCGCGGGTCCACCGGTTCGGATGACGTCAATGTCAGCGAGTGTTAGACCAAGCATTCCGGGGAGATCTGAGAGACGAGGATCCATACAGGTTACAACTACGATCTTAGGAGTCGGACGGCCCCCGACAGCTGGATTGTAGCTTTTTGCATAATTGCGGTTCGCTTCTAGAGCCCTATCGATAATACTCATCGTTTTCCTTTTCCCCCGACGAATCGAGCGCCTATTAAGATTATGAAAGAATCGTAGATCGTCTAGCCAGCAAATTCGAGCATTCTATTGATAATTGCCTGTAATCTGACTGTCACCCTAGTTCAAAGTGATCATTCCTACCAGTTTACAAGTAAAAACTCCAATCGTTATGATGTAAGTAGAAGGATTGCCCTTATGGTATCCTTTGCGAATCTCTCGTTCAGCGTCTTCCTTTTTCCCGGCACAATTTCATAGATTCTCCACTCGTAGATCATGCCGCTTTCGCACAATTCCCCAAATCTGAAAGCATCAGGGAAGATTGTATTAGCAGACGAACAACGATTGGTTCGAGCGGGAGTCCAGAAATCGATCCAATATTACGACTTTAGAAAATCGCTAACTAGCGGAGCAATTTCATTTGCCTTGGTATCAAGAGCAAAGTGTCCACCGTCAACTAGGTGAACCCGCGCACCCGGTACATCCCGATGGTAAGCTTCAGGTTCTGAAAGGTCGAAAAACGGATCATATTTGCCCCAGACGACTAATAGCCGCGGCTGCTTCTCGCGAAGCCAGGCCTGCCACTTTGGATACAACCTGACGTTTGTTCGATAGTCGTAGAAAAGATCACTCTGAATGTCTGCCTCCCCGGGACGATTCAAGAATGCATAGTCATCAGTCCAAAGATCTGGATCGTAGAGCTCAATGTTAGGATCAATTCCAACATGACCGGTGCGCGTCGTTTCCAGCGAAAAGAGACTCGAACGCAGACCAGTTTCATTGGCAGACCTGTCCTCCCAGAAAGCTCTCATAGGATTCCAGTTCGCTCCCAGACCTTCATCATGTACGACAGTATTCTGGACAATCATAGCTTCGACTCTTTCAGGATGAGCTAGAGCCATTCGAAAGCCAACGGGGCCACCATAGTCCTGCATGTAAAGCGCGAAAGAGGATAGTCCGATTGCTTCAGTGAATTGATCAACTATCGAAGCAATGTTGTCGAATGTGTACGTGAATCCTTTTGGATCCGGCGCATCGCTATGCCCGAAACCTGGATAGTCCGGCGCTATCAAATGAAACTGGCCGCTCAATCGAGCCAGCAAAGGTTCAAACATTCGAGACGAGGAAGGAAGCCCGTGTAGTAACAGAATGTTAGGTCTATTTTTACGGCCTGCCTCCCTGTAGAAGATTGATAATCCATCCAACTTTACACTGCGATAATGTGTCCGTCCATCGAACGTCTCGGCTTGAACTACGCTTTGCAATTCCAAACCCCGTAGATCCAGAGTGTTGACGGATATTGAACGCCTAATTAAGATTGTGAAAGAATCGTAGATCCTCCTGGTTAGTAAAATTAGAGAATTCTATTGTTAATTACTTGTGATTAGCTGCTCCCTCCCAAGTCACTTTGAGTTTGCGTTTCATCGAAGAATGAGTCTGATGGTATCTCCTCTCACGGTGACATTATATCTCTGAACGTCGTACGTCTTGACTTCTTCTCCGAGCGAAGAAAGTTGTAGAACTTAATCCCACCGTGGGCCAGTTTCGGATCAACTTGGGAGCGGTATATGGAAAATTGAAGTTGATTGAGGAAGCAAGACGCGAATATGAGGGGGGAGCGAAGCTATCGAGAGATTCATTACCTTACATCGACAAAGCAGCTGAAATATGGTTGACGTATCTTAGGAATGAGAGAGAAACCGTTGCTGAACTACTTCCCCAGATAATTGAACATTTACAAGAATCTGGGGTACGCCCTTTTGATATCGCCTTTTTTTCATTCTTCATAGGTCAAAACGATCAGGGATTTGACTGGTTGGAAAAGTCTTTTGCACGAAAGGAATATTCTCTGAGGCTAATCAAGATAGATCCGGATTTTGCCCAAATCAAAAGCGATCCTAGGTATCTGAATCTCTTGGAGAGGATGGGTTTATCATGACCAATAGCTCGACTTTGTCACCTA
>JASHPQ010000278.1 GCA_030037995.1 Nitrososphaerales archaeon | reverse complement strand
CTAGACAAAGTGCCTGTCTAGAGTTATTGTAAATCTTGATGGATCCAGTCGTTTCTAATTTCTTCTTTTGATACCAGAATGTAGAGCTGATCAGAGTTCATCATCTTTTGAAGGATGATGCCGATGTCTGCTATGAAGTGATTACCAGAAATATTTCCGAATTAACCATCTCAGAGGACATTCAAGGGAAAACATATCTTCGACTGGAGAAACTCGGTGGCGCCTCAACAATTCCACCCATGCGCACGCGCTTGCCGACACAAGGTCAGATTTAGAAAATATTGTGTTAAAGCCCATGCTCAAAAAACAAGATATTATGTTAAATGACACCACTGGTCTCCAAACTGACGTCATCTGTGAGAATTGCTGACAGGTATTGTGAGACAAATGACAGCTTTTGTGAGAAGCGACAATTGTCTTTCCGTTTATCAATGGGGAGCGCATTTGCTGAATATTTACCGCTAAGAGCTCCAAGGGCTAGCGGGGTCCACGCGAGAATCGCAATTCCATTTCTGTTGCAGTAGGGGAGGACCTCTTCTTCTACCTCTCGTTGGAGCAGATTATATCTAACCTGGTTTGATACAATTTCCGCATGTGACAGAAGCGAGCGCGCTTCTTCAAGATCTCTCACGGCAAAGTTGCTCACCCCGATCGCTCTAATCTTTCCTTCGTCGTAGAGCTTCTCAAGCGCCCTGAAGGTGTACTTCAAAGGAATCTGCTCGAACGGATCCGGCCAGTGTACCTGATAGAGGTCGATCTCACTGATCCCAAGCCTCTCCAGGCTTCCCGCGCAAGCCTTCTGCACCTCTTCGTAACGCAAGTGCTGTCCGTGAACCTTGGTGGCGACCACGAAATGATCTCGACCGACTTCCTTCAACGCTTTCCCCACGACCGTTTCGCTATAACCGCGGCCGTACTCCTCGGCAGTGTCGATCAGGTTGACTCCAGCTTCAGAAGATTCTCGAAATGCGTCAATAATCTCTTCATCCGTGGAAGGCATTGACCACTCTTTGCCGCTGGCTTGCAGCGCGCCCATCCCGACCTTTGAAACTCCCTGGTTATCACCCAGCGAAATATATTCCATGTTAGCTATCTCCTGGAGTGTAGGGATGCTTGAATGGCTCACTTACTTTGTGTCCTAAATATCCTTCTCCTCTTTATTTTCTTCTAATGCAGAATCCTGTCATTCTATGTAAAACATGTCAAGTGAACGTCCCAGCTCTGCACCATTGTCCTCGAGTAAAGAGTATTCTACACTATAGAGATCTGCAGGAGAATTCCGAAACTCGTAATTGAACACGCTTGCCACGCCTCTAGGCAGCGTTAAGTTGTTCACGATCTTTTGCTCCTTCACTGTTTTCTTTTCATTTGAAATGCTAATCACGAGCTTCACGCCCCTCAGGTCAGGGCCGCTATTGGCGATCGTAATCGATAGCGGATCTTCGCGCTTGAAGACATAGTTGCCGTGCATTGCTGAGATGAAGAACCGATCCAAGGCATTCTTTGTTACGAAGAATGCGAGTTTCGCTCGCCCTCTGAAATCTACGAGACCAATGTAAAAATTGAACGCATCTCTCAGGCAACCCGTTCCGAAACCGGCGTACGCACCCGTCTCTCTCATGTAGGAAATCGCTCGCCAGAGGATCGTCGCCTGATACGCTTGGGAGATCTGCCAGTCTTCGAGCTTCAACTTCTTCCCGACCAGTTTCTCTTCCAGTACTTTGAAACCGCCGGCGAGAAGCGGGTTTATCGTCCAGCGTTCGTACCACCATTCGCCGGTGGAAAGCGTCCAGTCAGGCATTGACTCGCACCCGAACTCGTCGAAGGTAACGGGCTTGTCCGTGCCACAAAGGAGCTTGTCAATCCTTCTCATCACGGCGTACATCGGTTCGTTATTGGTATGGCCCGGGTTTTTGTGGATGGACCAGTAAACGTTTGGCGCATCGAAAATTGGCAGCATCTCCAGGCTCCTTTCACGGGCTTGCTCGATGCTCAGACCCTTGGAGACAAATTTCTCGATGACCAGTGCGAGATCCTCTGCCCAGCAGCCAACCGGATTTATCAGCCGGCTCGGATCTGCCTCTGTACCTAACTTGTGCACCAGCTCGTTGTAGCGCTCGCGCTTGTTCTGGTACGTGCTCTCGGAAGTTTTCGAAGGGTTGGAGTAGTACGTTTCGTCTCCCATTACCCAAGTAACTATACTCGGATGGTTTCGCAGATCCCTTATCATCAGGGGGACGTCCCGCGTCGCAAGATCATCGATCGACGGGTTCTGTATCCAAACGGAACAGTACCCCTCCCAGATCAGCATTATGCCAATTTGATCCGCCAGTTCGGCGATCCGGCGGTAATGAACGCGGTTGTCGCTGGGAAAGCGCGAGGCGACAAATCCCATTGCCCTGTGCAGGAGATAGCTTTGGACTATCCAGTAATCGGACGGACACGTGGTCGACACGTTCGGGTATATCCCCTGGTCATGCACGGCGGAAACGAAAATTGGCTTGTTGTTGAGGTAAAACTTGCCGTCTTTGGCCGTGAACGTCCTGATTCCAAAGGTCTCTATGACGTCATCGCACGGCGCGGTCTCCTTATCGGGAACGAGTTTCGCGTGAGCGAGGTAAAGATTCGGATCCCACGAACCCCAAAGTAAAGGATCTTTGATTTCCAGATCTTTTTCAATTACCGTTGTTCCGAGCGGTCTTGCATGAACCTGCAAGATCACTTCCTGTTCTTTATCGTCAATTTCCGCCGGATACCAGGGCTTCACGCTCAGCAGGATTTTGCCTTCGAACATGTCGGTGGTGGTGTTATCAATTTCGAGCCTCACCGCGAGGATGCCTTTGTTGTCGCGGGTGATTTCTTTCGTGTAGACGAAGAGGTCCTTGATGTAAGTCGGCGACGTGAGGGACAGCTCGACGGAACCGTTAAGGCCGCCCCAGTTGAGACATGGCGTCTCAAAGTCTTTCTCGCCCTTCTTTTCCGCGTATGCGTACTCCAGACAATTATAGAAGAAATCCGGAGCAGTGGTCGGCTGGCTTACTATTTCCACGGTAAACTGGGTTTTCTGACCAGTTTCTGTCCTTCGCAGCTCCTGAGTTATTTCCGTGCTGAACGGGTACAGACCATAGTGCTCCAAAATGATCGGCCAGTCGTTGACCCAGGCCGTTGTCTTGATGCTGCAACTCTCAAAGGAGAGAAAGGCTCTCTTGCTCTCAATGTCCTTTCTGGCTATCGGGACAGACGTACGGTACCACAGGGCGTACTCTCCAAGATAGACGGTTGTAGACTTGCCATAGGGACCATTGTACAGGTCCGCGTTAATCTTGCCAAAGGCGATGGGATCAGTAGGAGCAAAATTGACGTTGTGCGGAGAATCGGTATTTTCCCAGGTACTGTCGTCGTAGTCGCTTCCAAAGTATCCGTCCTTGATCCCCCTCATTTCAGCGTCCAGCTTCCACTTCCATGGGTTGAGTTTTACGACCTGCCGTATCTCCGGTCGCGGCTTTTCCTTGAATTTCTTTATCTGTGCGTAGACCTCGTCGTCCGGTAAAACAAATTCGTTGAAGCTGAAAAAATCAGAAGCTTTGTCCCAGTAAGCTCTCAGATACCGCAGCTTCTGTTCAGACGGCAGCTCGTTAAACTCTACAATTTGATCCTTTGATATGAAGTCTTTGATTTGCTTTGACACTGTACCCAAAGTCTCCCCTTTTTGATTTTCAACCGATCATTTATTTTGAGAGAATTGTCTCTCTCTTCTAGCTCCCGGCGTTGCCCTTCCTGGTAAAAAGAACTTTTTGATCAGGACGTCAATACAATGGTATTGAGAAGCGGTATATCGGTATAGCCGGTCCAATCCGGATCGTAGTACGCGCTCTTGACTATCGCACTGTTGTAAGCGTACGTCCCAATCACGGCGTACAGGTAGGTGTTGAAGGTAATGTACGGTGCTTGATCGTAAATTTGCCTTTGCGCTTGGGTGCAGATGGACAGCACGTTCGACGTGCTTGACCCGTTGAAGAACGAGGTTATGCACGCCTGGACGGTTGGGTTATAGTATGCGGCTATATTTCCACCTACTGAAGTGTCTCCCATCATGTTAGCCCATGAGTCTACCGGGGTTACCATGTACGGAAGATATGCGAACTGGCCGACAAAAAATTCCATGTACGGCCCATAGCTCAAAGAATCGTTGTACTGCGTTGGATACGGGTTCAGAAACATCGAACCCATATTGCTTGTCGTCTCGACTACGATATTACTTGGCAGTCCAAGAGCCTGGAAACCAGCCTGAACTATGTCGGCTGCAGTCTCGCACGTCAGACATCCCGAAAAAACGTAAAGAGTGGTAGCCGGAACGCTGCTGGGGAGCTTCGCTTCAGCCAAGTATTGTTCGGCCAGTGTCATGTTATAGTTGTAGGGCGTAAAGTTTCCCAGATCGTAGTACTGCGGAAACGCCGGGAATTCAGGTCCAACGGTCTCTATGGCATGCCCGAGAAAGACCGACTGAACGAAGTCGGTATAATTTATGGCGTGAACGATCGCCTGCCTAAAGTCTGTGATGTTTGTGGGAAAAACGTTTACATTGAAACCGATCATCGGCATCATGGTGGACCACTTTGGAGCGATCGCCAGTGTGTACTTGTTAGATTGCGATTGAACCGATGAGAGATATTCGGATGCGATTTCTGAAATCTGAGCTGTCCCGGTCGTCAGGTCTACATATCGCGACAGATCGTCAGGTTTGTAGTAAACAAAGATGTTTTTCACCTGGCCGGGACTGAGCATCGGATTGGCCGCTATCTGGGCAGCAGATAATGAATCGCCCCAGTAAGTTGGATTCTGGGAGAACTCTACGTACCCGTTGGGCTGGTAACCGCTCACAACATACGGTCCTGTACCCGGAACGGAATTGTCCACAAAGTAACTGTTAGCTCCGGCTGGAGAACCCTGCCCGCCGTGTTCAAGAACATATTGAAAATCATTGAGATACGCGATCACGCCTCCAACTCCGGTTCCGACAAGTGCATAATACGCATCCTCACTGTTCATTGCCCTAAAGATAATTTGATAAGGTCCCGTCACGTAGATTGGCCACGAGCTGTTTTCCATAACACTCAGCAGTGCGGCGGACGGGTTGATGACACCGCTGCTGTTTTCCAGCGCTGCGGTCGCGGGTCCAAACGTCACGTTCGCCATGTTGAATGTCGGATAGGCGTCCCACCATCCGGAATAGTTCCCCGAGGTGTACCACTGTGCGTACAGATCTCCCCACACCTGGTATGCATTGAATGGGTCTCCATTTGAGAATTTAACGTTCTGTCGCAGGTTGAAAGTGATAGTCGTACCGTCAGGCGAAATCGTGTAGTTAGAAGCTAGGACAGGAACAATCTGATAACTGCCCTGATTAAATTCAGCGGTCAGGTTGTAGCTAACGAGCGGCTGATAAACCGCGGAATAATACCAGGCTGGCGAATTGCCCGTTGGCGGAAATGTGTTGAGACCATCGAAGGGAATCGCGCTGTCGTCGATTATGAGGGATGACGGAGCGGAAGTATTGGATGTAGTTGTCGTAGTCGTGGAAGAAAATGTTGTAGAACTGGAGGTAGTAGTCGAAGATGAAGAAGTTGTTGATATTGTGGAAGATGAGGTTGAAGTTGTAGAAATACTGGTGGTGGACGAAGTAGACGTCGAAGAAGAGGTAGAAGTAGTAGTCGATGTCCTGGTCGCGGAAATAGCAAAATATCCCGCGCCCGCCACTATTACTATTATTACGACCACTACTACAACTACGGCAACCCTGCTCAGTGCACGTTTTCCCTTCGTCCATCTAGATTTAGACACGATAAAGGATGTCAAAAAAGTAAACTTCTCGATCCAAGCTTCGCAGCGACCTCTTATATTAAGGGATTACTTAACGAAGAGAACGAACTATCGACAAAAGCAATAATCTCGAGGTTTTTCACCCGGGTATCAATTTTTCAGCCCTCACACTCGGATTCTGGAAGTAAACGTCTGGCGAGAGCGGCAGTTTGTCCACCGCCTGGATCTTGCTCGTCACGGAATCAAGAGCGTGCGGTGACATCATGGACCAGTGCTCGTGGATGATCTTCCAATCTCCGTCGCTGTAGAGAAATACGAGGGAGACGCGTGACAGTATGCGGAACGGCTTCTCCTGCCAGAGTGCGTCGAATCTTATGTAAAAACTGGCCAAACCGAAACTGTGGAAGGTATTGATCTCCACGCCGTCCACGAGGATTTTCACATTCGTCATGTCCTCCATCAGTTGAGAAGTGTGGAGCAGCGTAGTCTTGTAGTTGAGCCTCTCAAAGGGTGGAATGTCATCGAAGAAGCTGAAGTGCGTAGGATGCCGGAAGGCGGCGATTTCAGAAAAAGATTTCCTGCTGTACGCGCTGATCATTTTCTCGATGATGGAGTGCAATCGCTCCGACCGCATTTCCTTGATTCTTTTTGTAGAAGCCTTGCGCTCCGAAGATAGCAAGCGTCCGATCAGCCTCTCAGTCTCGCGGACGCTCAGATTTGCCAGTACCACCAGACGGGAAATCTCCAGTCGATCTTTCATCTTGGGGAGCCGCATCAGAGCTCTAGCATGCCGCTCGGTAAGCTGGTTTAAGATCCGAGTGGTCTCGCAATCCGATTGCACTTCCGAATTCACGCTGGAGAATAATTCGAGCATGGCGACGTGCTGTGAAACATAGGAGACAGATTTGCCAAGCGACCCCGCGATCTTCTGGTAGCTCCAGCCGTGCGAATCGCTCAGTTCATGAAAGAGCTTGCCCTTTTCATAATCCGTAAAATCTGCTCGGTTCAAGTTCTCGGCAAGCGCCAGCACTACCATTTCGTCGTTTGAAGCCGAAACAACTTCCGCTCTGATGGTCTTCCAGCCAAGTTTTTTAGCAGCGAGCGTGCGTCTATGGCCGAAGATTATTTCATACGCCCTCTTTGGTCCCTCTACGATCCGAACTCTTATCGGAGATAGCTGCCCAAAATTTGCAAGCGAGCTCGTCAGTTCCAGAATGTCGTTTTCAGCAATCCTGTGGGAAGCAAACTGATTCGGAATAATGTCGTCGATCAGGATCTCTTCGACTGGAATCAATTCCGACTGTCAAAGCCGGAGAACGGTGTTATAAGATCATTTACGAAAGGCATTTTTCTGAAGCGGATCTCTTTCAAGGACAATTCACGCTTGGGCGAAAATCCCTCCGCAACTCGGCACTTAGTTATTCTCCTATATTTTCACTGACGATCGCCATCCTTGAGGTTAACTAAAGGATTGGGAGAAAAATGCAAATTTAATGAGTAATTTCCAGCCTGCGATTTGCTTTTCATGCTTCAATTTAGGCATTTTCTTTTTAACGATAAACACGAGCTCGTCTTCGAGAACTGTCTCTCTTTGAATTGATGTCCCTATCTTTATCCCGAGCAGCCCGGCATCCGCTCTGGAAGTATGGCCCATATAGGGAGATAGTCATTATTGATTTGAAGCTAACACAACAATGGGACGTTTAACGATTCATAATTGTAATTCACAGATTTTGTTCGATCTTATTATCGGATCGTTGTGAATGAAAATTTAAGCAAAGATTATTAGGGTGCTGGTAAGTCGTAGCTATCGTGAAGATTTCGAGCTCAAGAAGTAAAAGAGACTTGAAGCGCAAGGTTGCATGTGAAGGATTTTCGAATCAAAAGACCGGAATCGCGCGAGTTGGCCTAATCGTCGTCGTAATCGTTATTATCATAATAATCGCAGCTTCTGCTCTTCTCTTACTACCTAAAGTCACTACGACATCTACTACTTCCAGTTCATCATCGTCTTCGAGTAGTAGCAGCTCGCTTTCTTCCTCCTCGGTTTCCAGCTCTGTCACGAGTTCTAGCATTTCGAGCACTTCTATTTCTCAGTCATCCACAACGTCGACATCTGCGCCATCAACTCTCGTTATGGACGATTACCTATATCCGTCTCCTGATCTTAACCAGCTGGGGGCTTTTGAGACGGCTCCGTATCCAAATTGGTTGTTCTATACTGTGTACCAATCACTGGTAACTGCAAATTACACGGCTCTCTATGATCAAGATACGGTACAGTATTTGCCCGTTCTGGCTCAAAACTGGACGGTGTCTGCGAACGGGACTGTCTACACATTCAACCTGCGACCGAACGTAGAATTCTCAGACGGCAACCCGTTTAATTCGTACCAAGTCTGGGCTTGGGTCTGGGGTGAATATTACCTGAGTGGGAATTCGTCAAATTGGATCGAGTCCTATACTCTATTCAATGTCTCGTCCGTGGAATTCGGACCAGCAACGATCGCGTTGCTCAACAGCAGCGGATTAATCAATCCAAATTCTCAGGCACTTGCCCTAATGTCGAACAGCACATGGCCGATCTATGTGAATGGTCCTAATCAAATCATATTTCGGCTGGCGTACCCGTTCCAGTGGTTTTTGGGTACTTTAGTCGATTATATTGGACTCATTCCGGACACACAGTGGGTTCTGGATCACGGAGGATTTGGAACCGTTGCAGCATATAATTCAAACTTTGCATCGAATCCGATCCCCGGAACAGGCCCCTATGTTGTTACAAGCGTAAGTGTAAATTCTTACGTCACGTTTACTCAGAACAGGAAGTACTGGGGAGATAATCTTACCGCGGCTCAAATTGCTGCAGACGAATATCTGGATCCGGGCCATGTCAAAAACGTGGTAATTTATACAAAGTCAAGTGATGTTGCTCGATATACGGACTTATCCACCGGCGCTGCTCCGATCGCCGTAATTCTTTCGCAAGATTGGAATCTGGTTCTGGCTAACCCGAATAAGTACGGCTACGTTACATTGCCTCCGTGGACTGGTGCAGACTTTGCATTTTCCTTGAACACGCAACTATATCCAACTAACATCACGGCGGTAAGACAGGCAATCGTCCATGCAATAAATTACAGCGGTATTTATTCCGAAGTATTTTATGGCTTAATCCACCCTTGGGTAGGTCCCGAATATCCGGAATGGAAGCAATTCTACGACTTGGGAAACCACACACCGTACCAATACAACCTTACGCTCGCACAGCAGGATCTCACAAGCGCAGGGATCAATGCATCAAACTTGCCAGCCCTGCTTTTCAGAGTGCCAATAGATTGTACGTATTGCATCAACTCAGCGCAACTGGTTCAGGGGGATCTCGCACAGATTGGTTTAACGGTTAATATTGAGATCCTCTCAGCCGCCCAAATTATGACCCCGTTCGCTGGAACCTATTCCTACATGGTGAATCACTCGGCCTCCGCTGGAAATATCGGCGTGGCGGATTATCTGTGGATAACGCCTATTGCCCAGACGCCTGCAGACCTCTGGGAATTTTTGGTCAGCAACGAGTCCATAGGCCTCAACTATGCGATATACTACAATCCAGTAGTGCAGACCTGTGCCGATGATCTTTTGACCAGTTCAAATGCTACTCTGCTAAACAATGTTTGCACTGCCGCGCAGGCTCAAATTTACAACGATGCTCCCTACGCTTGGGTAGGAACGCTTGGAAGCTGGACTCCGGGTGGCTCTATTGTGTATGACAAATCGATCATAAGCGGATTTCTGACGGATCCTCTCTGGGGTTCGGGCTCCACTCTACCTGAGTTCAATACGGTTACCTTTGTCGGCTCGTAGCATCAGAGCGCTCTCGAATACTAAGGAGCTGTGATGCGCTCTTGCATCGACCAAGTTTACCGAGACTGACTAAAGATATTAAAATCGCGGCTCAAACGTCCACATGTCATGGATAGCTCATTTTCGATCCAAGGAAAAATAGCGATCGTCACTGGCGCCGGCAGTGGAATAGGGAGGGGAATAGCCGAAGTTCTCGCGAATAATGGCGCAAAGGTGGTTGTAGTCGACATTGATGAAACAAGTGCAAAAAGGACAGTCGAGCAGATTCGTCGAGCCGGAAATATTTCCAGTCCTATAGCAGCAGACGTTTCGAATTGGGTGGATATGCAGAAAGTGGCCGCGGCTGTCATTAAAGAGTACAACCGAATCGATATCCTATGTGAAAACGCGGGAATCTATCCACCTGCAAAAATAATTGAAATGAGTGAAGAACAATGGGACAAAGTCATTGACGTCAATCTGAAAGGTTGTTTTTTGGGGCTGAAAAGCTGTCTTCCTCAGATGCTCAAACAAAATTATGGAAGAGTGATTATGACCTCTTCAATAACCGGTTACAGAACTGGCGAGATTGGGTTATCCCACTATAGCGCCTCCAAAGCGGGCATCATCGGCTTCATGAGGAGTGCCGCTCTAGAAGTGGCCAAGAATAACATCACGATCAATGCCATCGAACCTGGCACGATTTCGACAGAAGGAACTCGCCGATTTGCCGCTGGGGAATTAAAGCCGCTGGAGGACAGAACTCCGACGGGTCGGCTTTCAACTCCGGAAGATATCGGAAATGCAGTACTCTTCCTTGCCTCTGATTTGGCGCCAAACATAACCGGGCAAACGATTGTGGTCGATGGAGGATATTCTATCGTTGAATGAATTCAATCCCTTTTTAACCGCCTCAAGACCAAGGGCCGATCGCAGTAGTTTTTGGTTTTCAGGGAAAATTCCTCCCGAGTAGAATTTGAGATAAAGATCCAACTGCGGACAAAGCGTGGAGGGCCCTAAACAGGATGAATTTCGAATTCAAACACCTTTTCACTCCACTGGATGTTGGTCCGCTGACCTTGCGAAATAGGATCTACGTAACTCCACATGCAACAATGTTCGCATCAGATAATCGGAATAATTTGCCTGGGGAAAGGCTTGCCTATTATTGTGCTGAACGTGTAAAAGGAGGTGCTGCCCTAATCGAGGTATCAATGGGGATAGTTAGCTTAACAGGAGGTGCTTCTGGAGTTCTCGCTGCCACTTCTGATTCTCATTTTGCTCACATGATGGGCGGGCATCCGATGGTCCTAAGTGGCCGGTGGCCAATAAACGCCTCAGACCCGAAAGTTGTCGAGGGTTACTCGAAGCTTGCGAAAAAGGTACATGAGTACGGAGGGAGATGTTTCATCGAACTGGACACTGGCGGCACCAATACAGGAGGTTTAGAAGGAATTTCATCTTTCCCGTACCCATCCACGACGAACTTTTACACAATGCCGAGCTTCACACCCCGAGAAATGGATGAAAAGAAACTTTCTGATCTTGCTGAAGCGTTTGGTAAGGCTGCGGAATATGTTCGAGATTCGGGGCTTGACGGAGTGGATATTCACGCTTCCCACGGTGGCCTCATTACAGAATCACTTTCTTCAGTGATGAATCGTCGCCAAGACAAGTACGGAGGATCTCTAGAAAATAGAATGAGATTTTTGAACGAGATTGTTCAGCGAACTAGAGAACATGTTGGTGAACAAATCGCTGTTGGAATGAGACTATTTGCCGACAGTGAAAAGAGAGGGGGCAACACGATAGAGGATACGACCGAGATAGCTCGAAGACTAGATGGAAAGATCGATTGGGTTACAGTGGATCAAGGGATCTATCCGCAAAATGACGACTGGCAGGCAGTTCCAATGTACGTAGAAACTGGATATAATGAGAGGCTGAGCAATCCGGTCAAATCTGCTCTAAAGAAAACAAAAGTGGGAGTCGTAGGAAGATACGTTGATCCAGTTTATGCTGAAACTTTGCTTTCCAAGGGCCTCGCGGACATGGTCGCTATGACGAGAGCGATGATCGCTGATCCGGAACTGCCGAACAAGGCGAGGGATGGACGTCTGGAAGATATTCGGCCCTGTATCGGTGGTCTTCAGGACTGCTGGGGGAGAATGAATCGCGGGCTGCCAATTTCATGCACCGTCAATCCCTCCGTCAGCCGGGAGAAGGAGTGGGGAATCGGCACAATAAAAAAAGCCGAGACAAGAAAGAAGGTACTGATAATCGGCGGCGGTCCTGCCGGTCTTGAAACAGCAAGGGTTGCGGCTCAAAGAGGCCACGACGTGGTGATTTATGAAAAGTCACGACAACTGGGTGGTCAGGCTCTTTTTGCTGGAAGACTGCCCGGGAGGGAGAATCTGAAAGCCATAGTCACTTGGCTAACGGAACAAATTTCAAAGCTTGGGGTGGAAGTAAAATATGGACTAGAGATAACGCCTGATCCGGAAGTCATTCAGTTTGTTTTGGACAGCGAAAAGCCTGACGCTGTAGTAGTTGCAACTGGTGCACTTCCAATCAGAAGTGGATACCAACCTTACAACTTCAAGGAAATTGAAGGGTCAGATCAACCAAATGTCTACACAGAAGTCGATGTGTTAACAAAGTCTCTGGATCTCGGAAAAGAAATCATCGTGGCAGACACTTTGGGTTTCATTGAAGCGCCCGGAATAGGGGAATTTTTAGCAAAACAGGGGAAGAGTGTTCAAATCATATCATATCATCCAAACCTTGCAGCAGAACTCAAATTGATTAATCATTGGGAGCATCTCTTCCCTCGGCTTATTTCTGCTGGGATCAAGATAACCTCAAGCGCTTGGATAAGCCGGATAGATGGCAGAAATGTCCATTTGTACGACGTATTCTTCCCGGAAAAGAGATGGGTAGCACTTGCTGATAACGTTATTCTTGTAACCGGTAAAATGCAAAATGACGTCTTGTATGGCTCTTTCAATGGTAAGGTGAAAGAGACCTATTTGGTCGGCGATGCAAATTTAGGCGGTGCTCGCCTGGGGAATGCTTTTTACGACGCGCAGTCGATTGGTAGATTATTATAACCTCGTAGAATGATCATTATCAGTGACTGTTTAGGTCAACTACACCATTTACCTTTGACCTCTAAAATCCATGGTAGAGGTCTGAGTGAAGGAAATGCCGAGAACTGGATAGCGCGCGCGTCCTTTTTTATAGATGAAGAATTTCTGCGATAAATTCTATCAAGGTTCTCTGCGAACCTTTGAGAATTTCGCAATTCACGATAGAATTTAGAGTGTGTCTGCCCGCGCCCGCGCGCGCGCTCTAAGTGAACCTGCCGACCAGTGCTCGTGAAATATCCTCCAAATATTCTTCCTTTTTAGAAGAACCACCGTGCCCCTAGACCTCATCCTGAACTGCCCCTTTCTATAGATGCCCGAGTAGTCCACTATCAAAGTGGCAAGCCCCACTGACCCCAGTAAGTCGATCTTTACATCACCGATTCTGCAGTCCAAGCTCGGTGCGATCTCGTAGAACCACATCCTCTCTCTCGGAAGGGCTCTGTCATTATCGTACCTGGTGAGGGGAGGAAAGGCCCCATACAGGGTGTACCCTTCGCCGAACATGTGCATGCTTTTGAAGGAATCAAAATCGCCCTGGCGGACCAATTCGAATTCAGAGTAGAGTACTTGTTTTATCTTCCGCAACTCTTCCGCAACAGAACCATCATCTTCACATCCTCCAATCAAAGAAGTCTCCCGGCACTCATCTGCACTTGTAGGGAACCAGCTTCTCAGTCGGCCGATCAAATTCGAAAGCTCCTTTATCGATAACTTCTCTTTGAAAATCATAATCGCGAGCTCCTCCCTTTTCTGAGAGTCCTCCACTCGCGAAAGTATGCGGGCATGATGCTCAGTCACGTTTCTTACAGCCTCAAACAAATCGGAGTTCGAGTTGACTCTGGCCTGATCGAACAATCTCAACATTGCGATGTAGTTCGAAACGTGTTGCTTCGATATTCCGATCATCTTGCCAATTTCGTCATAAGTCATGTTCATCTCTCGGTTCATCCTCTCGAAAACCATGGCCTTTTCGTAATCGGAAATATCATCATGTTCAATATTTTCGATGAGCGACTGCTCGATCATCTGCTGATCATCCGCATCGACGATCTCCACCCTGATCGAATTCCAGCCAAGCTTCTTGGCAGCTAGAAATCTTCTATGACCGTAGATCAGCTGATACTTTCCGGGCTCCGTCGGAGACGGGCGAGCTCTTACGACGACGAGTTGCCCCGACCGTTCCAATGAGGACATCATCATAGCAATGCTAGAGTTATCGTACGACCTCCGCGAGTTGTATGGATTCATTTCAATCGAATCGAGCGGAACCTCTACCAGCAACTTAATGCAAATTTTGAGACGGACCTTCTTGTAATAAATTTTCTCGGTTTTAATGGCTATGAATCATCAAATGTCTAACCACAGAGAAGTATTCTATACCCTTCCCATTAGAAGGTAAAGATTTTCACACTCATTCCAATGATGCATAGGATGCTCCCACACGCCATTAGAGCGATGAGATGTGCGATGTTATTCTTTCCAATCGACTTTAGGGCGAAAAGAGATTTGCAAGAAGCACAAAAGGGAATGATTCGATTGGACGATAGGAATCTAGTAGATAATAGACATTCAAAAATTGTGCTTTCGCCAATTCTTAAATAGAAATTGAGCCTTCTCCGTAAAAACATGAATCACGAGAAGTCAAGGTCGGCTTTCGCGAAAATTGCACAGCATATCCCGGGAGGAATCAATACTTCTCTACGGAAACTGAATCCTCCAATTGTGTTTTCGGGAGCAAAAGGCGCTAGGATCAGTGACGTCGACGGCAACGACTATCTCGACTACCACTTGGGTTTTGGAGCAATATTTCTAGGACACCGAAATCCGGATGTGGAACGTGCTGTCGAAGAAATGAGAGAGCAGACCGATCTCATCGGTGTTGGCACAACAGAGATCGAGGGAAAGGTATGCGATAAGATTTGTGAACATATTCCGAGTGCCGAGAAAGCACTTTTGTGCAACTCTGGCAGCGAGGCAACTTACAGCGCGATTCGCCTAGCTAGGGCAATTACTGGCCGATCGTACATGATAAAATTTCAGGGGTGTTATCACGGCTGGCACGACTATGTCAGCATGAATGTAACGAGTGTCGCAGACAAGATGGGAAAGTACGATCCGATTTCGGCGGGTATGCTCCAAGAGGCGATGCAGCACACGCTCGTGCTGTCTTACAACTCCGTAGAGGAGGTCGAAAGTTGCGTTAGGGAAAACAAGGGGAAGATCGCCTGCATAATACTTGAGCCCGTCGCCCACAATATCGGATGCGTACCGGCAACGCAGGGATTTCTCACGGCGCTACGTGAGATCTGCACGCGCGAAGATATCATTCTGATCTTCGACGAAGTGATAACTGGGTTCAGGCATGCGCTGGGTGGGTACCAGAGTATATGCAGGGTCACTCCGGACCTTACGACATTTGGCAAGGCTCTCGGAAATGGCTACCCAATATCAGGACTGGGGGGCAGAGAAGATTTGATGGATCGGTTCGCCACTGCTGGTGGTGACGTGTTCTTTGCCGGAACGTTCAACGCGCACCCCTATTCGTGTGCCGCGGCTTACGCGACCATCAGAAAACTCGAAGATGGTGAGATCCACTCAAAAGTATTCAAGCTTGGCGACGAGCTCTGCAAGGGAATCGATGAGGCAGCCGGGCAAGTAGGAATCGAGACATACACAGCTCATTTTGGATCTGTGTTCTGCACCTACTTCGCGAGGCCCACGATCTTGACTTACAGGGATACTTTCAAAAACGACGCCGAGTCTTTCGTGCGATATAGGAAGGCTATGATCGAGAAGGGGGTATTCATGCTGCCCACGAACATCAAGAGGAACTTTATTTCTGCGGTGCATACTGAAGCGGATGTCAGGGAGACCGTCGAGAAGAGTCGTGAAGTTCTTTCGACGCTCAAAGTGCCCGTAAAGACGCGTTGACCAATATTTAGGCACTGTCTCGGGATTTTATGGGGTATGCCCTGGCATACTTTTCCGTAAGTTTTTAAACAACCTTTTAACGAAGCGCTCTGATGACTTCGGAAAAGAAATCACCAACATTCGTTCGCAACGCTACCGGCCTAGTCCGATCTTCGAGCTGGGTCGATATGATGTTCCTGAACTTGGTCTCGTTTGGAGGCTTTTGGTCGATTATCTACGCGTTCACCTACGCTCCACTCTACGGAGGAGACCCGGCGGTCAGCCTCCTCCTGACGGCTCCAGGGATCCTTGCGCTTCTCGGCGTCTACTACATCTTCAACACTAGTATGCCTAGATCCGGCGGCGACTATGTATACGTCAGTCGAGTGCTGATTCCGGCTGTGGGACTCGCCGCAAACTTCGTCGGATGGGCGATCTTCCTGTGGTTCTGGATCGGCGACGCCGCTTCAGTATTCTCAAGTCAGGGCCTCTCACAGATTTTGAGCGTATTCCATGCGTTAACTGGTGCTTCGTGGGCGGGAACCCTCTCGTCTTGGTTCCCAGTACCGGTAAATGACTTCATCGTTGGAACGATTGCAATAGTAGTTTTCACCTCACTGGTCATAGTGAGCAGTAGAGTATACTATAAGATTCAGAATGTTCTCATGTCTATTGCCCTAATCGGAATAGCGATTACCGCGATCCTGTTAGTCTTGGCAGTCCTCAACCCGTCCAGTTTTGTGAATAGCTTCAATTCGTACGCGACTCACGTCAACGCTGGTCTCATGCCCAATGCATACGACAATATTTCTGCGGCCGGGGCTGCAGTTGCTCCGACCCACAGCCCCACAAACTTGGGGGCAAACCTGCTGCTTGTACCTCTTTGGTTCACAGTCCTCTTTTGGGTATTTTCCTCGAATTATCTAGGCGGGGAGTTAAAAAACGCCAACAAGACCGCGGGAAAGGCGCTTTTCGCCAGCTTTGGAATAGTGTTCGCCGCAACCATTGTGATCCTAGAGGCTGCATATTACGGCCTCGGTTTCAACTTCATGGTCGGGATCGACTACATCTACTATGGGTATCTGCCTAACACGCTCGGAGCGACTCCAAACCTAGCTTTGATCGCCGGTATCCTTACCAACAATTCATTGCTGGTTATCTTTCTAGGGATCGGTATCGTGTCCGGCTTCCTGCTAGTTGCGCCCTGGGGGATGACCATAATGTCTCGTATCCTCTTCGCATACTCCTTTGACAGAGTCGTTCCAGTTTCGCTCGCCGACGTCAGCTCCAGATTCAGTACTCCGACCAAAGCCATCCTTGTCGCCTCCGTGGGTGGCGAAATCATGTTGCTTTTTCTCAGCGGCTTACTGGGGGGAACTACTTCGTCAGCTGCGTTCGCGCTTTACTCTTATGCCTCCATCGGAGATATCGGGATAACCTTCGTGATAGTGGCCATTGCTGCGATAGTCTTTCCCTACAGGAAGAAACAGTTGTACGAGGTGACCGCGTCTGTGAAGAGGAAAGTTGCCGGTCTGCCGGTGATCACGTGGCTCGGCATCATAGCGCTCATATACAGTGTGGGTACGGTCGTGTGGTATACTTACGATCAGGCCTTCTACTTCTTCGGTTGTCCGGCGGGAGGGGTCGTCGCCTGCGATTATAACTCGTTTTTGATCCTCCTTGCCGTGCTGTTTGTCGCGACAATTGCTTACTACTATATTTTAAAGAGCTACAGAGCTAGACAAGGCGTTCCGATAGAAGTCGTGTTTTCCGAGATACCTCCAGAGTAGAGCCGGAACGATCTGGATAAGCTGTTCATTGCAATCGCAAAGTGATTTATGTACCAGCTCTGATACTTCAAACACTTAAATCAAAAATAGTAAAGCCCACGTTTTTCAATCAGTGTGGAGCGAACTTTGACAACCACTTCGGCCAAATCGGATGAGACCATAAGCATTCCACAATCCAGGATCGAGGAACTCCGAAGGATTGTAGGAGATCGGAACGTCCTGACTGAACTACATCAACGTGCTATTAGGGCGGCCACCCCTTTTCCATTTCGTGTCGACAAATGGCAGGATTACCTCCCAGATGTCGTAGTCATGCCAGGGAGTACGGAGGAGATTTCTGAGCTATTAAAATTCGCGAATAGATACCGGATTCCAGTTGTGCCACGAGCCGGCGGTACTGGACTCAACGACGGGGCGGTCCCTTTGAGGAAGGGGATTGTCCTCGACATAAAGAGAATGAACGAGATACTAGAGGTGGACTCGGAGAATATGACCGTCACAGTTCAAGTGGGTATAAACAATCAAGAACTCTCAAGGGCGCTCAAGCCGTTCGATCTCTGGTGGCCCTTCGATCCAGCATCTTTTCCCGTGTCAATAATCGGAGGGAACATTGGCACGGGTGCTTGGTCGCTTATCGGAGGCGTCTCCGGGCACATTCCGGACCTAGTCATAAGCATGACAGTGGTCCTCCCAACTGGGAATATAGTTGAAATCGGTGAGGCCGGTGGTCGTAAGATCAGGAAATCCTCGACCGGCTACAGGCTGAAAGACTTGTTCATCGGGCACCAAGGAACACTCGGGGTGACTACGGAAGCGACGCTCGACATTTTTCCCAGACCGGAGGCCGAGTTCTCCGCATTCTTCGGATTCAATGAATATGAGAAGGCGTACGGTACTGTGAAGTTGATAGGTCAGTCGTTCTTCAGAACCATTGCTGGCACCGTGCTCTTTGACGAAGAAAAACTGAGGTTCTTGAGGAGGGACGACGAGGCTTACATCCCTCTTCCGTTAACCACAAAGTCGATCATCGCGAGTGCCTTCTATGGAACAGAGGGAGAGGTAGAGGCTGCCTCAAGGAAATTCTTCGAGATAGTTGAGGGGAGCGGAGGAAGCTACTTGGGTGAGGAAATCTCTGAAGGCGATTGGGCGGCGAGGCATGACAGGTACCACCTGGCGCTCCATGGCAGAGACACGCATGGACAGGTAATGCCAAGTACATGGCACTGCGAGGACGCGGCGGTACCGTACAGCGAGATACCTTCAGTCAGAAAGGAGTGGCACTCGCTCGTCGGCAAATTCCAGAAACTCTACGGAATCTTTGATGATGGCGGCTGTTTCTTCTACACCAACAATCCCTTCAGGTCGTGGGGCGATTACCTAGGGGAGATCGATATTTTCATTCCGGAGATGGAGTTCGACGACGAGAAATGGAAAGCCTTCGTTGAGCTGAAGAGGGGACTGAGCGAAATTACGCTAGCGCACGGCGGGAGTATAACAGCCTGCCACGGCGCAACACGGCCGGGTGATGCAGACCTCATCCCGGTCGAGCTCAAGAACGGCATGTATGATATCATGAAGATGTTGAAGAGGAGCTTCGACCCGAACAACATACTAAATCCCGGCAAGTTTGGCCTCGATTCCGCTTATGAAGAAGAAAGGGTAGCAGGTGTAAATCAATAACCATGGAAACAGCTGGAATCTATGCCAAGGAATCTTACACCGATCCCTTGAAGAAAGGGGAAAGACCCTCTGATGCTTTGGCCCAGGACAACTACCTTACCTTCGCCTGCCGCCACAAGTTCTGCAGAGAAATCTGTCCGGTCCATCAGGAGACGAGGAACGAGTCACACACTCCTTACGGGTTCAACTCCGCTTTGTTCGCGGTGCATCAGGGGGTAGGCAAGTTCGAGGAGCTCGGGGATACATTCACTCATTGCCTGCAGTGCGGAGCGTGTGAGATACGGTGCCCTAATACTTTGTTCATGGGTGACTATTACAAGACTTCTCTGACGACAGTCGATCTCGTGAGAAAGGTGAGGAGTGATCTCGTAAGGGAGGGAATTGGCTATCCCGGATCGACGGAAGTCGAAAAGGAGATCCAGAGCCATCTTCAGGATGTAGGACGGAGAGATGATATGCTCAGGTGGGCAAAGGATCTTGGCATACCGGTCGGAACGACCTGCTCCGCCGTCCTCTACGTTAGCAGATTCACCGCTATGCAGGCGAGCCAGACCGCTCGTGTGTCGGCGAAGCTTCTGAAAGCTGGAGGGCTCGATTTCGCACTAATGGGCGAGGTGAACGCGGGACTTTCCGAGCCTTTGGATGTGGGCAAAGAGGAACTCTACAAAGAGCTTGTGCGGAAAGATATCGCCAGGATCGAAGAAATGGGTGCTGGGGTCGTCATTTGCGTCGATCCCCACGACTACTTTTTCTTTCAGAGAGATTATGCGAAGATTTTTGGAGGCCTCCCATTCAGAGTGGTGTTCATCACCGACATTCTGTGGGAGCTCTTCCAAGAGGGCAAGCTTAAGGCGTCGGCACCGATCAAGAAGAAGGTAACCTTTCACGATCCCTGCACCCTCAACAAGCTCACGAACCTGTGGGAATCTCCGCGGAAGCTCCTCTCCGCCATCCCAGGGATCGAGTTCGTGGACGAGAACCATATAGATCAATGGTATTACTGCTGCGGAAATGGCGTTTCTTCATTCAAGAAACTGCACCCGGACATCGCAGAGTCGATCGGGGAACGAAGGTTGCGAAAGGCCGCGGATACGGGCGCAGACACGCTCGCCCTCGCTTGCCCCCATTGCTGGGATCATTTTAGTGATGTGAAGTCGAAGTCAAGATCCGATCTTGAGCTAGCAAACGTGGTAGAGCTCATAGCGCAGTCCGTGGGTCTGTGAGTGAGAAAAAACATGGCAGAAAACAGCAACATGGACGAATCGATAATTAGGAACAATCACTACGAGGTCAATCCAGAGAAGATGAAAAATGTAAGACAGGAGAAGATGTCCGACGAGGACATTAGGAGAATAGTGCAGATGCGGACTGATTATCTTGAATGGGTGCATTACAACTTTGCGAAAAAAGTCCTAAAGCCACCGAAAACGACGAATCAGACTAAGAACCGTTAGCGTCAATCTGCTGCAGCAAAGGTGCGTCTCGATGAAGATTGCAACCCTCGCAAAGTACGGCTTCGAATCGAGCGGTCTCTTTGTGGATGCGTCCCGAAACACCTTTGACTTCGACCGTTCTCCCAAGAAGATAAGTGAGTCGGACCTCAATGCTGTCGAGGAAGCGGTGCAGGTCAAGTCCACCCACGCCGGATCCAAGATCTCGATATTTTCCGTAGGAAGGAACGACACTTCCAAGGCACTGAGAGAACTAATCGCGATGGGCGCAGACAAGGGATATTTGATTTCTGACGGCTCAAAAAAGTTAGATGAAAGTGCCACGGCATATCTATTGAAAAAGACGCTCGAAAAGTTCGGACCCTTTGATTTGATCTTGGCGGGTCACGCGTCGGAGGACAATTACGCTGGCGCAGTTCCACAAATGGTCGCGCAAATGCTGGGACTTCCGAGCCTCAGCTATGCGTCGAAGATGAAGGTGGAAGGTGATAATGTGAGAGTCGAGCGAGTCTTGGACGGCAACAAAGAGTCGTTAGAGTGTGGACTCCCTGCACTGGTCACCGTCACATATGAATTAAACAGACCGAGGTATGTCACCACGCTTCAACTCCTTCGGGTTCCACGCGACGCAGTTTCCACAATCAAAATCGAGGATCTCGGTGTGTCGCTGGACGAGTTGGACCAGCACATCTTGCGTGACCAGATCAACCTGAAACCAGTAACTGCTTCGCGGAAGAATATTTTGTTCGATGGCTCGGATGCCAAGAGTGCGTCAGAGCAGCTTATTGACAAATTAATTTTGGATGGAGTGCTGTAGTTTGAATTTCAAAGTTCTGATTCTTGCAAGCAACGAAGCCGAACTGCGCGGCCTCTTGTCGTTTGTCGAAGGTCTGTCTCCTTCTGTTGACTGCGTATGGAATGGCGAGTCCGAGCCTTCACCGGGCGGCGCGAGCGAGGTGTTTGTTGTGGAGCCATCTACTATACCAGAAGACTTGGTTGCGATCCTCCAAGAAATCATTTCGGAGCATGGATACAACTTTATCGTTCTTCCAGCGACGCGAGCAGGCAGAGAGACTGGTCCTAGACTAGCATCGACCTTGAATACTGGCTACGTTGATAGTGTAACCAGTCTAGAGAAGTCGGAGGAGAGCGTGATATTTCATAGACTGACACTGGGTGGAATTGCGGAAGAAACCACCACGATCAGGTCTGCTGTAAAGATCTTCACTGGCGTAATTCGAAAAGCTGAATTGAGTAATCACGCATTTCTGGACCAAGGCATCAAAATAACCAAGCTCCCATCCAGAAAGAAGACCTACCCTAGGAAAAATGTTGCACATAAGGAAGAAGTCCGAGGCGGCCCGGAAGTGAACATTAACGAGGCCGAGCGAATAGTTGCTGTCGGCAGAGGCGTCAGGAGCAAGAACGATCTAGCTCCGATCGCGGAACTCGCCGCAGTTCTTAACGCCAAGCTTGCCTGCTCAAGACCCTTAGTTGAAGACCTTCAATGGTTTCCTAAGGAGATGCAGGTCGGTCTGTCGGGCGTGACGGTGAGGCCTAAGCTCTACATTGGCCTGGGAATCTCCGGACAGATTCAACACATAGTCGGAATGAGGGACTCAAAGGTGGTAATCGCGATCAACAGTGACAAGGCTGCGCCGATCTTCCAGTATTCTGATTATGGCATCGTAGGGGATCTTTATGCCCTAGTCCCTATGCTGGTCGAAGAAATAAGGAAGCGGAATCAAAAGCCCTAGTTGTTTTTCAGCCCAAGTGAGGGTTGATCCTCTTGCTGATGAGCTCGAGGTTCGCCGGGTAGCCGGGGACATCCCTGATCTTCACACCCATCATCGAGCCTACCACCTCCGGCTCGACTACACACGCAACCAGTTCGTCGACGCCCCCTTGGATAAAATTCTTCTGCAGTTTCTCCACTACCTCGTCCGGCGATCCAGATATCGAGAACTTGTCAACGAACTCGTCAGTGGTGAGTTTCACCCCGAGATGAAAATCTGCTCTAGCAAACGCGTCCCGGATCGGCCTTACCGCTTCTGGGCTCACTCCGTGCAGCTTGACCTGATGATCCGGCATTGAGGGGATGTAGAAGGCGACGAAACTCCTTGCAGCTTCCTTGGCCGCTTCTGACTTCGGCGCCGTGCAAAAAATGTCCCATGTAGCGTAGGGAAGTTTCTTTGGTTCTCTGCGTCCCGCGACCATTGCTCCCTGCGCCGTATTGCTGACCACGTACTCATGATATTCTCTGGAATATCCCATAGCGGTCATTACTCCGTCACCAATTTTCCCTGCGAGCTGGAAGGACTTTGGGCCGCCCATTCCGCCAAGGTAGAAAGGGATGTGGTTCTTGGTAGTAGCAGAGGTGGTTACAGAGGAGTACTGATGGAATTGTCCCTTGAAGTCGATCTTGCCATCGCGGATAAGTGTACGAATGATCTTAAGGGACTCTTCAAGTCTGACGAAGGGCTTCAACTCCTTCGTTGGTGGAAGATGCCCGTACTGGGCGAGCATCCCAATATTCCCTATGCTGATACCACAGAAGGTCCTATTGGGAGCCATCTGGTCGAGAGTCCCCATGGCTTGTGCAACGAATGTAGGTTCTCTCAATACGACGTGAGTTACTCCAGTACCAAGCCGGATTCGCGTGGTGTTGAGAGCGCACGCAGCTAGGGTCATCCATACGTCCCGGTGATAAATCTCGTCAGCGACCCAAAATCCGTAAACGCCGTTTGACTCTGCGGCTTTTGCGATCTCCGCGG
>JASHPQ010000277.1 GCA_030037995.1 Nitrososphaerales archaeon | reverse complement strand
CTGTGCGGCATCTGCGGGCTGAAACCCACGATCGGCACGATAAGCTCGTTTGGAGTCTTTCCGCTCAGCGCAACGTTGGACACCGTTGGAGTCCTAGCCCGGACGATGGACGATCTCCTCTTTGTCCTTGCAGATCTGATGCCTGAGAAATTCAGCCAGAGGCCACAGGTAGAACGAACGGGGAGAAGAAAGCAGAGGATAGGGATCCCCGGCCGCCGCTACTTTGACGAAGCCGACAAATCTGTTTTGAAGAGCTTTTGGAATGCAATCGAGAAGGCCCGACAGGAATTCGAAATCGTGGAAGGGATCTCCATTCCCGACGAAGAGAAAATCTCGCGGGTCAGGAGATGCATAATGCTAAGGGAGGCCGCGTGGTTTTATTCAGAAGTCCTCTCGAATGAAACGTACAGGAAGGAGATGGACGCCGATGTATTGACTCCTTTGGACGCCGGGGGGAAGATGGGGATGATCGAGGCGATGCAGGCCGAGTCGTTCAGGCTTGCTTTCACATCTAAAATGTTCGGAGTTTTCGAGGATGTTGACTATGTCGCCACCCCAACTTGCCTCATAGAAGCTCCCAAGCTCGAGGACATGGTGAACAGGTCGGAATACGCGAGACAGCGGCCGTTGTTGATCCGGAACCCGGAGGTTTGGAATCTCTGCGGGTTCCCTGCTCTTACTCTGCCGAACCACAAGCTCGACGGGCGTTCGCTACCGACGGGCTTCCAGCTGGCCGGAAAATACGGCGCCGATCGCGAAGTGCTCGAAGCTGGAAACAGGATCTGGCAGCTAATCCACTCCTCATTGTCACCAAGCTGAGTACGGGAGTGAGAGCTTGTGACTGATTGTGCATTGCAAATGAACCGGAAGTTAATACCCGTTCAGAAAGCATTAATTTTCTAAGTTTAGAGCGAGGAAAGGAAATAGGAATCGGGAATGGCCAGAAGTACAGCTAGCAAACCGTTCGAAGTTGCAGTGGACATTGGAGAAAACGAGCAAGATCCTAACGAATTCAAGGAATGTGTCATTCTGGCCGAAAAACTAGGGTTTGATGTTGCGTGGCTCGGGGATCACTTCATGCCATGGGCGCACAGCAGCAATCGCTCGTCCTTTGTCTGGTCGCTGATGGGTGCATGTCTTCAAGCTACAAAAAAGATCAGGCTCGGCCCGTACGTGACCACTCCGATCGGTGCGAGATACCATCCGCTGATAATTGCCCAGGCTTCCGCCACTCTGGACAACATGTATCCGGGCAGATTTCTCCTGACCGTTGGTACCGGCGAAGCGATGAACGAGGTTCCCTTTTTCGAACGCTGGCCACCGTGGAATGAAAGAATGGAAAGACTCGTCGAGGGAATACAGTTGATCCGAAAAATGTGGACAAGCAAGGTCTACTTTGATTTCGATGGAAAGTACTTCAAGGTAAACCAAGTGTACCTCTACACCCGTCCCAGAACCGACATGAAGATCTATGTTTCGGCAACGGGGCCGAAGATGGCGAGGGTCGCCGGCGAGTTTGGGGACGCCCTGATTACGCTCTCGCAAACGAATCCTTTGGAGCCGATCAGGGATGTGATCTTCCCGGCCTTCGACGAAGGCGTGAGAAGTGCTGGTAAGGATCCTTCAAAATTGAAAAAGATCGTCTCGATGAACTTTACTCTCAAGGATCCTGAAACTTTCGTGAAAACGGAGCGGCGCTATGCCGGAATCGCGGCGAAGAATTCGTTCAACGAGCCAGATCCGAGGAAAATTGAGCAAATGGGTCGCGACCTGCCCGATGAAGAGCTGTTAAAGTCCACTGCGTTTTGCAAAAAGTGGTCCGACGTTATCGAGCTGATCTCCAAGTACCGAGAGATGGGAGTCACGCAGATAGTCCTCAACACGGGCGCGGACAGAAAAACGATTAGGACGTACGCCCAAAGGATACTGCCCTATTTTAAGAAAAAGTAGCTACGCTGTTTAGGGCTGATGCCGGTGTCGGTGTTAGGAAATGGCTGACCTGAAACCGGACCTGGGCACGTTCTACGAAACCTTAGAATCAATTTCCAAATCATTTGATCCCTCCCTATCGTTTCTATCAAGAGAATGGGAAGATGTAAGCAAATGGCGGAATGATTCCCGCGAACGAATAGGAGACTTGCTGGGATTTCACCCGAAAAGCGCCCCATTGAACTCCTCGGTCGAATCTAAATTTGCGAGCAATGGAATCGTGACGGAAGAGATTTCGTACGACTTGCCCTACGGCCCCCGAACCAGAGGCTTTTTCCTCTATCCAGAAAACAGGCCAAAAAAGAAATTGCCGGGCTTTCTGGCGCTCCACGACCACGGGGGTTACTATTATTTTGGAAAAGAGAAAGTAGTCACCACGAATGTTCATAGTCCATCTCTTTCCGAATTCAAAAAAGTTCACTACGGCGGGAAGAGCTGGGCGAACGAACTCGCTGGCCGCGGGTTCGCCGTCCTGGCAATCGACGTTTCTCTCTGGGGGAGCCGAAAAATTCCACTGGACAGTGTAAATCCGGACCTCGTAGGATTTTTCGGAGGCGAGGAAACTGGCTCGGAGGATTATATTGCCCGGTTCAATCAATACTGGGACTCGACGGAAGCTTCCATCACCATCAGTACGATCCTAAATTCCGGAGCTTGCTGGCCTGGAATTCACTTGTTCGAGGATCGGCGGAGTATTGATTACCTGCTCACTCGCTCCGAAGTTGACCCCGAGAGAATTGGATGCGGCGGTTTGTCCATGGGAGGGCAACGGACTCTGTACCTGTCGGGCATGGATTCACGAATCAAATTTGCCGTCTGCGTGGGTTTCATGAGTACGGTGCGAGACTTGCTTCGAAACCACATCCGCGGTCACGGTATTGGTTTCTACGTTCCCGGCTTGATCCGTCTGATGGATCTGCCCGACGTGATCTCACTTCACTCCCCCGCTCCCCTAATGGTTCAGTACAACAATCAAGACGGCCTATTTACTCTCGAAGCTCAACAATCCGCAGATAGGAAAATCTCCAAAATATACTCGAAGATGGGGCACGGTGAAAACTACGCAGGCCGATTCTACGAAGGACGTCACAAGTTTGATCTTGAAATGCAAGAGGATGCATTCACTTGGCTCGCAGAACGGGCGGCTGTCGTAAAGTAGCTGCTGGCGTTTAAGGTCAGTTCTGATTCCTTTTTGCTCCGCGACTAACGTGCAACTTTAAGTTTGCCATAGTCTCGGCATACTTTATTTCCATCTCCTTTTTCCTCCGGGAAAGAAACGCTGATTCAATTTTCTCGATCAAGGCCTCAGATGGCAAAGAAGGAATCTCAATTTCCGCGACGGTTACTCTATCGTCTCCCTTCTGCTTTGAGACGATCTCTCCCCTGCTGATGATCAGGTTGACTCCCACATTTGCCTCGACGACCGGAACTCCATTGTCCCTAGCTATCGATAGAACTGCCTTGTCCTGCCGTGGTCTTCTGCTACCGTATGCCGGAATGTAGATCACGCGCGCTCCGTCGAGTACGAGGGCTCTTCCCAGAGCCGAATCCCATCTATCGTTGCATATCAGAAAGCCCGCCCTCCCAAACGGCGTATCAAAGGCTCGAATGTGCGAGCCCAGTCTGTTGAAAAACCACGACTCGTGATACCCTTCGGCAAATTGCATCTTGTGATGATCTCCCCGAATTACCCCATCTTGATCTACGAAGATTGCAGAATTGTAGACATCATTATCCACGCGCTCGGCGAAGCCCAAGCATAGACACATTCCGAGATCACGTGCTAATTTCCTGAATCTTTTGATGTACTCCCCGTCTCTTGATTCGGAGATCTCGAGCAAACGGGCAGCCAACTCGGGTTTTTTTATCGCGTCCATGACCACATAGCCCTCGAGAGCTCCTTCCGTCACAACTGCAACTTTAGCTCCCTGCGCTCTAGCCTTTCGAAAAAAAGTCTCCATCTTGACCGCATTTCCTTCTTTATTCCACTTCTCAGGTTTCATGGAAATGGCAGCGACCTTTAGATGTGTGAATCCATCTTCCATTTTGATCTTTAAGCATCTCCCTAGAAAATAAAAAGTACGCACGCCTCCCCAAATGCATGGAGGCTACGTCATCAATGACGAAGCTGCATCATCCAAGAATCGTTGTTTCGGAAAAAGCAAAGGGTTCCCTCACTCTTCAAAAGAGAATAGAGAGGGTGTACTCCCTTTCCCTTACTAGGTGCCTGGCGTTGTCGAAGTAGAAGCAGCCGGGGTAGTTCCACCGGCCGGCTTCCTTCTCATCATAGCTGCCACGGCAGCAACGATCACAATTATCACGATGATGACCGCGGCGATGTAAAGTGTGGACGAGGAGCTGGTGGATGTAGTTGTAGTTGTAGAGCTCGTAACCATCGTAGTTGTAGTCGGAGGTGGTGATGGAGATGATGAGGACGAAGTAGACACACTGATCGAAGAAGTTGGGCTAATTACTGACGATGATGACGTGGAGACCATGATTGAAGACGAGGTCGAAGTGGACGTCGAAGTAACCGCTGCCGGCGCCACGACATCCAACGACAGGTCCCAGAAGATCTGCCCCGTTATAGCCTGTGTATAGTAGATGCCAGTATGGTTCTGTGGATTTCCCCAATAGAAGTCGTTGCTGACTGGAGCCCAGTTCACGATGTTGAATAATGGGATTGCAGGAACTCCCTCAGTATAGAGAGTAGCTGCGGCCCTTGCGTTCGCGTTAAATTGAGAAGAGTTTTGAGCTTCCATAGTCATGTTTGTAATAATGCCGTAGAATGTCGAATTCCAATCCGTGTGTGTTCCATTAATGTTGACGTAGTAATCTCCTATGTCATCTAGGATTCCGGGCCCCGGTGTTACACCGTTGTCAGTCTGCGGCCCGAGAACCCCGGAGGCGATTACCTGCCATCCCGCTGGATTGAGAGCGCCCGCACGCAACGTGGATGCTGGCACGTTAACCTGGTTAACAGTTATTCCCAACAGACTCCATTGGGTCGAGAGCAGAGTGGCCACATCCATAGAATATGGCTCGTCGGGATATCGATACTTTATCGTGAGGGAAACGGCAGTTCCATTCGGGTACTCGAGGGTATTCCCTGAATACTTGAAGCCGGCTTGCTGGAATAGCTGTTTTGCCTTGGCCACATTGTAAGTAAACCCTATTGGACCTGTCCCGTTTCCGAAGCCGATCTGCTCGTTGTATGAAGGAAGCAGGAAATCTTGATTGCTCACACTTTGATTCGCGTAGGGGCCATTGAGCTGCTCGTTGATGAGCGACACGTTGGTGCCAAAGGCAAGTGCACGCCGAAAATCAGTAATGTTCGTCGGGTAAACCCAGTCGTTCAGCAAAGCTTCAATGGTGAGGGCTGGTGTTGCGTAGGGAGGGCCAATCAGGGTATGCCCGGTCAGGTTTGCGATTGCTTGTAGTCCGTTGTAGGCGCCAGGATAAAAGAGAGCGTCGATATCACCGCTGATATACGCGTCGAACTCGCTACTCAAACTGCTGAAGTAAGTGTAATCCATAGACTGGAGTTTCGGAGGCCCGTTCCAGTAGTATGGGTTTGCCTGGAAAACAATGGTACTCTGGTCTGTATAATTGTAGATGACAAAGGGCCCGTCGGCAACGATATTGTTCAAGTTTTGAAATGATGAGAGATTCGTTACCGACTTGTAAGTCTGGTATGGAAGAACAGCAAACCCGTTGTCAATAAATCCGGTGAGTATGAAAGCTAGGTTAGGGCCACCGAGATCTATCTGGACGGAAGTAGAATTGAGAATCGTCATGGTAGTTATGACGGGATAAAAGTCACCGCTTTCGTTGTACAGGTTCAACGTAAACCAAAGATCGGTGGCATTGAGCGGCGATCCGTTATCCCACTTTAAGTTAGGGCGAACACTTACCACCCATTGAGTACCGTTTCCATTCGAGCTATATCCGCCTGCCATAACCGGCGTAATATTTGGGAGTGGGGGCCAGTTTAGCGAAAACATGTAGTCGTACAAAATTCCTATGAGCGTATAATCCGAAACAGGATCAAATGGATTTAGAGCGGCGACCGGCGGAACACCAATATTTCCCAACGAAAGTGTAGTGACAGGGCTAGCTGCAGTAGCTGCTGTCGAGCGAGAAAGGATTCCTGAAAAAAATGTTGGCCCAACCAACAATAGGAGAACAGAGAGAACGACCAGTTTGAAGCACATTTTACGGAATTTGGAAACCATGGAAAGTTGCCTTATAGCGTGAAGAGAATCGCCGATTTAACTCTTTTTCAGCTATCTGAGTTCCCTTTTACAAAATTGAAAATGAGGGGCTACAACGAGCTAGGCCAATGAAGGGAGTGTGCTTTGATGGTGGTTAGTTGAACCCCGGTGATTCTAGCTGTCCTGCACAGTCATCATCTTGAAAGGTAACGACACTCTTTTAGTACGGTCAAAGCGATCGCTTTCTTTTTTCCATCCTCGGTAACAAATTACTCATAGTTAGTGTCGCCGGGATTCTCCAGCCAAAACACCTTGTTTTTGAGAGTGGCTCATAACCCGACCCAAGATTGAACTGGAATGGCCTTCAAAGGTGCAAAATTTGTCAACCTGTTGCCGAAACCGATCCGCCACAAAATCAAAGAGCATTCCCATTGTTGAGAAAATCTGCGAGGTAAGGGTGATATCGAAATTCGATATTTCTGCGTGGCTGTGTCTGGGCTGCTACATGAATCGACCAAGAAAAGCGCAGAATATTGGTAATATTATCTGAAGCAAATACGGTGAAGCGTTATATACAAACTGCCTTGTATTGGTAGGATACTCGATCTGATAAGAGTGCCTTGGGTATCCCGTCTTATCGGTGCCTTATGAAATCGGTTCCATCTGTAGGGAGCTTTTCTAGGAGCAAAATGCAACTTGTTGCTCTCTGTAGTAGCCAGTAGGAGAGACTCAGCCCATTCGCCTCAGAAGCAGATTTACAAAAAAGTATCTAGTCAGTAGACTGGTCTCCCTATTTATCGTTCTCATCGCAGTATTGATACTCAACTTTCTCTTTCCGCACCTGATGCCGGGAAATTTTGTAGAGACTTACGCTTCTATAATTGCAGCCGCGCACCACTTGCCCGAGTCGGTCATTATGGCTCGGCTCGAGAAAGTCTTTGGAAAACCGGAGCCGCTTCCGATCGCGTTTGCAAATTATATGAAAGAGGTCTTATTCTCTTTTCCGCCTAACTTCGGTCCATCCTTCCAATATTATCCATTATCTGCATGGACAATAGTGCTACTTGCCCTCAGATGGACTCTCCTGTTGCTTGGACTGTCTCAGGTAATTGCGTGGTTGATGTCCGTTTTCTTGGGCGTGTACTTGGCATTGCATAAGAACAAATTACTCGATAGAGCTCTTCAACCGGCACTGTACTTTCTAAACTCAATTCCTGGGTTCTGGCTGGCCCTGATGTTTATTTTCGTATTCGCCCTCGAACTCAAGATCCTTCCTGCGGTTGGAGCGTACTCCGTTTTTCCAACCCTTTCTAGTGTCTCGATACACTTGATTCTTCCACTAACCGTCATCATAATCACCTCCGCGCCCAGCCACGTGCTTGTGATCCGCAGCGCCGCAATCGACATTATTGGGAGTGACTTTGTAGCCGCAACGAAGGCGCAGGGTTTGAGCAACAGAAGACTCATAATCAGAGTGATGAGGAATTCGCTCATACCTTCACTGACTCAGATGTTCCTCTCAATCGGGTACTTGATCGGGGGCATTATTACAATAGAATATGCGTTCGATTACCCAGGTATGGGAACTATTATCGCGCAGGCGGTTCTGCTTGAAGATTTTCCAGTGATGCAGGCCGCCTTCTACGTGATTACCATCGTCGTACTTCTCTCTAACCTTGCCGCAGACCTGGCTTATCCCTTCCTTGATCCCAGGGTGTCATATGTAGACTAAATGACTACCACAACAACTGTCGGTGTGACAGCTCACCGAGGGATGCTCGACAGGATAAAATCCGGGAACGGATTTGCCACTGTGTTGCTCAGGGCAGTACTGAAAAGACGAGATGCCAAGGTAGGACTGGGAATACTCGCCTTTTTCATCGCGATGGACATCGTGAGCATGGTCTACCTACCTTACAACCCGCGCGCGGCCGTCGCCATAGGGATTAACAATCCGGCCCCGCCTTCTTGGAAGTTCTGGTTTGGGACAACGGACATCGGACAAGATGTCTTCAGCCAATGGCTGTACGGTACCCAGTCAACCCTACTCGTGGGATTTCTTGCTGCTCTAATGACCGCCGTGCTTGGTGTAACTACGGGTATAATTGCAGGGTACATCAGAGTCTGGGATGAGCCCTTGATGAGGGCAGCCGATGTTATCTTAACACTTCCCGCATTGCCTCTTCTGATTGTAGCTGCGGCATTTTTGAAGCCGACTGATCTTACGGTCGCGATCTTGATTGCCGTTCTCTCGTGGGCAGGGATGTCACGAACAGTGAGATCATCCGTCCTCACATTGAAGCATCTGCCATTTGTGGAAGTGGCTGAGCTGAGTAATGTCCCAAAATGGAAGATAATGTTCGTAGATATGTTCAAGCATACGTTGCCGCTTATCCTTACCTACTCGCTGTTCGCTGTCGGTGGAGCAATTCTTACCATTGCGGCGCTTGACTTCATCGGTGTCGGGCCGGTGAATGACTATAGCTGGGGCGCCATGATAACCCTCGCTAATGATGCAAACGCGTTGATCTCTCACCCGGCGGCTTGGTGGTGGGCTTTTCCGCCAGGTCTGAGCATCGCCTTCCTAGTAACCGGACTAGCACTAGTGGCGTACGGCCTAGAAGCTGCTTTCAAGAACATGTAGTTGGAGCATGGGCAACAAGTTTGGCCAGCGATAATCTAGAGATAACGTCGATCAAAGAAGGTGGCTCTCTTAGCGTCAAAGACCTTGACGTTTCGTATTTTATGGGTTCAAAGAATCTCCTTCCCGCGTGCAAGAATGTCCAGTTTGATACGAAGTACGGGGAAAGCGTGGGAATTTTGGGAGAGAGTGGAGCCGGCAAAAGCACCGTGGCATACGCCGTCATGGGATTGATTGAACCTCCGAACGTTGCAACGGGTCAGATAATCTACGGCGGCAAGAACGTTCTTGCAATGTCCCAGCAGGAGTTGCGGCATTTCAGATGGAATGAGGTTGCCATGATATTCCAGGCTGCCATGAACTCACTGGATCCCATTGCCACCGTGGGCAAAAACATGGACGAGCTGATACTAGATAAGGGAGTTGTGCATAGCAAGCACGAGGCGAGACAACTATCAATCAAACTGCTCACGACGGTTGACCTTTCGGAAGAGGTCTACAAGATGTATCCATTTGAGCTGTCGGGGGGGATGAAGCAACGCGTGATTATTTCGATGGCTCTTGCGACGAACCCCAAGATCCTGATACTCGATGAGCCGACGACGGCGCTGGACACGATTACGCAGTTTTCCGTGCTATCCACCATCAAATCGTTGAAAAGCGAGGGCCGCGTTGGAGGACTACTTTTGATCTCTCACGACATCTCGGTACAGGCCTTCATGGTAGATCGGATAATGATAATGCTCAAGGGACTGGTCGTCGAGGATGCGCCCGTAAAGGTGGTAATGGAAAACGCGAAGCATCCATACACGCAGGTGTTGACTGAAAAACTGAAAATAGACTCTTCCAAGAAGTCAGCGGCGAGCCCCACCGCCGCCTCTCCCATGAATGGATGTCCCTTTGCCAATTATTGTCCGTACGCTATGAGCCGATGCTGGGACGAAGTACCCCCTCTGATTACTATTGCGGACAAACATCGAGTTGCTTGTTTTCTTTTTGGAGGTTAGGACGAGTGCAAGAAGCTGATCAATTGTATGATTCCAGGGGCTCAACGCCGGTTATGGAGTTCCGAAATGTCTGCCAGTATTTCAACGACAAAAACGGCGGAATTGTCACTGCTGCGGAGGACGTTAATCTCTCTATCAATTATGGAGAAGCCGTGGCTCTCGTGGGGGAGAGTGGCTCCGGAAAAACGACACTGGGGAGGCTGTCGGTCGGCCTGGGAAGACCAAGCAAAGGAGAGATCCTACTGAATGGCAAAAATCTTTCCATGTTCAAAAGACAGGAGCTGAGAGGTAAAGCCCAGTACATTCACCAAGATCCGTACAGTTCCCTCGATCCATACTTGAGCGTGCGCGAAGTTCTGGAAAGGCCGCTCATCTATGTTCGCGACATAAAGGATCCCGAGAGAAGGGAGGAGATCATGGCAAGAATGCTCGACGGCATGGGGCTCGAAAGTTTCTACCTTTCCAAGAGCGTCCGGGAGCTAAGCGGAGGTCAAAAACAAAGAATCCTCCTCGCGAGAGCGTTTGTCATCGAGCCAGAGTACGTCGTGGCGGACGAGCCGACGACGATGGTGGATTTCGTTCGCAGGAACGAGATAATTACGCTTCTCTCTAATTTGAGGACGAAGATGGGAACGTCGGTGCTTCTGATTACGCACGACGTGTCCGTGGCATCAAAGCTCTCGGATAGAGTGGCCGTAATGTACAAGGGTGAGATAGTCGAATATGGGGCGACATCTGAAGTTCTGGACAATCCGCTTCATCCCTACACTTTGGCACTTCTCTCAGTTACTCCTGAAAAACTAATGAAACAAGAGGGGCCCTTGCTTGCTGCGACAAGGAAGGGGACCGTGGTAATTCCTTCAAAGTTTGAGGGTTGCAGGTACTCCTTCGTCTGCCCGTACGCCTTCGACAGATGCAGAGGTGAGAGACCGCGTTTAATCGAGGTCAGTCCGGGCCACAAAGTGGCGTGTTTCAAAGTCGCTGGCTGAAAGGATCCTACTCGAAGCCATTTTTTGTCTAGTTGCATAGAATCAAGTCCTGAAATGTCTGGCAAAGACCGACTCAACGTAGCCCTTGTGGGCGCCGGAATGATCTGCTCCATCTATCTGGCAAATCTGACCAGCTTCAAAGCTGTCGAGGTTAAAGCTGTTGCAGATATCATTCCGGAAAAAGCTCGGAAGATGGTTCAAGATTTTAATCTCGAGAGAAACTTTTCCGTGGAGGAAGTCCTTGAGGATCCTTCCATAGACCTAATTGTTAACTTGACGATCCCAAAGGCACACGCCGAGATCACTCTGAAAGCCATATCGGCCGGCAAACACGTCTACTCGGAAAAGCCACTAGCAACAGACAGGGAAGACGGAAGGAGAATTCTTGAAGCCGCCAAGACAAAGGGTGTGAAGGTCGGATGCGCGCCGGACACTTTTCTAGGAGGCAGCTTTCAAACTGCAAAGAAGCTTCTCGATGACGGCTGGATTGGAGAGCCCCTTGCCGCGGTCGCGTTCAGAGCAGACCACGGACCCGGGGAACATCCGAACGCGGCATTTTTTTATCAAAAAGGAGGCGGCCCTTTGTTTGACATGGGGCCGTACTATCTGACTCACCTAGTGAACCTTCTCGGGCCCGCGAAGAAGGTGACCGCTATGACTCAGGTCCCCTTTCCTGAGAGAACGGAACTTTCGAAGCCGCCGTGGGGCAAGAGAGTGAAGGTCGAAGTTCCGACGCTCGTCACGGGTGCAATAGAGTTCCATTCTGGAGTTCTGTGTTCCACGGTGAACTCCTTTGATGTGTGGGCAACGCATCTGCCTCACATCGAAATCTACGGAAGTAGTGGGTCGCTCTCCGTTCCCGACCCTAATAGGTTTGGAGGAAGCACCAAGGTGAAGAAGCGAGACCAAGAAGAATGGCTCGAGATCCCGCCGATGGGAGGATTCATGAATGATCTGGCGAATTACAGGGGCATAGGAACTCTAGACATGATCCTGGCTATTCTAAACAAAAGGGTCCATCGCGCAAACTCGGAGCTCGCCTATCACGTGCTCGACATCATGCAGAGCTATTACGACTCTTCTCAGTCTGAAAAAGTGGTGGAGGTTGAAAGCACTTGCAAAAAGCCTGCTGCCCTTCCACTGGACCCGGTAGACGGAGAGATTTCTCCCGCTACTGCATACGTGTTATAGTCAAATAGAGAAAATCAGGAAATTCCCATATTTTCGAGGAAAGCCTTGCTGATCCGCAGACTCTCGACGGAATCTCTCAGAGTATCGTCCTGCTCCACGATGTACCACTGTACTCCAGACTCTCGACAGGCATCAAGGACGCTGGGCAAGTTGATGTTTCCCTCACCCACCTCCATCGTCATCGGTCTTCCGTCGACGATCCCAAGATCTTTGATGTGAGCAAGAGGAACGTGTCCTCTGTATTTTCTTATCCAGGCAGCGGGATCGCCCCCTGCGTACTGGACCCAGTAAATGTCGATCTCTGCAAGATAATTCTTCCAATTTGATTCGTTAAATATAATTTCCATCGCGGTCCTTCCTCTGAATTTTTCAAATTCTTTCGCGTGGTTGTGGTAGGCGAATTGGATCCCGGCCCTTGTCATCGTTTCCTGAAAGGAGGAGAGCATTCGAGTTCCGGCGAGGTACCCCTGTTCATCCTTGCAGAATAGATCTCTGGGAAGGCTCGGAACTACCACATACTCCAGACCCAGCACCTTGGCTCCCGAGATGACATCTTCGATTCCGTGCTCGAGGCGTTCAAATCCAGTATGGGCTGAAAAGGCCTGTAAATTCAGTCGATCTAAAAGATCCTTCAAATCACCCGCACTGAATTGAAGGAGCAATCTGTCCAGATCGAGTTCCACAGCCTCATACCCAACGTCTCGCAACTGTCTAAACGTGCGTTCAACACTTTCCGGATCTTTGAGCTTCTCGCGGACCGTGTAGGAGTTGAACGCAAGCTTTGTCGACATTTTCTTTTTTTCAGATCCTTTGGCTTTGCTCGTAAACACTGTCATGGTTCAATTCTTAAGAAATTTGGTGGCTTTATATCGGATCTGAAATTTTAGAATTGGAAATCCTGACGCGCGGATTTCCAAGAAATGTCCAAACTTTTTCGCCTAAGACGGCAATCCGAACACCTGCTGAAGGGAGCAATCTCGCCGCAAAGGAAGTGAATCAGTTCTGAGTGGCAGACGTGAAAAACACTGGAAGAGATTTAATTAGTATCTATGCACAGGAATCTTGGAACGCATTACATATGACGACCGACATCAGCATCCGGTTGGCGGATCTCCAAGACTCGGCCGCCATAGCGCGAGTCCATATCGAAAGCTGGAAAACTGCGTACAGGGGGATAATTCCGCAAAGCGATCTGGACAGCCTATCATACACAAACCGCGAAGCTTGGTGGCGACAGACTATCCAAAACGGCGGGAGCATCGTCCTTGTGGCGGAAACTCGCAATTCAGAAACCGGTGGAAAAACTTTCATAGGATTCGTTCATGGTGGCGCAAATCGTTCGAAAGAGCAATGCCGCTGTTTACGCCGGGGAGCTGGGTTCAATTTACATTTTGGAAAAATATCGAGGCAGGGGTGTCGGAAGGACGCTCGTTCAGTCTTTGGCGAAGTCAATGATGGAGCATAATTTCGATTCGATGCTAGTCTGGGCACTCGCGAAGAATCCCTACCGCAGGTTCTATGAAACTCTTGGAGGCGAATATGTTTGCTCCAGGCAGATTCAGATCAGATCGAGCAATTTCGAAGAGGCTGCCTATGGGTGGAGGGATATCACATCGCTCTTAAGCTCCCTATCAAATGCCACCGGTTTCGGATCGCCCTAAGGCTTATCCGTCCTTATCATTCTTTCCTCTTCCCATCCCCTACCGCTTAAATGAGTGAAGATTGAGTAGTTTTGAACATTGCAGGGAAAAGATCACAAATGGTCGCCAACAAACCTTCAGGGATAATTCCAGCCGTCAGTACACTTACTAACGACAGCGGAGATTTCGATGAGGAGAGCGAGCGCTCTCTGGTCAGGGCTAGCATCGACTGGGGCGCGACTGGGATCGCGGTATCCATTATTGCGGGAGAGTTTTACAAGTTCACCGATGGCGAGAGAAAGAAATCATTTGAAGTAGTGGTTGACGAGGCAAACGGAAAGGTGCCCGTCTGGGCTGGCATAAGTCATCTAGGCACAGCTTCTTCAATTGAGCTGGGCAGGCACGCGAAGGACGCAGGAGTTGATGGAATCATAGCACAGCCGGCTCTCGTTGGAAAGGAAGCACCTCTGGCGCTTCACGAGCACTTTAGCAGCATTTTCTCCAAGATCGACCTGCCTGTGATGATCCAAGATGCGGAGGATTTCAACGGAATAAAGATGGAACCGGGTCTCTACGCGAAGCTCGCCCACGAGTTTCCGCACTTTGTCTGCGTTAAGATCGAGGGTGGAAAGACCCTGGACAAGATAAGAGAAACGAAGATTACTATCGGAGACAGACTCTCCATCCTCGGAGGGATGGGAGGGCGCCTACTTTTGGAGGAGCTTTCGCTGGGCGCAGCAGGCAGCATCCCGAATCCGTGCATGACCGACATTGTAGTTGAGTCGTACGACAAGTTTAGGGCAGGGGACATCGAAGAGGCACGATCGGTCTTTTCGAGATACAAACCCTGGCTTGAATTTCAGTCGCAGCATTCACAGTCCGCCTCTGAAATAGTGAAAGAAACGCTCAGGTTAAGAGGAATTGCGAGGTCGTCATTCACGAGAAGCCCGCATGTGCCGTTGGATGCAAAGGCAAAATTGGAGCTAAGACAGCTCGTCGTAGAAATGGGAATGTTTAGGGCACTCTAGGAAGAGAACAGAGAATTAAGCGTAGTGCTTGGACATGTCCGAGTTCTCCGGAATCGCCAGAATCGCGTCAATGGCGTCCCGCGCCTGCTTCTCGGATTTGGTTCTCGGGTCTCTGACAAGGATCTCCACGAGCATTTCCCTGCTTCCTGTACGGAATGCCTCCAGTCCCCATTCCATCCGGATCATCCTTGGCAAGAGGACGAAATCCACGAGCCTTTTCGGGAAGGGCTCAACACGCTCGGGATTCATCCTGCCGCCTTTCGAAACGATAACGGGTAGCTCGACCGATTGGTCTTCCGGGAATTGGGTCAGGAGTCCTTTGTTTGGAATGTTCAAAAATAGCCGTTTTTCCTCTCCGGTCTCTGACGCGTCGATGAAATCGGAGAATTCCGAGCGTCCTTTCTGAGGAGGTACTTCATCGGTCAGCTTCGCGTTCGGATCGTTTGTCAACCTGAACAATTTGTCTACACCGGCTTGGAATCTTTGAAGTCTCAGCTCGAGTCCGATCTCGGAGTCGGTTCCTCCCAGGTGGCCGAACCACTTCTTCGCGGTCTCGAGATTGTAGTGGTACTTCCAGGTAAAGCTTCTCGTCGTATCGCCAATGGGGTACAATCCGTACATTTTGTACATGTCTGCCGAGGCCGGGCTGAGGGTTTCCTGCCACAGTCCGAGCTCGGTAGTACGCCAAAATTCTGGCGCTTTATTTCCTACCCAATCGTCGATCACGGGATAAAGATCCGCCCCAGAATTCTTGTCCCGAAACCTCGTGAGCCAGATACAGTGATTGAAGCCAGCAACCTGAAAGGCCACGTCAGCAGGACTCAAATCCAGTGCCATCATCAGCGGATAGATTCCGATGTACTCGTCGCAGAACCCAATGGTTTTGATCTTGCTTTTCTCTCTCTTCAGTAACGTCGTGACTTCATAGATGGGGTTTGCCACCTGCAGCAGGAAAGCGTCGGGGCAGACCTCCTCCATGTCGAATGCGATGTCCAGTGCCAGCTGGTATTGTTTGAAGCCGAGGATCGTATAGTAATCGGAGACAAAGTTGAATTCTACGCTGTCTATCCCGCGATAGTACCCGTGCTCCTCTCCGATCGCGCGCATTTTCTCGGTATAGTCGTGGCCCCCAGGAAATGCGGTATTGATGACATACTGCGCCCCCTGAAATGCACTTCGTCTGTCGGTAGATTTTTCGAAGTGGATGTCCACACCCAGCTCCTTAGCGTACCTTTTCGCAAGTCCATACGCCGCCTCCAAGCGATCCTCATTCACGTCGACAAGCGAGAACGTACTCCCCGGCGCACTGGCCATAACGCACAGGTCTCTGATCCAAGCTATGGAGAAGGCAGCGCTACCTGCGCCGACTATTGCGATCTTCATTTTAGAAAAATAAGTAACTTCGTTAACAGTAGGTCTCGCCGAATTCGTTTTGTACTACTTCATCATCCCGCGGGCGGCGACCTTCCAGACGTTTTCCACGTTTCCCTTTCTCAAGGCGACCATCTCGTCGTGCTGGTTGATGCACGTACAGCAGTGCTGTGGAATCGCTTGGACTCGATCTCCAAGCTTCAGCGAACGGCTGGCCCCCTTGAGAGACACATTTGCGTGCTCCTCCGAGAACCCGTAGATTTGGGCACCCTCAAGCCCCACGAGCCAGGGATAAGCGCAGTGGTCGAAGTGGAATGCCTTGCTCCCGGCGTCCAGGATTGCCCGATCCTCGGTCGGCTTGCTCATCACGGTCGAGAGCACGGTTAGGGCGCAGTCATCCAGAGTCGCAACTTCTGCCTCCACCAAGTTGACGGCGTTGAAAAGATACATCCCCGGCTGGACTTCGGTCACCTCGGGGCGCCTGGCATCAGTCCACGTGCTCACAGACGAACCCACGCTCGTCACTTTTATTTCGTGGCCCGTCTTCCGGATCTCTTTCTGGGCGATCGCTATCTGATCCATGGCCTCGTTGGAGATTTTCTCGCGCTCTGATTTCGACTTGCCACTCATTGCTTGGCCGTCATATCCCATTATCCCGGTGAACACGAGGTTTTTCAGTTTGGAGATTTTATCGGCTAGAATCCCAGCTTCCACCGGAAGCACTCCACACCGGTGCAGGCCTACGTCGACATCCACTAGAACTTTCAGCTCCGTTCCTACCTCGGAGCATGCCTTTGATATTTCAACAGCGTTTTCGTAATGATCGATCGCCACTTTCAGGTCAATCTGATCCGCGAGACGCGCGAGCCTAGGATACTTTTGTTTCCCGACCACCTCGTTTGTGATGAAGATGTCGGTTATTCCCCGGGTCGCAAACACTTCTGCCTCGCTGAGCTTTTGGAGGCAGACCCCCTTGGCACCGCCATCGATCTGGAGCTTGGCAATCTCCGGAATCTTGTGAGTTTTTACATGCGGTCTCAAATTAACGCCGCATTCTCGAGTAAAGTTCGCCATCCTCTGCAAGTTCCTCTCCATAATGTCCATGTCCACGATCAAAGAAGGAGTATCGAGATCATCAATGGTCTGTGTCGGCATGGGTTCAACATTACTTAGCGGGCACTAATATTTTGATTGGATCAAGTCACGCTTGAAAAAAGGCACCAATTGACGGTGAAACTGTAAACTGGCTGTCCCATCCGAATCTAAAGGGAGTTCAGCGGAAACCCGTAACTGCGAGAGCGCAATCAGCCACTAAGATTTTATACCTTCCATTGCTCCCAAAGCTATTGATGCAACCCGTATCCTCGCCAAAGATGGCAGTCGGAAGAGTAGTAATTGTTCTTGTGATTATCGTGATCTTGATTATCGCCGGAGCCGGTGTCTATTTCGCCACGAGGCCCTCCTCGACGACCACTACCACAACCGTGCCTACATCCACCAGCACGACATCTGTTTCAACATCGTCAAGCTCCGTGTCCTCACCTTCCTCTACTAGCACTTCTGCAAAAATCACGACGCTCGCGATCGACGATGAGGTTTGGCCTGCTCAAGACCTTAATCAATTGACCTCGCCCTCGGAAGTACCTTATCCCAACTGGCTCGATTTTACCGTCTATCAACCTCTTGTTTCTGTTGACGGGAATGTAATGTATTCTAATGGAACGGTCATACCCGAGCCCGGGCTCGCATCCAGCTGGACTGAAGCTGCGAACGGGACCACGTGGGATTTCAATCTGCGGCAGGGCGTTAGCTTCTCCAACGGCGATCCGTTCAACTCCTACCAAGTATGGGGTCAGATGTACGGATTATATTATCTCACGGGTAACTCGTCTGGTTGGGCGTCGGGCTACACGGTGTTCAACATGAACACTGCTGATTTTGGTCCGGCCACGCTTGCCCTAATGAACACGAGCAAAACGGCCCTGGTCAACCCCGACTCGCAGCTTTTATCCATCATGAGCAATAGCTCGTGGCCGATCTATGTAAGCGGACCGTACACGCTTATTTTTAACCTGAAAGCTCCCTTCTTATACTTCCCTCTGGTGTGGGTGCAATTCCAGGGTCTGCTTTTTGACACGCAGTATGTGCTGAATAACGGCGGGTTCGGGACACCAGCAGCATATAATTCAGCTTTCAACAGTGATCCCATTCCGGGGACAGGGCCATACACGGTTACTAACGTCGTAATGGATTCTTCTGTGTCTTTCACCCAGAATCCCAATTATTGGGCGAAAAACTGGACTGCCGCGCAACTTGCTACCAACCCGTACATGGATCCCGGCCATGTTCAGAACGTGGTCGTCACAGTAAAGACCGATGACGTTACCAGATATGTTGACCTGACTTCGGGAGCAGCACAAATTGCCCCGATCTTAGCTCAAGACTGGTCCAGCGTAGTCAGCAATCCCGAGTTTTCCTATTTCACAATGCCAAACTCCTCTGCCAATATCATCGCCCTCGCGCTGAACACTCAAAGATATCCCACCAACATCACCCTGGTCAGACTGGCAATAGCACATGCGATTAATTACAGCGCGATCGACAGTGAAGCCCTTCTGGGGAGCGAGGGAGGTGGGGCAACTCCTATGATGGGCCCAGTTTATCCGGCATTCAAGCAACTTTACGATTTGGGTAATGTTCCACCGTATCAATTCAACGAGACACTTGCCAAACAGGAGCTAAGTGACAGTGGTATAGACCTTGCAACGCTGCAGCCTTTGCAGTTCCGCTACATAGAGGGATGCGGTGTCTGTGCATCGGTATCGACTATAGTTGAAAGCGATCTTTCAAACGTGGGGATTCCAGTCACTATTATCGACACGCCACCTTCGGAGTACGCAGCCCCGTACATTGGGGGCGACACCACATTCCCCGTAATGCTGAACCAGTCTCAGAGTATTTCTCAAATTACTTGGTTTGGAACCGCAACCTTCGCGCCAGATGAGCCAACTCCTGTAGATTCCTTGTTGACATGGATCGCCAACGATACCGCAGGAGGCAATTGGGCGATTTACACCAGTCCTTCTGCTCAAAAGTGCGTTGACGACATCACCGACGGAGCGAGTCAATCTACGTTAATCTCGGATTGTACGGCCATGCAAGCAGCTGTTGCTGCAGCTGCTCCTTACGTCTGGCTCGGGTCGGTGAGGCTTTTCCTAGCCAGTGGGTCTATAGTGTGGAACAACCACATTGTCAAGAGCTTCCTTCCAGATGCGGTCTTCAGCGGCCAGTCCGCAACAGCCATCTTCAATACAGTCCAGTTCGTGAATGGACAAGACGGGTAAACCTCCTTCGGGAGGCGCCTCGGTATTTTTGCCTAGGCAACTCCTGTAGGACTAATGTCGTCTGGATGGGAGAAATGCCCTTTAGACTGGCTAAATTGGACCATCTTGACGCTGTTACTAGTTATCCGAGTAATACTACGATGAATCTGGCTCGTAAATCGATAAATCTCCCTCTCTCGGAGAGATGATGCATCTTTGGAGATAGGCCCTTATATCGCGCGAAGGCTGGGGCTGGCGGTATTCACCCTACTTGGAGTTCTCGTTATTACTTTCATCATCTCCCATAGTTTTGGAGACCCGGTCTATGCGTGGTTGGGAAAAGGAGCGGCTTACGAGCCCGGCCTGGTCGTACTTTATGAGAAGAAATTTCATCTCAACGACCCCATATACGTTCAGTTCTATTACTACCTTGTTGGTCTAGCTCAGGGGAACCTCGGTGTTTCTCCTTCTCGGGGCTTCGCTCCAGTAACTACTGTGATTGAGCAAACCTTGCCTTATACCCTCCAAATTGTATTTTTTGCGATAATTGAAACGCTCCTGATGGGGATCGTTTTTGGGATAATCGCTTCATATTACCACAAGAAACCAATTGATGCGGGCATTCGAGCCTTTTATTTAAGCGGATACTGTTCACCTACCTTTTTCATCGGACTGCTACTTTTGATACTGTTCGTTTACATTTTTCATGTCCTACCAAGTGGCGGTGCCGCGGGCATCGCGCTCGCTACACCTCGAGCCATTACCGGGATACCAATGCTGGACGCTTTACTTCGAGGGGATTTTGCGTATTTTTGGAGCTCGCTGGATCATGTTATCCTGCCAAGTCTAACTCTAGGGGTCACAACGTTTGGAGTAGTTACTAGGATTCTTAGAAGCTCCGTTCTTGATGTCATGCACTCGAATTTTATCAGAACAGCTCGAGCCAAGGGCGCTGATGAAAGGACTGTCTTTCTAAATCACGGTTTGCAAAACGCCCTAATTCCAGTGGTGACAGTTTCCTCCCTAGTAGTCACTTTTTTGCTCACCGGAACTGTCTTTGTAGAAACTATATTTGGATATCCGGGGATGGGACAATACGTGGTGCAGGCTCTTCTGGCCTCAGACTATCCCGGAATTCTCGCGACCACTCTTGTCTTCGCAACGCTGATCATCCTAACGAATCTGGCTGCTGACGTTCTATACGTCGCGGTAGACCCCCAGATCAGGTATAGCTAGATCAATGACTTCGCAGGCAAAATCACCTAGTAAACGTTCTCGCACAAGAAGAGTGGGACCCATCGGGTTCATCACCGGTGGGCTCAGAATTCACCGCAATAAGGAGATGATGATCGGCGGCGGGATTGTTCTTTTCTTCGTAGTATTATCGGCAATCGTGGCACTAGCTGATCTGCTCCATATTCAAATAACGCCCTTTAACCCAATAGCGCAGAACGTGGGGCCTGCACTTGCATCACCCTCTCTGAAATACCTCTTCGGTACAGATCAGTATGGACGGGATGTCTTCAGCAGGATTATCGCGGGGACTCCTAACGGGTTTTCAATAGGCTTTGCAGTCGTCGGCTTTGCCCTGACCTTCGGGATTCTTGTAGGATGCTTTGCGGGATTCAGAGGAGGTCTGTTCGATGAAGCGCTGATGAGGACTACTGACATCTTCTTCGCCATTCCCGCCCTGATACTTGCGATCGCGATAGTCGCCAGACTGGGGCCTGGGCTCCTGTCGATTACTCTTGCGCTTATGATAGTCTGGTGGCCTGCCTATGCTAGGCTCTCGCGGGGAGAAACATTGAAGGTGACCCACCAGAATTACATCGAAGCTGCTAGGACGTCAGGTTTCGGCAATGCGAGAATAGTTTTCAGACACGTAATACCCAATATCTTTCTCACACTGATAGTCTACGCTACGCTGGATCTAGGAACGGTCGTGCTTTTTTACGCTGGTCTGAGTTATCTGGGCCTCTCCATCCCTCCACCGGCCCCGGATTGGGGATACATGGTAAGTAATTACCAAGACTACCTGATCACATCTCCTATTCTCCCGCTGGCGCCGGGACTGATAATAGCAATCGGGGCAATTGGTTTTGCCCTCTTTGGAGATGGGTTCCGGGACGCTCTGGAAGGAGCCTCCGCATGAGTCTCATCAAGATCGACGATCTCAAAATTGCATACGATTTCCGCGATTGGCGGTTGGTCGCCCTAAACGGAGTGGATCTCGACATCGATGAAAAGGAGTTTCTAGCCGTCGTAGGCGAGTCAGGTTGTGGGAAGTCGACTCTGGCTCTTTCGATGATCGGATTGCTACCGACCCCACCGGCCAAAGTCTTAGAAGGATCGATCCTTTACAAAGGAACAGACCTGACCAAGCTGGACAAGAAGCGGCTCCGGAGTTATCGTGGCACCGAGATCGCCATGATTTTTCAAGAACCTCTTACCAGTCTGAACCCAGTTCACCGGGTAGGGGACCAGATTGCAGAGGCGATCCTGATCAGAGAGAGCAGGACTGCTGGAACGGATGTTCCCGAGTCGGAGGTCATGCAGAAGGTGTACAGAACGGACGTGATTGGCGGAGGGAGAGGCCTTCGCACAAGAAGGAGAAAATTGACCAGAGTGCTCAAGAAGGAAGCGATGGAAGCGCTTAAGCTAGTGAGGGTCGCCGATCCCGAACAAGTCTTGGAGAGGTACCCATTCGAGCTTTCGGGAGGCATGCGCCAGAGGGTGATGATCGCGATGGCTCTCTCGCAACGACCGGCGATCTTGGTAGCTGACGAGCCGACCACGGCGCTTGACGTCACGACTCAAGCTCAGGTGCTAAAGCTGATGAAGGAACTCATTTCAGAGGTGAACACCAGCATCGTGCTCATCACCCACGATCTGGCGGTCGCCAGTCAGGTGGCTGACAGGGTCGTCGTGATGTATGCAGGTGATGTGGTGGAGGACGCCGGAGTCTTCGATCTCTTCTCGAAACCGCTACACCCGTACACAAAGGGATTGCTTTCGTGCATTCCTACCGGGTCGAAGGACGACACTAACTTGATGCCCATACCGGGATCTGTCCCGGACTTGATCAATCCTCCTATCGGGTGCCGTTACGCTGATCGATGTCCGTCGGTGATGGACATCTGCAAGGGCAGGCCGCCGAAGCTTACCGAGGTGGCTCCGGGACACAAGGTGTCATGCTTTCTATATGGAAACTGACTCGGGCGGCTTGCTGGTTACCAGGAATTTGAAGAAGTACTTTCCGCTGAGGCGCAGCCTCAATCCCTTCAGCAGAGTGGAGCGCAGATTCGTGAAAGCGGTGGACGGTGTTTCGATCAGCATCCCACGCGGGAAGACGGTCGCGGTGGTGGGCGAATCCGGATGCGGCAAGACGACACTGGCGAGAACAGTGGCACAGCTCGTGAGCCCCACTTCCGGGGAAGTCCTGTTCGACGGCCGTGACATGCTGGAGCTCGGCCGAAAGGAGGTATACAAAAACATCCAGATCGTCTTCCAGGACCCTGACTCCTCGCTAGATCCAAGGAGGACGATCGCAGACACTGTGGGAGAGCCCATTCGAGGACTTTTGGGCGGGAGCCGCGAGTCCGTCGAGGAGAAAGTGATGCAAAGCCTTGCGGCGGTGGGACTCTCTGAAGAACAGGCGTACCGCATTCCCAAGCAGCTAAGCGGAGGCCAGAGGCAGCGCGTGGCAATAGCTAGGGCAATCGCTCCATCGCCCAGGCTGCTGATACTGGACGAGCCCACCAGCGCCCTGGATGCCTCGGTGCAGGCCCAGATACTGCGGCTGCTCATAGAGCTGCAGAAAAACTTTGGACTGTCCTACATGCTCATAACACACAACATAGCAGTGGCTCACTATCTTTCCGACATCGTTGCCGTGATGTACGCGGGCCACCTCGTGGAATACGGCCCCACCAAAACCGTGATGGCAACACCGAGGCACCCCTACACCATCACGCTCATGCAAGCAGCGCCGATTGCCAATCCGTGGAAGAGGAATCTGCTGAATATCGAAATCAAAGGCGAGGTTCCCAGCGCAATCAACCCTCCCAATGGGTGCCGGTTCAACCCGCGGTGTCTGTACGCAGAAGGGATATGCTCACAGGTTGATCCGCCCTTAGAAGAGGTCTCTCCCGGGCATCTAGTTGCTTGTCATTTCAAAGAGAAGACCGTAGGAGCCCTTGATGGTAACGGAAAAAGTCAAGATATCATTTCCACTCTGAAAAGCTAGCCTAGTTGGATTTTGCAAGCTCGCTTTCCTTCTTTCTTGAACGCGATTGCTAGAGCTCTTGTTAATTTCTTACTTGAATTCCTTCAGGATTCTTTGAGCATACCTCCGGATCTTTTTACTGTCCGGGCCTGAGGGGAGAACGATTTGATCCACTCCAATCTCGCTGAATTTGTAGATTAGATCCACGACGTCGCCCCAGGTCGAGCAAAAATTGGTACTTCGCAATATCACCTCGTCCGGCAGCTGCTCTCCCATGGTCTCGATCATTCTCGGATCCGGTACCCCGTACGCCTTCCTAACGAGGTTGCCCGCGTGCTTTTTGTGGCTCTTGAGAAAACTGTCTTGGTCTTCGAAGGTGAAAGTGATGGAGAGAATTTTCTCGAGCTTGACAGGATCCTTGCCAGCGCTCTTTGCACCTCTGTCAAAGTTCGGAAAGATCACGTCCCTGCATCTATCGAAGGGGTTTCGAGAACCGGTGGTAATCAAGCCATCTGAATATCTGCCGGCAACTTCTGCGAATTTTTCACCGATGGCAGAAAAGTAGATTTTTAGATCAGTACGCGGCTTGGTGTAAAGGAACACCTGCCTTTGCTTGAAAAAAGTGCCTTCGAAATCAAAGTATTCCTTGCTTGACCAGAGCTTTCTGATCAATTGCACCCCTTCGACGAGCCGATCCGTTCTTTCCTTCCATGGCGGCCAGCCTTGCGGAAGAAACATTGCCTCGTTCACCGCCTCGCCGGTTCCGACAGCTAGCAAGAACCTTCTTGGATACATATTGTCCAGCGTGGCAGAAGCTTGCGCAATTATCGCGGGATGGTACCTTGCACCGATGGGCGTGGTAACGAATGGCCCCACCTTGATCTTGGTCGACGCCTCGAGCGCGGAACCCATGAGAGACCACACATACGCAGAACGGTTACCGCTGGCCATCCACGGCATGAAGTGATCCCCGAGCCAGGCAACGTCGAACCCGAGTTTCTCGGAGAGGACAACCAAATCTCGAAATTCCGCGGGATCCTTGTCGTTCTCTCCGATATCAAGCGAGATTTTCATATTGTGACGCTTGGATTTCCTGGGCATTCGAGATCTAGCAGCTGCTTGTTGGAGATGGCTAAAAAAATCGTTCTAGCCCGAATTGCTTTTGAAAACCCGATGACAAACATTCCGAAAACTGTTTTGTAGCTCGCCGCTCACTCTTTAGAATAGAATGCAACGTCCAACAAGCAGCCTGCTGGAGGAGATCGAAGACTCGCCCAGCAACGACAGCGTGCGGATTTGGGGTCTCAGCGGGGCGGGTTTCGTCCTCCGCTGCAAGGATGATGTTATCTACATTGACCCTTGGCTCGTTCCTCCGGATGTCAAGAGAACTACTCACCGAACCTATCCCATTCCATTCGCTCCGGGGAAGGTCACGAGGGGAAACGCAGTCATTTCAACTCACGAGCACGAGGATCACTGCAATGTAGCGACTGTGAAGGGAATCGTGGAATCCTCGGGAGCTATATTTGTCGGACCCAAGTCTGCGGTAAACAAGGTTGTTGGGGGAGGGCTGCCAGAGTCGAAAACGGTGACGGTCGCCCCAGGATCTTTCGTGAGTATCTCTCACTCGTTCAAGCTCCGCGCCCTGGAAGCACAGGATCCTTACGAGCCATTGGCAGTAGTGATTCTGATCGAGAGTGAGCGTGGAAATATTCTCCACAGTGGTGATACTTCATACTTTTCTGGTTTCAGGGAAATCGGCGAAAAATACGAAGTGAAGGTCGCGCTCCTGAATTTTGGCAAGCAGATCCCGACACCTGAAAAACCGTACTACATGAACGCAGAGAAAGTGGCGATGGCTGCGAGAGACCTGCGTGCGAAAATCGTTGTTCCGATGCACTGGAACTTGTGGCAGGAAACGAGGGAAGATCCTCGCCCCATAGAACCGATCCTGAAGTCGATGAGCCCGGAGTCGAAGTTCATAATCGTGGAAGGAGGAGAGCTGCTACAGATTTGAACCTAAAGAGTGACGCAGTTGGAAAAAAACATACAATTGAAAGGCAGAGTTGAAGATGCGCGCCTAACTACTGGAGCTGGTTCCTACGTCGACGACATCAAGTACAAAGTTCAGGCTTATCTCGGGATCGTCAGAAGCCCCTACGCTCATGCGAGAATAAAGAAAATCGACTTTTCTAGGGCCCGCGAGTCGCCCGATTTTATCGCATCCCTGACCGGCGAAGAGCTCGTCCTGCTTGGAGTTGCACCGTTGGTGCAGTTCCCGATGCAAAAACCCGCGAACCGCTACCAGCTGGCGGTTGGGAAAACTGTGTACGTTGGGGAAGCCGTAGCGGCGATCCTCGCCAGGAACAGGTACGCGGTGGAAGATTTGATCGATGACGTGGATGTCGAGTACGAGGAGCTTCCGCCGATAACGACGATCGAGGAAGCGAAGAAAAACGCGCCGTTGATCTTCGACTCCTGGAACGATAACATCGCATTGAAGACCGAGGCAAAGCGTGGAGATGCCGACCAGGCCATAAAATCCGCAACGCATGTCATGAGTGGAAGATTTGGAATCGCGAGGCAGGCGGGCACTCCCATCGAACCTAGGGCTACCACCGTAAAGTATGATCGGGAAAAAGACCTCTTTGAAGTGCACGGCACGGTACAATCGGCGAACCGGTTGCAGACGTACTTGTCACAGGAACTCAAACTGCCGAAGGAGAAATTTCACGTAATTGTGAAGGATGTGGGCGGCGGCTTCGGTACAAAGGGAGCTCAATCCTACCCCGAGAATGCTCTCGCCTGTATTTTCTCTCGCGCGACCGGATTGCCGGTAAAGTGGACCTCGACCAGAACCGAAGACCTCTTGGAGACGGCACCGGGCCGCGACGAGTACTGCGATGTGGAAATAGCCTGCGATGAAGGTGGAAAACTCGTAGCCCTGAAAGCCAGCGTGGAGACAGATGCCGGGGTCTCGGGCACGCTGAGCGTCATGGCGGGCCTCACTCTGCGGCTGCTTCCTGGCTCCTACAAGATCCCCAATCTCGATCTGAAGGCTACCGTCTACGTGACAAACAAATCTGCGTCGGGCCCGGTGCGCGGGGCGGGTCGACCGGAAGCTTGTTTTTTCATCGAGAGGGCGATGGATATTATGGCTCGAGAGCTGGAAATGGATCCGATCGAGCTGCGGCGGCGTAACGTGATCTTACCGGAGGAATTTCCTTATGAAAACGGCGCGGGTTTTACCTACGATAGTGCGAATTATCCGCGTTTGCTCGACACGCTGGAAAATGCGGGAAAATATAGGGAGGCGCTCAGCTGGAAGGAGAACTTCAACCGCGACTCCAGAGCCAATGAGAAGAATCTCGTCGCCGGCGTTGGAGTCTGCGCAGAAATCGAGGACACTGGATCCCAATTTGTAGAGACCGCTCGCCTCGTCATGGATTCGGGAGGAGCTCTTATTCTCTACACGGGATCCTCCCCTCACGGCCAGGGGCTGGAGACCACGCTGGCGCAGCTCGTGTCGGAAGAGCTCAAGGTACCTGTAGACTTGGTGCGCGTGGTTTACGGAGACACAGACCTTATTCCCTCGGGAATAGGAACTTTTGGCAGCCGATCTATCGCCACCGGCGGAAGCGCAGCAGTGGATGCAGCTATGAAGCTCAAGGCGCAGTTGCTGGAGGGTGCCTCCAAATTTACGGGGTTGTCTCCCGACAAGCTCCAGTTTCAGGGTGGTTCCATCACCAACTACGTCGGAAAGTCGCTTCTTACGGTACGTGAGATGTTTGCGCACCTCGAGATCGAAGAACTGTCGGTGAGCACCGAGTACCGGATGAGCCAGTCTACCTTTGCCAGCGGGGTGCACCTTTGCACTCTGATGATAGATTTGGAGACCGGGAAGCTCTCGATTAAAAGATACGTGGCAGTTGACGACGCCGGCAGGGTGATCAACCGGAAGATAGTAGACGGGCAAATTCACGGGGGAGTGATTCATGGAGTCGGGGGTGCGCTTTACGAGGAGCTTCGGTTTGATTCTGATGGACGCCCCTTGACTACAAGTTTCATGGACTATTTGATTCCCTCGGCAGTGGAGAGCCCGGACGTCGAAATCCACCGCATCGAAACGCCCTCCACGATAACACTAGACGGAGCTCGAGGAGTGGGAGAGAGCGGAACCATCGCCGCATATCCAGCCATTTTCAATGCACTGGACGACGCGCTCCGCGAAGTCGGGGCGAGAGGTCTGGACTATGCGCCCGCTACCCCGGAACAGATTCGCGCTGCCTTGCTTCAAGGAACCTGGAGTCCTATTCCGACAGAAGAAAGAATGTCTTCGTGAGATCTCGCGATCTCGGAGCGCTTAGTCGTTTTGGGATCGAGGAATCTGAGTTCCATGAATGCGCGAGTACGGGCGGGAAGTTTCTTTGCTTCCACCGACGCGAATGAGATGAATTCGATGTCCCAGTGTTCGTCAAGCTCGGGGAAGAAGTGTGGTGAATAAACCTCTGACACGACTTTGGGTTCGGAAATGACGAGATCTGATAGCTCGAGTTGTTCTATTGCAATCCTTTGAACTGCCGTCTGAGGGGATTCGTGGAGGATGAGGTGGGAGGATGGGAGGATCCAACCCTTTCGATGTATCTCAACCCGGGCAGGATCTAGGGCACCGAGATGATCCCAAGGAGCCTTCGGATCGATTTTTCCCATGAGCACTCTACCCAGGCCATCTTGGATGACGAGGAAGGCGGACAGGCAGAGTCCCCCGGGAGGGATCTCCTTCAAGGACATGGAGGTTTCGTCGATCTTGTTGGTCGTCAGAGATCTTCCATGATTGAACCGGCAGAATAACCGATCGGTTGCCATGGGAGCAGGCGGATGCTTGGGTAACTGGAGTTTTAGCCTTTTAAGGTGCTCAGGACTTCGGGAACGAGCTGCGCGGTCTCATCTTGGAGAGGTTCCTCCAGCTGCAGCTGTCTTATAATCACCCTGTATGAGTCCAGCGCCCTTTTCCCACGATCTGTTAGAGCGTATCGTTTGATCTTCCGGCCCTCCTCAGGGGGGAGAATTTCCAAGAGACCCTGCTGCTCCATAGTCCGTACAATGCTTCCTGCCATTCTGGGAGGAAGTTTCGCGTAATACATAATGTGAGCCAATCTCTGGTTTCCCTTGGAGATAGCCTCCAAGATCGTAATTTTGATTTCTAGACGAGATCTCCGCGATCTTGCCGCAGCAAAATAGGAATCCAGAACCAAAATTCTGACGCTTTCGGTTAAACCCTTGAGAACTAATAAACGGGATGAACCTGCAATAGCGATCTCAGATACTTCTTTTTTCGTCTTTTGCCGAGCCACTTCTCACCCGATCATTCTCACATATTTTCGACCGCAATCCGCTGGGGCAGTTTCCATCACACATAAAGCACGTAACGACAAGCAAAAGGGACAGACCTGTTGCTCGAGATCAGCCTATATTACGACAAAAACTCCACTTCTTCCTCCAACCCATCCCTTGAAAATGTTCTGGGCGGTCTCTCGAAATTAGAGTCTCACGGCGTACAGGTTTTATTATTCGAGAAATCCTCGCTCTCGGATAAGCAGATGAAGAAGGCCGTCGAAGAGATTCGCAGAATAAAGCCCCAATCGCGAGGTTCCGTGGTTGCGTCGGGGGGCCGTTTCCTCCCCATTTCCGGATCAAAGAAACTCAATCTCCATAACACGCCAGTGTTACTCGTGAAAGAGACTGATGACGAAATCGATTCAAGTCCGATCTATGTGTTTCCGTGCAAAGTCGGGGAGCGCTACTACAGTGCTCTCGATGGGATCTCCTTTCTTTCAAACTCACTACCGAATCTTGGCGAGTTGCAGGGAGAGATGGAGGAATCGCTAATCTCTTTGCTCAAGGCGGACCCGGAGAAACTGGAGCACGGCCTCATATTTCGGTCTTCAGAGGATTCCCTTTCTACTGGGAAGACTGACCTGGTTCTAGTAGATTCGAACTCGCGATTCCTTCTCGTCGAGGTCGAACGGGAAGCCACCGACTCCACAGTGGGGCAGGTGCTAAGGCTGGCTGCCGGATTTGAAAGTGATCACGGGGGGGCGGAAAAAGTGAGGTGTGCCATTGTCTGCTTCAGGATAAACGACAACGTGCTGGCGGCAGCCAACCGTGCCGGCATCGAAGTCTGGAAGGCACTAGAGAACAGCCATTTTCTAAAAGTGTCAAAGTGATTTCCGAATTTTTTTAGTGGCCTCGCTCAAAGATTCTTTTGCTTCAAATGCGACAAAACCTACGATGACTAGGGTCGCCGCGTAATCGATCCACCCAAGCTTGAAGATGTACTCGACGAGCAGCCCTCCAAGCAGCGCCAGTGCCATGAAAAAGCAGGTCGCGGATTCCACGGCGTCAATCGAAAGCGGCAGGCAGCCGGTTTCTCCGCCGATTTTGCTCTTTTCGCGCCAGAGAATCGGCATTATCAAAACCGATCCTAGAGCGATCGCGATTCCCAAAAGCGAAGCCTGAGGACGGAGCTTCAGGAAAAAGTAAGCATACGTGGAACCCAGTCCGATTGCCGGGACTATGGAAACGAGCAGGAGACTCGTAAAAAGGGCAGTCTTTTCGCCTTGAGCACTCGACCCAGACCCATCCAAGTTCAGGTGTTTGAGAACGACGAGCGAGGAAACGAGTTCGACGACGGAATCCGTGCCAAACGCCAAAAGTGCAAAGCTCGAAGCCAGCAGCGCCGCGCCGATCGCTCCGGCAACTTCAACCAGCATCCAAGCGATGCTGAAGTATTGCAGCTGCACCCCCCGCTGAATTCTATCCTGTCTCCACTGGGAGTGCGTCTCCAAGCAACAGCAAGAGTAGCAGTTCTGCTGGAAACATGCTTCCGCCTTGCAGGTTCCGCAAGAATAGTCAGAGCATCCGCAGGCCATGCACTGCGACATTATTAAAAATCTATTATTAACTTAATATGCAAGAATAAATAAGAATTTTGGACTGGGGAGATCATTAGGACAAACAACTCGCTCTTGAGATCGCATCCAGCACAAGGAATTGGTATTAGCGAGGACTACGTGAGGGTACGTAGCGGGTCTTCAACGGTGGGACAAACTACGTCCGTTCCTTTCTTTGTTTAATCCATCAAAGCTCTTGAGGGACCAAACCGAATATTGGGATCTGATCCCCAACATAACAAGAAACAATCCTAAAGCGCAGAAGGAGGTCCCAGCATAATCCGTAAACATGTAGCCTATTGAGTATGCGGTGGTCAGATCTTGTATTGTTAGGAAGCAAAAACCAAGCGAACAAGCAAATCCTCCGACAATTATTAGTGTCCATCCCTTTTCGAGCCTGCCCAGACGCGTTAGGAGAAACATCCTCACCGCGTAGTAGCCGAGACCGATCGCGGGGAAGACTGTGATCAGATCGTTCAATGCCAGATAAGTCGGGATCAATCTTCGGTTCTCGCTCCGATGGGAGTGCTGGAATTGTTATGATTTTTGTCGAGTTCCGCGTCCAGAAATCGTCTTTTCCGAGCTTCCAAGATTAGATGAGATAGATCGTCGCTCCGCGAGGTTCCCAGATTAAAGCGGGACTTTATGTTCGCTGCGATCAGTTTCTTGAGCTTCTCGGAAGCCTCCAGTCCGAAATAATCTCTGAGTACCAACTCAAAGGTTTCGATCTTTTCAGAAAGGTCAATCCACGGGACACGGTGCTCCAGTTCCATGGAGCTCTTCACGAGATCCACCAGATTTGAACCGAAGCTGTCCAGCGCAACCTCCACACATTCGGCAACCTTGCCACCAAAATCTTCGAGTTGCTTGCCTGCGCTCTTGGATTCGGTTTCAAAGTTTTTTGACTCCTGCGAGGCAGAACGCTCAATCATATTCGGTTCACCAGTGTCTCCAGCCAAGATTTTGGAAATATTCAATAGATTGGCTCCAACCATTTTTCCCTTTTCGGTCAGTCCGTAGTTCATCCTTTTCGAAATGTGATTCTGTTCTATTATTCGAACTAGGTGCTTATTGAGCAAGCCCATCCCAACTAGCTTGCCCTGTTCCGCCGACCAAGTGGAAGTCGCTATTCCAGTCTCACTCAAGATTTCATCGGTATTCAGGGAACCATTTTTCGAACGCGCGAGAGCGACCAGTATCTTCGACTGAATCGGAGTCAGATTGACGTCGTTAAACAAATCCTGATGACACTTGAAAAAAGAAAAACTATCGCAAAATAACATTTTCCTACGAGTTCCAGTTCGCAAAGTGCAACTAATCCGCTTGTAAGGGGAAGAAGAGGGGTCAATTCGAATTCGTTATTTTAGAATAGGCATCCGTCACCCAGCTAACCAGGAAAAATCAGATCCTAATGTTTTGTACTATAACCCAAAGCTAATAATGCAATAGACGGGTCTCCTTCCTTTTATTCAAATTTTATTTCGAAAATGGCGTCGATCTAGGCAGAGCTCATGCAGTCGGTATATCTTGAATCGGTAGTATCGCAATAGCCGATACTACCACTAGTTCTAATACTTGATTCGGAGGAGTGTTAGGCGAAAATAGTTGGATCAGTCCGAATCTATCGTGGTTCGAGTCAACGACGTGACGAAGTCCTTCAAGAATCGCAAGAAAGATCCTTCCGCCCAAGTATTGAAGGTGCTTGACGGCGTCTCGTTTGAATTGAAGAGGGGTTCTTTCACGAGTATCATAGGTCCCTCGGGTTGTGGCAAGACGACACTCCTCCGGATAATCGACGGACTGACGAGGCCGGATTCTGGCGAGGTTATCTTTAACGGCGAAACCGTGGTCTCGCCCCCCGAGAGAATGGGATTTGTCTTCCAGCAGTTTGGGCTACTTCCTTGGCGCACGGTGATCAAAAATGTCGAGTTCGGTCTGGAACTCAAGGGTGTCGATCCTGACGAAAGGAAGGAGGTTGCCCAAAAATACATCGAGATTGTCGGGCTCAAGGGCTTTGAGAGCCACTATGTCCACGAAATATCTGCCGGCATGCAACAAAGAGTAGGGCTAGCTAGGGCGCTCGCCATCGATCCCGATGTCCTTCTCATGGACGAACCCTTTGCCTCAATCGACATGCAGACCAGGGAAATCTTGCAGCAGCAGCTGCTGCAGATCGTGAAGGGTGCCGTTCAGAAAACTACTCTCTTCGTGACGCACAACGTGGATGAGGCGATCTATCTTTCAGATGAAATCCTGCTTTTGAGCACTCACCCCGCTGAAGTAAAGGATATCATCAAAGTGGAGCTCCCGAAGGATCGTTGGAGTTACGATATTCGGACAGTGCCTGAATACGGCGAGTTGCGCTCCAAGATCTGGAAATTCCTAGAAAAAGAAATTATGGCTACTAGTGGGTTTGGGTACAGTGCCTCCTGAACAGCCCGGCTCGGATCAGCCCTCAGTCAGCTCCGCCACTCTGGAGAATGAGGAGGAAGCCGAACCGCGGATTGATTCACATGATTCCAGAGTAAAACCTGAAGACGAAAGGCTACAATCTCAGAAGGATGACGCCCTCCTCGAAACTGTAGATTTCAGGGGTTTTTCAATCTGGGCTAGAATCGGAATATTCCTAGCCAGTTTCACGGTATTTCTCGTACTCTGGCAAGTGATCGCATCGTTATCCAACAACTCCTTGATTGTTTCTACGCCTCTGCCAGTCTTTCAAGCGCTCGTAAAATTGCTGGGGAACAAGATACCGCCCGCTGCAACGGGAATTCAACTGCCCGACGCGGCCGCAGCTCAAACTCTCGAAATAATTTTGATTGGATTTGGATTGGGGGCTGTCGTGGGGGTTCCGGTGGGAATCGTTGCGGGGCGGTGGAGTTTCGCCGAGAGCATCATCGATCCATGGGTGAGCGCCACGTACTCGATTCCGATCGTGGCGCTGATCCCCGTTCTCTACTACGCTTTGGGCGGGAGCCTCTTTGCGGATGTTTTCATCACCTTCCTTCTCTCGGTGTTCACGATTATCGTCAACACTCAAAATGGAGTAAAGTACATGAGCAGCTCTCTGGCGGAGGTAGGGAAATCTTTCCGAGCTTCCGAATTCCAGTTCCTTTCAAAGGTCGTACTGCCAGCTTCCCTTCCCGACATTGTCACCGGATTGAGGATAGGCATTGGGAGGGCGATCTTGGGGGCGATTCTTGCCGAAGCTCTCCTCAGCGAGAACGGATTAGGAGGAATAATGATGACCTTTCAGGCACTTTACGATACGCCGTACATGATGGCGACCGTAATCATAATCGCCGTCTTGGGAATTGTCGTATTGCAGGTTCCCAAGGCGCTGGAGAATCACCTCTTCCGCTGGAAAGAGTCCGAGAGGCTCTCCAGGGGGCTCTAAAGAATTGAATTCATCTCCTTACCTGAAGTACTTCGTCTTTGCCTGCACCGTTGTTGTTTTCATCGGCGGATGGTGGGCCCTTGCCGATGTCCGGAGCAATTTCCAGCAGTTTGCCGGACCCGTCCAGACGGTGGCGGCCTTCGAGAATGTGTTCACCGACGCGGCGCTAAGGGCTCAACTGGTGACCGGGCTCGGAGTTACGCTTACCTCCATTTTGGAGGGCTTTCTCCTTGCTGCCGTCGTCGGCATTCCCGTGGGTGTGGTCATGGGAAGATATCTAGTTGCCGATCTCTTTCTCGATCCGTGGGTAAACGCTTGGTACTCCATTCCGGCGGTAGCCTTTGTACCTCTCACAATGAACTGGACAGGCGTGTCCTCAGTGAGCACCGTCGTGGTGGCTTTTTTGATCGCTGTGTTTTCGATCATTCTCAACGTGTACGGCGGAATTAAGAATACCAGCAAAACGCTTGTGGATACGGCGCTCGCCTACAGGGCCAATCAATTTCAGCTAATGTTCAAGGTAATACTCCCTGCCTCACTTCCCAACATCATGGTGGGGCTACGTCTTGGAATTTCCAGAGCGATAGAGGGGGTGATAATAGCCGAGATGTTTTTCGCAGCGATTGGAATCGGAGGGATGATCGACTATTCCGCCGACCATTTACAATCTGCGACTTCAGATGCCCTAATTATTGTTCTTGCGATTATAAGCATCATCCTAACAGGGTGCTTCAAGATCGCAAATCGCAGAGCTATGGCATGGAAAGAATCACAGGCGATGTTGCGGGAGTAAAGCACAAAAGTCAGAAATCAGAAATTAGCTCGTAAATAAGAGAGCTAGCCACCCATCCAGGACGGAACCCACGAATGAATGTCCGACGTGAAGTTGGCATTTACCCACGGCTCATCCGGATAGTCGTACGGCCCGAGGGACTGCAGCGCCTTCAATTCAAAATACTTGTTCACTATCCCGTAGGGCTTTACGGAATCGTTTTGAACCGGACTGCTGAGCACTCCCGCTTCCATGAAAAATTGGATGGTGTTCTGGAATTTTAGGCTGACGTTCTGATCGCCCTGAAGATTGTACTCCCCGTACGGCCAGTACGTGAAATTCGCGGGGTAAGAGACCGATGCATTCTCTAATTCCCTAAGTGGCGAGTAAGGTAAGAACCTCTGAGCATACGGAACGAACGCTGCAGGATTGGAAATGAAGATTCGCTGAGCCTGATAGATTGCAGCGAGAAACTCGACTAGAACCTGCTGGTTCGAGGGATTGGTAAGCCAGCTGTCCCTCACCACATAGCACGTGTCTAGAATGTTATCGGGGGAGTAGAAAATCACGTGAAACGGCCCTCCGTCAGCCGTGTTGTTCACAGAAGGCCCTTGAAGATCAAAAAGGATGAAGCTGTCAACGACGATTTCTTGAACCACTCCCTTCTCAAGGTCCGACACCAGATTGTAATCTTCTAGGCCAGCCTTTAGAAAGACGGAGCCACTTTCCTGAGTGTTTTCATTAATCTGAATGCCGGCTTCTTTGAACCAGTACTCGTTCAGAAATCTCGAAACGGTACCAGGCCCAGAGTCTTCTGCGGTCTTCCCTATCAGCTGAGAAGGGCTTGTAATACCGCCCCCGGCGATCGCAATAAAGGATCCGGCGAGCTGGTAGCCTCCAACGCATGTGGTCTGCTGCTGGACCCCGCCTATTCCGTACGGCCCAGCGCTTTCGTCGTACACGATGTCTTGCTGCCCTGAAATGAGAGACTCGTATGCGAGTGGCGCGTAACTGTAATAGGTGGGCGTGACGTGAATTCCTTCCGCTGCCAGCATCTGGAACGCGAGCTGATCCGTCACGGTGCTTTCGTCCAGCGTATCCGGATACGCTACGTGCAGAGTGACATTCGCTGCCCCGGACGCCTTCGGGAGGAGGTTCATGTCAAGGTATACGACGGAGACTGCCAAGAACGCGGCCACCAATATCGGCAGGAATCTTTTGAGATGCAACTTCTTGCTCCACTCCCCTCCTTTCCTTCCAGCTCAATACGTCAGTGATCTGGCGGCCGCTACCCAGATCATTCTTTTTTTGCTTAGATAATTCTAGCGCTCGCGAACCCGATTGCCTATTCGGGAAACAGGAGAACGGGCATTTCAGAAAAGGATGATGAACGCGGGATCCGTACATCCTCCTCTGAGGATTTTTGGTCATATATCAGAAAGTAGTTCATGTTATGATCTAGTGATTTTCAGAATAACTGGGACGACAAATACGTATAACCTGTGAAGGAGCGATTGACGGTTGCTTCCCTTCCGCGATTGGACCATCAATTTCATCTACCTAGGCTCGCTTTCGCTCCTTTCTTGTTACATACGGATATTCTTATATTAGCAGATATTGATATAGGTTGAACTGACGAGAGAGAAATGACTCAGACAACATCGATGAAAGAAAATCTGAAACCGCGTATGAGAAACATAGCCGAGGTCGCCCCTGATGCCATGCAGGTGCTTCAGACATTCAGCAAGTGTGGTGAGAAAGGTGACGTGCCTTCAAGGACAATCGCCCTCGTTCAGCTTCGCGCCAGCCAGATTAACGGTTGTAGCGTTTGCGTGGACATGCATTCCCGCTTCATGAAAAAATCCGGTGAGAGCGATGCACGACTCTTCGGGGTTGCAGCTTGGAGGGATTCTCCCTACTTCAACGCAGCAGAACGTGCGGCTCTTGCTTTGTCGGAAGCGGTTACCCGTCTAAGTGACCGACCAGACCCGGTGCCTGACGAGATCTGGGAGGAGGCATCCCGTTATTACGACGAGAAGGCACTGGCAGCACTGATCATTGCAATTTCCGCGATAAATGTCTGGAATCGCTTCAATGTTAGCACAAGACAAGTAGCAGGTCAGTGGGTGGAAACGGCAGCAAAGGGCGAGTGGAATAGCTAAAAGAGATCCAAACCCTTCCTTCTTTTTTTGCTTGGGTTGGCGCAATCGGCGTTTCTAGCAGGGCGAACAGACACTACCTACTTGCCGCTAAAGAAAATAATCTTCTTCCTCAAACCCCGAGATAGGATGCGATTCGATCTGTCGGGCTTGAAGGGAGACTCAGCGGTTCTCAACCTGAGATTATCCACGAGATTTATGCTCAGCGCGCAAAAGCAGTGATAGTACTTCGTACCATTTGTTCTCGACCTTGCCACAAATTCGTGGTCCAGAATCATCTTTTCGCAATAGTGGCACAGGGATCCGTAACCATCAAGCTTCCTCGCTGTATCCATTCTTATTACACTGACTGGCAAAAGGTTCACACACGCTGACTACTCGTCGATTAGACTAAATTGACAACCTGCGACAGCTCTTGGAGGAAACGTTATTGGCAGGAATACGGCATGTTCTAAAGGATAAATTAACTTATTTGTCTCGGGCATCCTTGCCGAAGCCGTCACTGATGAGTCACAGGTGTCCATGGATTAGCGCAAATAAATTAGGGCTCTATGACTCACTTGCCATTCGATTTGCACTAAAGCGATCATTTCGATTCAGAAAATCGGTTGTATGGCCGGCAACCTTCCATTTTGCAATTTTTGCATTTGACAGGGTAAAAGACAAGGCAAAAATAAAGCAAATAATTCGGATGTAGTAGAGGAGAACGCTTTATTTCGTAACTTCTTCGGGCCGCTATTCTATTTTAGAGACAGGGGTTGTTCTGTTGGTCTTTTTGTAAATCGTCTGTTTTCCAAGCAGAAAATTTCACCACTTTAAACCCGATTCGCACAAGTTTCTAGAATAATTCTAGTCACGAAAAGGTACGCAAATATAGCGCTCTCGCATTAAACTGGCATTGGTAGACAGTTTGACGACCCAAACGGCCATCTCTGACAATGTGTACCTTCTTGAGGAAGCCTATGGCCTTGGTAAAGATGTCTTGGGTGGAAAAGGACATGGCCTGGTAGAAATGACTCACGCGGGTCTGCCCGTGCCACCGGGCGTGATCATTTCGACACGCGTTTGCGCGGAATACTACGAGAACGGGAAAAAATTTCCCGAAGAGTTGATGCCGACAGTGATGTCCAAGCTCAGCGTCGTGGAGGAAAAAACGGGGAAAAAATTTGGAAAATCGCTGCTCGTGTCGGTGAGGAGCGGGGCTCCGCTTTCTATGCCCGGAATGATGGACACCATTCTCAACCTGGGATTGAACGACGAGGTGGTGCAGTTTCTGGAATCTTCCACAAACAACGAGAGATTTGCTTACGACGCTTACCGCCGCTTTATTCAGATGTATGGAAAAATAGTGGAGCGAATCGATAGCAAGAAATTCGAAGGTCTGATTGACAAGAAAAAAGCAGCCAAAGGGGTCGAAAGCGACGTAGAGCTCAACGCTCTAGACATGAAGGATCTGGTTAACGAGTTCAAGCAACTTTTCAAAGAGGAGACCGGAAAGGAATTCCCCTCCGATCCTAAGGAGCAACTGCGTCGCGCTGTCGAAGCCGTGCTACAATCGTGGAACGGGAAGCGGGCGGTCGAGTACCGTCGATTTTACAAGATCGACGACAGTATGGGAACAGCCGTGGGTATCATCACCATGGTCTTCGGCAATACCGGCGACAATTCGGGGTCAGGCGTCGGATTTACGAGAAACCCGAGCACCGGGGAGAAAAAGCTGTTTGCAGAATTTTTGATCAACGCCCAGGGGGAAGACGTAGTCTCCGGGGCCAGGACTCCGTACTCAATTGAAGAGATCGAGGAGAGGATGCCCGATCTCTACGCGCAGCTCTCCAGAATCGGCGGTTTGCTGGAGAGACATTACAAGGACATGCAGGATTTTGAATTTACCGTCGAGAATGGCAAACTCTGGATGCTGCAGACGAGGACCGGAAAGAGAACCGCCCAGGCGGCGGTGAAAATTGCTCTGGATTTTGTGAGCGATCGGATGATCACGGAGGAAGAGGCCATAATGCGGGTCGAACCTGCCCAGCTGGATCAGGTGCTTCACAAGCATATAGATCCGGAGGCGCATATTGACGTTCTCGTCCGGGGAATTGCGGCGAGTCCCGGCGCGGCGGTCGGGAAAGCGGTCTTTGACACAAACAAAGCCGCCGAGCTCGGAAAGCTAGGAGAGAGCGTCATTTTGGTGCGCAGGGAAACTGCTCCAGAAGACATCCACGGGATGATCGCCAGTCAGGGCGTGCTGACGCAGCGGGGCGGCAAGACCTGCCACGCCGCAGTGGTGGCGAGAGGGATGGGCAAGCCGGCGGTCGTGGGAGCGGAGTCCCTCGTAATCCTCGAGAACCGTGCCCAGGCGGGAGATGTAATGATCAGCGAAGGAGACATCCTTACGATCGACGGCGCGACCGGCGACGTGATTTTGGGCGCTGCCCCGCTCGTGGATGCGCAGATCTCCGCAGACCTCGACAGGTTTCTAACTCTCGCAGACAGGTTCCGAAAGACCGGCGTCTGGGCGAACGCGGATACACCGCAGATGGTCGCGAAGGCAATCGAGTTCAAGGCGGAGGGCTTTGGGCTGGTGCGCACGGAGCGCATGTTCAATGCGAAGATCCGGCTGCCGTACGTCCAGCGAATGATTATTTCTTCGAGCACGGAGGAGCGGAAAAAATGGCTCGAAAAATTGAAGGAATTCCAAAAGAGAGATTTCTACGACATCTTCCTAGCAGCGAAGGGACGGCCGGTAGTGATCAGGTTGCTCGATCTGCCACAGCACGAATTCCTGCACGCGCCCGCGAGTCCGGAGTTAGGCGATCTCATTGCCAAGAAACTGCCCAGTCTCAAGGAGGACAATCCCATGCTCGGCCACAGGGGGATCCGGCTCGGGATGACGTATCCGGAGATCTACGAGATGCAGGCGCAGGCCATCGCGGAAGCCAAGGTCGCGGTGGAGGCGAAGGGTATCGAGGTGCAGGCGGAGATCATGCTGCCTCTGACTTCCGAAGCGAAGGAGCTTTCCCGGCTTCGAGAGCTGATCAAGAGGATCCTGCCGGATTCGCCGGTGGGAACAATGATCGAAACGCCCAGGGCGGCGGTCACGGCGGGAGAGATTGCAAAGTACTCCGACTTTTTCTCCTTCGGTACGAACGACCTGACCCAGATGACCTTCGGAATGTCCCGCGACGACGCCGAGGGGAAGTTCCTCGTGAAGTACGTCGAAGAAAAGATCCTCCCCAACAACCCCTTCGAGGTCGTGGACAAGCAAGGAGTGGGCCGCTTGATGAAGATCGCGACCGAAGACGGGAGGCTGCAGAACCCCAAGCTGGAAGTTGGAGTTTGCGGAGAGACCGGCGGGGATCCTGAAAGCATCGAGTTTTTCATCAACGAGGTAGGCGTGAACTACACTTCTTGCTCGCCTTACCGGGTCCCCATCGCCAGACTGGCGTCCGCGCAGGCACTTATAAAGCGCAAGGCGACCGATGGGGAAAGCAAAAAGTACGCGGCGTCGGTCTAGCGCGCCTCGCATGCAATAGCATTTCCATTGACTTGCCCCAAACAGAGGTTATTTCAAGCTCTGTTTAGCTTAGAAGGGTGTTCCATGTTGACCCCTCCCACTGCCCAGTAAAAGAATGAAAGCCCAAAGAGAGCGATTTTCACTTAAATAACTGCGTCCTCATGGAAGACAAATGGTATGGTCACCAAATGGGACATTTCAACTCAGACGAAAGCCCCTGTTGAGAAGGTCATCGAATATTTCTCACATCCGGAAAATCTGCCGAAAGTACACCCGGACTTTATGAAGTCGGTCACGGTTAAGACACGGGAAGGGGACACGCTAACTTTCGAACAGCAGATGGAAATGATGAGGAGAAAAATCGTCTCGCAAAATAAGATGACGATAAATCGTGCTGAGAAACAAATTGAAATTAACACGCTCGAAGGTGACGGGAAGGGCAGCAAAATTACAATGAGTTTCGTGCCAAATCAGTCCGGCACCGCAATCAACTATCACGCGGAGATGGAGCTCGGCGCTCTGGGAATGTTCGCAAAGGGACCGGCGAAATCTGCTATGGAAAAGACTGCCACGGAAGATGCGAGCCAGCTTGATGCAAGCAGTTAGAGCACTTTGTATTGCGATCTTAAAATGAATCATCTTTAGGATTTCAGCATCTGGCAACAGCAGCAAATTAAGTCCACGGATTTACCCGCGTGGGGGGAGAGCAACATCAGCTCGTTCCAAGCTCTACTGTACGGAAAATTGCGCGATCGCGGGGAAATTTGCTATATGAATCAAAGGGCACTACAAACAATAGCTGACAGATCTAAGGAATCCATCAAATTACTATTGCTCGCCCCCGCATGCGTTGCCTCCGAGGGGGCCCTAGGCTAATTACTAAAGCAAGCTCGCGCTTGGAATCTCACCTGTCAAGATTTTAGCCCGGTTGACACCAGCAATTACTCCACCGCAATATCTTCGAACATCAATGAAATCCCCCGAACTTTTTAGAGATCGTTTTCAGTAGTACCTCGGATGACATTCTCCCTTGCTCCTTCGCGCAGATTTTCTCGTTATTTCTGCAAAAAGTGCCCCGCGGATTACAAAGGATCCTTTGTTAGAGCGATCCTCTGGGTTTTTCCTTACTTTAATCGATCAGCCGCTTGATGGAGATCGACGCGAGCGTAGTGAAAAGCAGTGTCGCGAAGATCAACGCAAAGATGTCCAGAGGCAGGTTCGCCTGATAGCCGGGGAGGAGAATCGCCCTCAGAGCGTCCACGACATAGGTCAGTGGATTTACCACGGCGATCACGCGCAGCCAGCTCGGCATTAGTGACAGTGGGTAGATCGCGCTGCTCGCAAAAAAAAGTGGGATCGTGATCGCCTGACCGATGCCCATCATCCTGTCCCGCGTCCTGAGTAGAGAGGCTATGAACATGGACAGGCAGGAAAAGCACATTGCGAACAGCACCGTCACGGAAACCGCAGCGATGATGCTCAGGGGTGTGAAATTCATCGTCACCCCCAGAATTAGCGCCAGAGCGAAGATGACGAATGCCTGAAAGATCCCTCTTACGCCCGAGGCGAGAGACTTTCCGACGATAATCGACGTCCGAGTCGACGGTGTTGACATTAGCTTTGTCAGTAGTCCGACGTCCCGCTCCCATACGACCGTGATGCCATAGAAGATCGCTATGAACAGCACTGACTGTGCCAGAATGCCCGGAGCGATGTACTGCAGATACGTGAATCCCGTCGGGGCCAATCCCGCCCTGATTTGGCTGAACACCTCCCCGAAGATCAGAAGCCACAGCGCTGGCTGGATTGCTCTCGACCACATCTCCGTTGAATCGTGTTTTATCTTTCTAGCTTCCATCTCAGCGATCGTGAGCGCACTCTCGACCTGGTTGTGAATCGAGGAAAATATCGTTGACATTGTCCTTTCCTCACCACTTTAACCCGAGTGTCTCTGGAAGCTACGGCGGGCCACCCTAGCTTCACTGAACATTCCTTCCTGGTCTTCCTTCAGGTTGCCCCTCGCGTACTTTGTGAATACATCATCCAAGTTTGGCTTGCTTATCGAGATTGAATCGATGGTAGCGCCAGTCTTTGAAAAATACTCCATAATCCTGGGCAGCGCGAGCTCCGCGGCGATGGGAGTCTGAATCCTGATCTCGGAGTTATCCGAGCTCACGATGAACCCCAGCTCCCGCGGCAGCAGAATGTTCGCGGGCTGCGCGCTAGTCTTTGCGATTATCATGTCGCCTCCCACCGAGTTCTTGAGCTCGGTCGGTGAGCCCATTATGGCAATGTCCCCACGATTCATGATCGCTATTCTGTCGCAGAGTTCGTCTGCTTCCAGCATGTCGTGAGTCGTGATGAAGATCGTTACACCGAACTCCCTGTTCAGGTTCTTCACGTACTTCCATCCCTGCCTCTTTGAATTTGGATCGAGCCCGATACTCGGCTCATCCAAAAAGAGGACCTTCGGGCGATTCACGAGAGATTGCGCGATTTCCAGCCTGCGCATCATGCCTCCCGAATAGTGCTTTACAAGGTCGTTCGTCCTATCGCTTAGATCCATATATTCGAGGGCCTCATCGATTCTCTTTTTCCTCAGGCTCCGTTCAACGTGGAAGAGCTTCGAATAGATCAGGAGATTTTCATACGCGGTCAGATCTCCATCCACCGACACTGCCTGTGGGACGTATCCGATCATCTGCCTGATCTGCCCCGGGTGCTTGACTGCGTCGACCCCGAGCAGCGAAATTGTACCCGAGGTAGGTTTTGTGAGAGTGATGATCATCCTGATGGTCGTAGTCTTTCCGGCGCCGTTGGGCCCCAGCATTCCAAAGACTTCACCCTCCTCGACACTAAAGCTGATTCCCTTGACGGCGAGAAATCCCTTCCCGAACGATTTAGTTAACTTGTTTGCTTCAATCGCATACATTCCTGAAAATTTACGCTCCATCAAAAATTAATTGTTAGATAGCGAGACCTTCTGCAACAGTCCGAGCAGAGATGCCTTCTCTTTTTGATTCAACGACTCGAAGACTCCAGAGATCGCCTCCCTCCTCCGAAGCCTCCACATTTCGAAGCGTTCCTTTCCCTCCTTCGTCAGCTGGACGGTTACGACGCGTTCGTCCTTTGAGCTCCGTTCCCGCTTTACCAGATTCTGTCTCTCCAGTCGCTTGACCGAAATGGTCACGGGACTGGCCGTCGTCCCGATGTAGGTGGCAATGTCCTTCACGCGCTGCGGGCCGCTCGAGTCTAGAAATCGCAGAATCCAGTACTGCTCGGGGGTCACTTCGCCGTCTCTAACAGGGTGAGATGCGGCTTTGGAAACCCGCCAGATCTCCCAGATTAGGTCAGCGATTCTCTCAGATACCGAGTCTTCTTTTTCACGTTCTAAGTTATTACTCAAATCGAAATAGATGCCTTCTTCGGTTTCACTCACGATTTTTTGTCGCACAAAGCTGATCGCAACAGGTTTAAGATCATTGTGTAATTATTATCTTATAAATTGATTGATTGATGAAATAGTTTTATGATAAAACTAGTTTAGCGAATGACACGTTTCAAAGTCAGCGTTCTTTGCTTCTCCAGCTTTATTCCGACGACACGGAACAGGATGCTTAGATCTCTGCCAAGATCAGCTATTCGATCGAAGTTTCCAAAGATATCCTTCAACCAGGGCTTTTGATCCGGTGTGGCGGTCCCGGAAACAACGTGAGAGTTAAA
>JASHPQ010000276.1 GCA_030037995.1 Nitrososphaerales archaeon | reverse complement strand
AGCACTATATTTCTAGCATTGCTAACTCGTTTGCTGTCTCCCTCAGAGTTCGGCCTCTACACGGCAGTCGTCCTGGTGACGATGATCGGTTCCTCTGTCGCCTCCTTCGGACTGCAAATTGCTGCCACAAGATTCGTTGCCTTCCTCGCTTATGACGAACGGGAATCAAGAGCTGTTTCTCGATCGATCTTGATTCTTTCGCTAGTTTTCGCCTCCATCGCAACTATAGTGCTCGTAGTGGTAGCTCCGTCCATTTCCCTGTATTTTACAAAGAGCACTAGCTCAGCCTGGATCTTCGCGGCTTCTGGGGGCTGGCTTTTCACTGGCACTATTTCCGGGATCTTTCAAGGGCTTGTCCAAGGGATGAAAAAGTACGAGGCTCTCGCCAAGATTCTGATGAGCGCAGGTACAGCGATGGTTTGTATCACTGTACTGGGACTGCTTGTGTTCAACAGTGTAATCATACCAATTGTGGCATGGGTCATTTATGGAGGCGTGATTTGCTTTTGGTCCCTTGCGATTACTCGGCGGGGTCTCGAGTTTGAGAGTTCCTCGAGGATGGATGAGCAGAAGTTCTCACAGATTCTCCGGTACTCCCTCCCTCTCGGCATCGCAGGCATCGTTACTGTGGCTACGGGGATTGCAGATCCGATGGTGGTCGGAGGGATCCTCAGTGAGGCGCAGCTGGGAGCCTACAATGTCGCAATTGCTATCTCTGGTGGACTGGGGGTAGTGTTCTTTGCGCCGCTAAATACTGCCTTCTTCCCAGAGACATCGTCGGATGCAGATGATCACAGGAAGCTGTCCGACGGCCTGAGACTCGCCTTTAGATACTCGATCCTTGCGCTCATCCCGGTATCCTTCGCTCTTGCAGCTCTTTCCACGCAAATGATTGATCTGTTTTCTGGAGGGGGCTCCAGTTACCTTATGGCGAATCTCTCGCTGCAACTGATGTGTATTTTCTTTATCTTCGTGGCGGTGCAGGGGATACCCACTTCGCTCCTGCTTTCTACCGGAAAAACGGTGCAGGTGATGCTGATTGGGATCGCAACAGTAATTCTGGATGTCACGCTGTCGGAGTTGATGGTACCCTACTTGGGTTTGCTCGGGGCTACTACCAGCCGAATCCTAGTAGATATTGCAGGAGCCCTGATGGCCGTTTACTTGACAAGAAAATACTTCCGAGATGTTTTTGATGTGGACTTCTATGGGAAAGTGATCATAATTTCCTTCATCCTGTTTGGCGTGCTGTTTTCGCTGTCCAAATTTGTATCAGATAACGCCATGACGTTGATCCCCTACATTCTAATTGGTGGCGTTATCCTTCTTGTCTGCGTCCGGGGGTTTGGGCTTTTGACCGAAGAGGACGAGCGATACTTGGAACATTTTGTCCCGCAGCAGCTCAGGAAGCTTATGCGTCTTTTAGTCTAGACTAGAGTCCCAGTTTTGTTTTCCTTCGATCATCCCCGGTACTTTACCAACGTGGGTTTTTTGAATCCGTAGACTTGCACTCGCAATCGTATGTCTTCGAATCATTAATTTGTTCAAAAGTTCGAACTGCGTTGTAACATGACAGAAACTCTGAAGGTCGGAACCACGATTGATTTCGTCCCTCCGAACGAATCAATCCAACTGGGAATCAAGTGCGAAAAGCTGGGCTTTGACTCTCTGTGGGCAGTGGACCACCTGATTGACACGGGCGGATCGAAGGTGGAGCCCTGGACTACTATCGGAGCGATCGGCGTGCAAACTGCGAGGATACAATTCTCTACCTCCGTAACCGATACCCAGCGCATGCACCCCGCAAGGACTGCTCAGACTGTCGCCACGCTCTCCGAAATCACTGGAGGTAGAGTTTCTCTTGGGATAGGAGCGGGAGAGGCAATGAATCTTACTCCTTTCGGGCTTTCGTTCGACCCGCCAAAAGTTAGAGCGGAGCGTCTCGCGGAAGCGATCCAGGTGATTAGACTGCTCTGGAGTTCCGAGAGGAAGAACCCCGTTTCATTCCAAGGAAATCATTTTCGTCTGAAAAATGCATGGCTGGATGTGAAGACAAAATTCTCCCCCAAGATTATCGTGGGGGCGCTGGGAGGGAGGAACGGCCTTCGCGTCGCGGGGGAGTTCGGCGATGGCTGGATTCCTTGGATCAACACTCCGGAGACCTATGCTAAACGGCTGAAACTCGTGAAGAGCTTCAGGTCCGCAAAGAATCTTCAAAACCGCGATTTCGAGCCAATCGCGTGGATCTTTCTTTCATTCGCTGACACAAGTCAGAAGCTTCGGGAGGCAATCAGTAACACAAAGAAAGCTCTCCTCGCGGAGATCCACACTCTGAAATTCATCGGCTTCAGGCCCTCGCAGACGCTGGTTCCCTATCAGCAGATGCTCGTGGATGACAGGGCCGATCAGCTGATTAGTGACGCTGAAAATTCGGTATCAGATGAGCTCGCTTTACAGTTTCTGGTCTCCGGATCCGCCTCTGCGATCGTAGAGAGAATCGAGGAGTATCGAAAGGCGGGCGCGAAACAAATTGTAATTGAGTTTCAGGAAAGAGGGAACGAACCCTTGGAAAAATTCGCAAAATCCATCCTGCCTCAATTCAAATCCTCTTAAGCCCGCCTTTAGACGACGCTAGGAGATTCCTAAGCGAGAAGAGGTTTTCAAATGCGAGTGCAGAAGCAAAGTACCGTACTTCTAAGGAAGATCTAGAGAAAAGAATCTCTCTTCATAAACAGCGGATAGATACTTTCAAAAATTGAGTCCAGTTCGCAAAGAAAAGATGCAGGGACTCTGAGGAAGAAACAATGTGGAACAAGCTTAGTTCTTCACTTCGCTCGCGCTACTACGAGGACTTGCGGTTTGGACTTTTGCTAATTTGGCAAGCTGTATTTACGATAATTCAGTATGTAGAAAGGAGACCCGTCTATATACTTAGAAGGAGTCCATTAATTGCACTTATTCTATAGCGCGTCCTGTTAGATTTGCCATAGGAGAAGAATCGTTGGGTCTGTACGGCGCAGACCCCAAGTGCCAAGCATGGAATACCCAAAAACTGTCTCAGAAACTTTAAGCAATTGCTCGGATGGAGTAGCCCGAGGCCCCCCTAGGAGGCATTCCACGCGCGTGCGTGCTTTAGCAATTAAGATGAAGAATTGCAAGTAGTTCTGCCCTTAGAAAGATCTGTTATCTCTAAGAGCTGGATTGGAAGAACCTCTTCACGGAAAATCCACTTCTCAGCGAATGAGTAATCTACATCCCCGCAGTATTTTCTGTGATTCTCCTTAACCTCAAATGTGTGTGCCCCTACCTCTTCTCACTATCTACGTTCTCGTGTATAATTTAGCCGAACGCTCTAAATCAGAAACTCTTATTCCTCAGAAAAGTGAGGCCAGATCCTCGCTTTGCGAAGCGATGTCCACATCATAGAAAACTACCTTCGTGAAGTTAAACGCTGGTTTACTCTGTCGAATTTGATACTGAGCGGGAAAGTGGA
>JASHPQ010000275.1 GCA_030037995.1 Nitrososphaerales archaeon | reverse complement strand
ATACAAAATGAATAATTGGCCATGCTGCAAACGTAAATCAATCAAAAAGATGACGAGTCGATGAGGATCTTCTGGTACGACCTTTTCATTCTGAGCTGCCTTTACCTGGATGTCAACCTAGGTCTTTTGCTGGTCGAAAACTCGCTGAAGCCGTTTGGCTTCCAGTTCGGTTTTCTTGTCATCCCGGTCGCCTTCTTTATTGTTTCAGGCAGCGCCTTACTGGCCAACCGGATGGCGTCGATGAGCAAGACGCAGAAACACTTCCGATTTAAAGAGACCATGGTAGTTCTGAGAAAGAAAAAGGACAATAAGGAACCTTCAAACCGAAAAAGAGTTATGAGACCGCTGGAGTCTGCGAAACCAAAAGTTGAGTTTGGCTTTCACACCTGCCCGGTCCACGGAGTGGAAAAATGCGCTGGCAATTACTTGGATTTGCACGCGTGCAATGATACTGTTCAAACATCCGGGAAGCAGATTTTCTGGAAAGAAATAACACCGGCCGTACCGGCGAAATAGGTATTCTCTCCCTTACCTGCGCGACTGTTTCATTTTCTCGGCGAATTTTCACCGGTTACTATGTAGATCACCGACTCCCCAATGTACGATGAATGGTCCGAAATTCGCTCTAGGTATCTCATGATGAGAGCTTCGGATATTGCGCACCTGATATTTTGATATTTGCCATGTACTACTCTGTCGATCGTCTCTCTCAATTTGTCATCCACAAAGTCGTCAAGCTTCTGAACATTTTTTGCAAGCTCGATGTCTCTGTTCGCGAACGCGTCGACGCTCATCCGTATCATTTCTTTCGTTGTCTTTGCCGTTAGCTCAACAGTGCTCTTGTCGCAGCTGGTCAAATCCCCACAGAGCTCCAAAACCTCCGCGATATCGTACGCGTACCTGCCGAACCTCGAGAATCCGTAAGCTATGTCCATCGCGGCCTTGATGAATCGAAGATCGGAAGCGACCGGCTGGTATCGCGCGATGATGTCGACCGCTAATTCGCTTACATCGTCCTGAAGCTGTCTGATCTCTTCAGACCAAGAGTGAATTTCAGCAGTTTCTAGCTTGCCGGTAGCGTACGCCTCGATCGACGCGGAAACCGATTTTTCAGAAAGAATCGCCATCTCCAGGAGGATATCGGAGACCCTCTCTAGGCCAATCTCAATTAGGCGCGCCAATGGTGGGAAAACTCGCTGTCAGACTAGGTGGCCGCTTATATATTTCTCAGTTAACTCGCTCTTGGGATTCTCAAACATCCCGGGAGGTTCCCCAACTTCAACGATATCTCCCTTGTATAAGAACACCACCTTGTTTGCTACCCTTGCTGCCTGCTGCATATTGTGCGTAACTAGAACCACGGTGTAGATCCTTTTCAGAGCTACCATGAGTTCCTCCACCTTTGCAGTTGAGCCCGGATCAAGCGCCGAGGCAGGTTCGTCAAACAATATCACTTCAGGCGTGGTCGCAATCGCTCTCGCAATGCACAATCGCTGTTGTTGACCCCCGGACAAACTCATCGCATTTGTCTTTAATCTGTCCTTTACTTCTTCCCAGAGCGCAGCTTTTTCCAAACTCTGTCGTACTATGTCGTCGAGCTGTTCTTTCGATTTGTACGTCTTGTGAATCTTAGGTCCGAAGGCGACGTTATCGTAAATCGAAATTGGGAACGGATTTGGCTTTTGAAATACCATCCCTACTTTGGTTTTCAGAAGAACTGGATCTACATCGCGATCGTAAATGTCCTTGCCATCAAGGAGGACTTGACCGGTATGCCTAAAGCCGTCCACCTGGTCATTCATTCTATTCAGGACCCTTACCAGAGTTGATTTTCCGCACCCCGAAGGTCCCATGAAAACCGTAATCTTTCGGGGCTCGATATCTAAATTAAGTCCTTTTAGGACATGTAGATGTCTGTAGTAAACATTTAGATCTCTGATCGAAAACCCGGCACCGCCATCCGATCGCATGCTTCCGCTCTGGGTTGCGACCTCCTGGGTGGCAATGTCTTCCTGGGCCAATTGCTGATCCGTGGGCATTCTTTCAATTCATCACTTTTAAATTTTGGAAAATCTCTTCAAGACGACTCTGGCGAATAAGTTCACCAGAAATACGAAAGATAGGAGCACGAACGAAGCAATATAGGCCAAGTCTTTAGCCGCCGTTCCCGGCTGCTGGGAAAATGTCCACACGATGCCGGTTATGTATCCTATAGGTTGGTGCAGCAACGCGGACGGGTTATAGTTCGAAAAGAGCGCTGTGTACAGGAGTGGCGCGGTTTCGCTGAACGAAATGCTGACTGCCAGCATGACCCCGGTGATGATTCCAGGTAGTGCGAACTTGAGCGTCAGGCGATTGATCATAGAAGTTTTGGTACTTCCCAATGCGATCGCCCCTTCCCGAATGGAATCTGGAACTCTCCTAATGGATAGCTCAGTGGTCCTCAGTATGTAGGGCAGCATCAGAATTGACAGGGTAACTGCGCCCGCGAGAGCAGAGTACCCCCACCCGGCGTACAGCACAAAAAGTAAGAATCCTACGTATCCCAAGACGATCGAAGGAACTCCAGCCAGAACGTCTGAAACGAATCTAACCAGGCTGGCGTATCGGCTGTGTTCTCCAGCGAATTCCGCCATGTAGACCCCAGAAAAGATGCCAAGCGGGACGGCGATGGCCGCCGAGAGGGCGAGGAGGAGCAGGCTTCCCGTGATGGCATTCAAGATTCCGCCGCCTGCCCCTAGTCCAACTCCTGCGGCAGTTGTCTGGGTAAGGTCGGATATCCTAATTAAAATCAATCCTTTGTACGCAAACATGTACAGAAGGTCGAGCAAAGGAACTAGAACTACCAGAACGGCCGCAACTACGAGCACCTTGATTGCTTTGTCCCAAATCTGCCGCCGACGGTACGACCCAGTGATGCGCTGTTGATACCACGGAACTCTAACAGTTTGTTGTTGGCTATTTAGGGCGCCGAAGCCAACCCCAGGTTGGTTTTCGTCACTCATGCTCAGACTCTCACCACTCCTTCTGAACTGCTAATGAACCCTTGCTTAACGAGGGCACGAGCTAAAATGTTCACAAGCATTGTAATAACAAGCAATACAATTGCAAGTTCAATTAGGGCGTAGACGTATTGATTCGTCGGATCAGTGAATGCACTATCCAGTGAAAGCGCCATGAATGCCGCGAGAGTGTTAACGGGTGAATAGAGAGAGTGAATAGGAATGTTCGCGGCACCCGAAACCAGGGCCACCGCCATCGTCTCTCCTAAAGCTCTTCCTAGTCCTAATATTACGGCACCGATTACTCCCGTTTTGGCGTACGGCAGCACCACTTTCCTAGTCACTTCCCAGTCCGTTAACCCCAAAGCCTTCGCCCCTTCTCTCAATTCCAAAGGAGCTTGGACCATGACATCCCTAGAAATCGAGGCGACAATCGGCACAATCATGAGAGCTAAAATTAATCCTGAAGCGAGCAATCCGTAACTGTAAACGTGACCGCCGAAGCCGGGGATGAAGCCGAGGTGAGAAGCCAAGAATGGTTCCACGCTGTTGAGTAGGAGCGGGCCGAGGACTATAATGCCCCAAAAACCATAGACGACGCTGGGAATCCCCGCCAGAAGCTCCACTAGGAACGAGATGGGAGGTCTCACTCGTTTAGGGGCAATCTGCGTGAGAAAGATCGCGATCGCTATGCTTACGGGGACACCGAACAAAATTGCTAGCCCCGAGGTAACGAGAGTTCCCTCCAAGTAAACGAGAAGGCCGTAGGACGAACCCTGCATTATTTGGAATCCGTCTTTAGAAACGATAATTGATCCGAGAGCCGGATTCCAAATGGTGGTTGTGAAGAATCTTAGACCGTTTACAATTAGAGAAGGATAGCTATACTTCACCAGAACGATTAAAATTAAAAAAATGAAGAGGAGGGCACTGCCGCTTAGCAGTGCTGTAACGTATTTGTAAATACGGTCAGATGCGTGAGCTCTAGACATTTGTCAATTAGGGTCCCGTGATCTCATTTATCTGAGCCTGACTGAGCGCCGCGACGGAGGGCGGGAGCGCGACGAAGTTTACCTTGTCCAGATAGTATGGAGAGTTGCCGTACTGCGGGGAGATCGCCCACGAGAGAAGCGTCCTTAAGGAGAGAGCCATCCCTGTTACGGTCTGGTTTTGTTGGACCAAAGCGTACTCATAGTTGATGATGGGGTATGAATTGCTGCCGGGGGCATTGACCAGGGAAATTCTTTCGTCGGCCGGTGTCAATGGGTACATCTGAGTTACCGCTGCCTGAATGTTTGTTTGACTGATATTGACGAAGTTTCCTGCCTTGTTTTCAAGGTACCCGTATCCTAAGTTTTCGCTAACCGCTTCTTTCAGGTAGCTAACTCCGATATATGCGATGGAGTATTTGGTTGCATTAGCGGCGCTAACCATACCTGAATTTCCCATTTCCCCTTCTGCTGCTGCCACAGATGGCCAGCTTACAGTAGTAGCGCAACCGACATTAGAAGCCCACCAAGGATTAGTGAACGAAAGATACTGCGTGAAGATGAAGGTATCACCGCTTCCATCGGACCTGTGAAGAGGAATGATTGTTTGATCCGGTAACATGGCAGCAATCGAAGGCGATTGTAGCGCGGCTATGGCAGGGTCGTTCCACGTGGTTATCGAGCCATTGTAAATTCCTGCCAGGACTGGGCCCGAGAAATTCAGATGATCGTTGGCTGGGATGCTTGGCAGGTTGTAATTTATTTGTTGGGCAGAGATTGCAACAGGAATGTTGAGCACGTTCGGATACTCCGTTTCAAGGGCATTCGAGAGATAAGCGTCGGAAGCTCCGATTTGTAGTGTTCCCTTTTCAGCCCCCTCTTGGCCAGCACCACTTCCCCCAGCTGCGGTGTTGAGCTTTATTGAGGGGTACGTGGCAGTAAAGTTAGGAGTCCAGGCTTCGAAGAGCGGATAGAGCAATGAAGATCCTGCTTCCGATATCGTCTCGCTTGGCAGAGAAGTGGCTAATGAAACAGTAGACGAGGAATTCGAGGATGATGTTGATACCATTGTTGCAGGTACTGAACAGCCCGTCGTGGTTGTCGTTGATGAGGATACAGAGGAGACGATCGAGGTAGACGGAGATGTTGATGATGATGGTGGGGCCGTTGTAGTAACCGAGCTCGTGCTCGTAGTAGTTTTTGTAGTGCTGGAGACGGCAACATAGGCTCCAACTATGATAACGATTATCACGATAACGACAATGCCAATCATGGCGCCTCTTGCGAGAGCGTTCTTTTGGCCATATTTCCTTCTAGGAATGTGAGTTCCAACCATTAGTAAGCACAAAATTAGGTCATTTATTCTGCAAATATTTACATCGAAAATAGAATACGGTTTCTATATTGATATATATAGAATTAATATGAGGTAAAGTTGTTTTTAATCGATGCTACATCAGAAAGCTAGGCCCTTGAAATTTCTATAGAAATGTTCTATAGTCTAAATAGAAAACAATTGGCCTGAATGAAAACATGGAAAATTATCTGTAATTTTTAGGCAGTCTTATAGTCTCTGATCCTTTTGAGCTCTCTCCGGATAGCCACGTTCGAAGAAATTCTTCTCGCAGCCGAGTGAGAAACACGATAACTCACCAGTATTGCCCTTCCGCGAATTCTCTTGTAAAATTCTACATCCCTCGTAAGCAACACCTTTTCTCTATCTCCCTTTGCCCATTCCTGATTCCAGCGGCCAACCAAGAGTTGCCGCTCGATTTCTCCGTCGCTTGCGCCGTCGCCGAGAATCGCTGGTACCCAAATTGCGTTTACGTTGTTTCGCCTCAAATCGTTGGCGAGCTGTGGTGGCAGACAAGCGTCCACCACAACATCTCTGTTTCCAATCTGATTCAAAAGAGGTGAAATCTCAAACATGCCTCCGGTAGGACTGTCAGATGCGGAATATCTACTTCCGCTAATCTGAATCCTATCCATGGTTGACTTAAGATTTCCCCGCCAACTCATGTGGATTTCCTTGTTATTCGATAAATTATTTTCTTGGCTTCTTTCTAAATAGTTGACGTAATTAGAATAATGTCGCCAAAATAGTCTCCCAGCGTTGGAGCTGAAGGGAGAAAAAGAAAAAACTAGCCCCCCAATTTAGCGGGAACGATTTGTTCTTCGAGCTTTGCGGTACTTCTAAACGTTCCTAACATTTTGTCACGAGAAATCCTCAGGCTCATCAGAACCTCTTCGAGATCCTCCAAGAGACCCTTTTCCTCCGCGAACTGTTGGGTTATATCAATATCTCTGATAGCTCCCAGAAGAGACTGCCAGTCCTTCATCAATCCGGTCAACCTGGCATTATCCTCCGACGGAAATAATTCCAGCGTGTACCGCAGCTTCTTGCATTCTTTTCGCATGTCGTGGAGCTCCCTGATCCTTCTGAAATCGCCGATCACCACAGGAAGTTCCTCTTGCAGTTTTGCCAAGAGCTTTTGGACGATCTTGTCGCTCCGTTTCGAAATCTCCTTGGAGGACAGGGCGCTCTTCCTAATCTTTGGAGACTTCATCTTACGGACAGATTCCGCAAGCTGAAGACTGTTCGAGACCTGCTGATTCCTCTCCAGTTGAATGGTCGAAATAGCCACTAGAACCTTTGGTGAGTTCGAATGGCCCTGAACGTTCTGGTATACAACGTCAATGTCCCTGACCGCAGTTGTCGATCTGAACAGTTTTCTGCACGCCGAAAGATATGCTTTGACTTTTTTTCTCTTTCGCACGCCTTTAGGAAGAACATCGATTATCGCCTCCAACCTTCGAAGGCTCGTCCTGAGATCGTGAACTTCGTTAGGAGTTGGGTTATTCTGAAATTTCTCTAACCTTGAGAAAAGTTCAGTGTTTGCTTTGCGATAACTTTTCAGTAATTGAAGGATTTTACTCATACCTTCGATGTCCAGGCCTCAAATTTCTATTTATTATAATTATGACTATATGGAATATTAAGAAATTGCGTTTAAGAGAAGGGGACCGGGATCTGTGCTATGAAACCGGTCAAAAAATCGGCAAAGGTGGCTTCGCAGCTTGAAAATCGCAAGAAAAATTTGGCGGTTATAGAAGAAACCATCAGATCTGATCCTAGCTCAGAAGAAAAGTTAGAGTCGGTGAAAATGTTCCTCACTCAGAGAATAGAATCGATGGAGCTCGAACTCACGAGGCATTGAGGAAACTATCAATTTTTTCTTGAAGACCGACATTTACTTCGGCGATGGACTTATTTCCGTCGACGCGTATCATACTGTATTGCTTTGCCATCTGAGAGAATTCTTTTGCCATCCTAGTTTGATAGGCAATGAAAGAATCGTAGAGATCTGGGGATAGTCCAAGGTCCGCGCCGGATTCGTAATAATCGAGCACACCGTATTTTTGAAAGACGCGGTGGAACAATTCATCTGGTTCCACGTCGAGGTAGAATACAAGATCTGCGATGGGGGCAAAACCGTACAGGTCGTGTGACCAGCGACTGCTGAGCCCCCGGACGATGCTGCGGGCGATCAGGGTATATATGTACCTGTCTGCGAGAACCACGTAGCCCGCCTGAAGTGCCGGGATTATCTTGTGCTCCAGCTGTTCGACAAAATCAGCGGCGTAGAATAAGGTTAGTGTTTTTTTCCCCAACGGTAATCTCTGCTTTGCTTCCAATATACCCCGGCCTATCAGCTCGGAACGTTTCAAACCGGTGTTGACGACCGCGTGACCGTCGGATTCCAGTTTTGATGTAATTGACTGAATCTGGGTGCTCCGGCCCGAGCCATCCGGGCCTTCTATCACGATCAATCTGCCTTTGATGAAAACCTCTTTCAGGTACGGGATTCCCTCCCCGTAGAATTCAAGAGGCCTTGGCTTCGTCTGGTGAACTAGCAATTCTGCACTGCATCCTGATGTGCAGAAGACGGGGAAGACATCGCGGTCATGGGCACCATGGATGCCTCCATCTGGTTCGTCAGCAATCTAGGCAAAAGGCTCGTCACTTTTTGCCGCACGATCACTTGTTGTTCTTCAATGTCCTTAGTCGCATCTATTACTGTGAAAGCCTCGTGCTCAGACATCGATTCGTACTGTTCTATTATCCTGCTCTGGAATATTCTGTAACTGTCGAAGGGATCGTTGCTCAGATTCAAATCCATACCGGCCTCATAGTACTTCAGTTTAGGACGTCCCACCAAAATTCGGTTCATCGCGACATCGATTGGTACCTTGAAGTAGAATGTGATATCCGGCTTTGTAGCGAAAGCATAAACTTTCCTGACCCAGTGGGTACTGCATCCCCGCACGACATCTCTGGCAAAAGCAGTGTACACGTACCTGTCCGCGAGCACGATGTAACCGGCGCGCAGCAGAGGAGCTATGTTTCTTTCATAACGATCGGCAAAGTCGGTCGCGTGCAACAGGCTGAAGGTCGTGGGAGTGAGCAGAGCCTTCTTCTTTCCCTTTGAGGTGATCTCCTTCACAACATCCGAAGAGTTCCACTCTGTTGTAAAAACTAGTAGCCCCTTGCTCCGCAACCACTTGTCTAGTAAATGGAGCTGAGTGGATTTTCCGGATCCATCGATCCCTTCAACTACTATCAGAACGCCTTTGCTTGCTGGACCAGCTGCCGTATGGTTTCTCGTCCTCAAGGCTGATTCCTACTCCTTGTTTCTCTCCTTCACTTTCTGTTACGTCTACAACGGGGCTTACGACATTCTTTATCTTGTATTCGATAAACCTATCGAGCTCGTCTCCGAGCTGATTAAGGGTGACACCTAATATCTTATGGGGAAATCTTTCCGCAGGTGTCCGGGAGGTAATATTGAGGATGATCTTTGACCCTGCATCAGAGAATGAAACAATGATTTTGGACTCCGTCCTTATGAGGATTTCGAGAAAACGGGAAATAGCAGCAATTTTTTCGATGAGCTTGTCGCTCCCCTGCCTGAGCATGGATCGATATCGGGAGTAGAGCCAGTCGGCACTCCTCGCTTTGCGAAGCTTGACTACCGCTAGAGAACCAATGAGCTGGTCCCTGTGCGGCAGCGGAGAATCTTGATCCATCATCAACGAAAAAACGGATTCGGGCCTGAGGGAGGAAGCCTCCCCCATCAAGCATTTCACTGCGAAACGAACTATGTTGTCCTCCCCCGCTTCGATCAGATCTGTCTCTTCCAATCTTTCCAGAAATTTCCCGATGACGAGCTCGTACTCTTTCTCTCGCGGCGACCTTACCGTTCGGGGTGGAATCTTCCCGATCTTCCCCTTATGATAACCCAAAGGATCTTCGAGAAAAGCCGAAAGGGCTCCATCCCTCAAGCCGTGGGTGCTTACGAGCAATCGCCTAAAACTCAATTTCCTCATAATGCAGTCAACGACTAGGGAGCCCGCAGAGACAGTTTCGGCTCGATCCTTTCCGATAACGTCAATCTCGGCTATTTCTCTCGCCGATAGTTTGGAGAGTTCTTTGCACATTGCATCGACAGATTCCCGCTTTAGAGAATAGTTGTGAATCTTGTTGAAGGGATAGTCCCGCAGTTTTTGATCCCACCTTGCCAGAGCGCGAAGGTTCCCGCCAACTCCTGCAAGTACCGTGTCATCTTTCAGGACGAGTTCCTCTCTCGACGGGAGAAGATCCATTATCCTCTTCTCCATACGAGCGTACGCCTTTTCTCTGAATGATCCTTCTCTATCTGCGTAAAGTTGAGTTAGCCGCAGGCCGCCAAGTGGCAGTGAAAGAATATTTCGAATTCTCCGGCCGTCACTATAGACAAACTCAAGGCTACCTCCCCCGATGTCAAAGAACAAGATGTTGGTGATGCCAAGAGCCCTCGCGGCACCCGAGTACGAAAGGAGGGCCTCCTCCTTTCCGGAGAGAACTCTGAATTTGAAACCCGTCTCCTCAGTCACCTGACGCAGAAAGGGTGTGCGATTCGCCGCTTCCCTCACCGCGCTCGTGGCGACCGGCAGCGTGTGGCGCACTCCGTAGAGGCCGTTTACCTCCCTGAAGAACTTGAGACCCTCGATTGCTCTTCTAATGGGTTCGCTTCCCAGAAAACCGGTCTGGCTTAGTCCCTCCCCCAGCCTTGCTGGGACCGATTCCTGATCGTAAGCTACGAAGGAAGAGTCGTCCTCTAGCACATTGTAGCTCACGAGCTTGAGTGAGTTGAATCCGAGATCGATAACGGAGACCTTCGTTTCCCCCTCCCCCCTCTATTGCAACACAATATCGCTCGCGAATGACATGCTAATCGCTCATTTTCTTCAGATGCCTTGGAGTGAGAAGCCACCTGAGTTGACCGGAGGGTTTGGGGGCAAACGACAGGATCTGGATTTTGGCTATGCCCCCTTTCTTTAGCGAAATTCGAGCCGACGGGCTTCCCGAAATTAATTCGCCTACCAGAGAGCTCAAGAAAGGTTCGTGTCCGACGAGTAGAATATCGGCGTCCTGTCTTAGCCTTGAAAGACGCTGGATCGCCTCCTGCCTGTTCCCTTCAGGACGGAGCTCTTCCCATAACTCGAGCTTTGGGGCGTTCTCTTCGTAAACACTCACCACAATTTCCGCAGTCTCCTTCGCTCGTTTCAGGGGGCTGGTCGCGATTCGATCCAGTCCGACTTGCAAACCTCGAAGGGAAGTGGCGATGGATTCAATGTCATCCCGACCCGACTCCGTCAGGGGCCTCTCGAAATCCTTGCTCGGCATGGTTACGTGAGTTCCAGCTTCTCCATGCCTCAGGACGAAAACGTTCACGTTGGCAAAACGAAGGCTATCCCGTGTCTATAAAAAGATTGGTAACTATTCCACATGAGGAAAAACCTCCAACCCATTAGGGCATAGATCGACAGCACTTGCTTTTTAGAAAGTACTGTTGCGCTTCAAGTCTCCAAAGCAGTGCAACCTCCAGAATGGGTGAATGACTATGGAAGATAGGTAAATCACATATTTTCAATAGGGAGAGTTTATCCGAATGACGAAGGAAAGGAGGCTTCCCAGTGGTACATTTTCTTGGCTGAGCTCACCGTGGGAAACCTCCTTGCACCAGATGAACTAGATCCACGAGCGGTAAGCGAAATCGCAGCTAAATTGACCGAAGTGGAGGTTCTGTATATCTTGGCATCAAAGCCGGCAGCTGTTGCTGAGCTTCTTGGCCGGGTGAGAAATACGTTTGGTCTGGAGGCTGACCCTATACAGATCGAAGACGTAGTCGATACATTGGATTCTCGAAAGCTGATCCGGAGATTTTCAAGCTTCCCAGGAGAGACTTCACACGTCGGGCCCTCTGAAGAATCTTTTTCCATCACTCTACTCGGATTGGTGAAGCTAGGGAAGTGGATAGAATCTCTCTCAGAGATCGCTATCATCATGCAGCTCGGGCTGAATCAGCGCGTCGTCGTGGCTAAAGATTAAGCACTCCGTTTCTGTTCCATTGAAATATTCACTTAAATGCCCTAATAGATCGACAAAAAAATACAAATTGATCATCTTCTTCGAAAAAGAACGAACCTAGTTCATCGACAGGCAGAGAAGTACAGAGTTTCAGAGAGTTCAGAGCGGTAGAGACGACAAAAAAGCTCTACCCGCTCGCTGTCTGTGTACCGCCCTACATCTTCAGAGATTCTTTGAGTGTCTTGTACCGATTCCTGATCGTGACTTCGGTCACGCCGGCTGCCTGTGCGTAGTCCTTCTGAGTCTTTGCTTCGTTTTCCATTACGCTTGCGACGTAAAGGGCCGCGGCGGCTAGACCCATTGGATCCTTTCCAGCAGACCCACCGGTTTCCTGGGCTTTTCTCAGGATTTCGAGAGCCCGCCTCTGAGTTCTTTCGCTGGCTCCTGCCTTGCTACCAATCCTTGAGATGTACCTAGCGGGATTCCTGACGGGCATACGCAGATCCATTTCTTTCAGGATCAATCGATAGCTTTGTGCGAGATCGTTTTTCTTGACACCACTTGCAGAAGCTAGGTCCTTCAAGGTCCTCGGAGTCTCCGTGTCCCGGAGGGCAGCGTACAGCGAAGCCGTTATCATAGACGTAATTGAACGGCCCCTGATCAGCTTTTTCTCCATAGCCTTACGATAGATGTAAGCTGCTTTCTCGATCACCGGACCGCCGACGTTTATCTTCTCGGCCAGCCTGTCCAGCTGGCTGAAAGCTTGTCTTAGATTTCGGTCAGCAGAATCGTGAACCTTGCTTCTCCGGTCCCAAGTGCGCAACCTCTCCAGCTGGCTTTTCATAGAAGATTGGAGGGCATTACCTGATGCATCGGTACTCTCCAGGCCAATCACGGTCGAGAGACCCATGTCGTGTAGGGCAAGACTCGTGGGGGAGCCCGTTCGACTCCTGTCGTCCTCTCCCTGCTCCTTGGCAAAGTTCCTCCACTCGGGCCCGGTGTCCTCAATGTTCTCCTTGATCACGTAGCCACAGTTAGTGCAAACTTGTTCTCCAGTGTTAGAATCCAGTACCAAACTACTCTTTCCACACCTCGGGCAGCGTACAGCTCCCTGAGGCTTTCTCAACATCGAGAAATTTTGACTGTTTTCCATGCTCAATCTACTTCACCCATCTCCAGAAAGTATTAATAGGGTGCACTCCCACTTATAAACTTTGTTGCAATTTAGGGCAATCTTAGGCCGTTGAACCTGCATCTGAAAGCAAAAGCAGCTCATTTTATCATTTTATCTCGGATTCAGGTGGCGACTGCTTTCCTTCAGATACTATAGGAATAGGAATAGAAGTTGGTCTGTTAGCTAGCCAGTGGACTATCAAGGCAAAAGCAAGGAACAGCGGAACCAAAACAAGATCACTCAAGCCGGGTGCGACGGTCTCAGCTAGCCAGAGCGCTGCAAACGAAAGTAACAGCGCAGACACAATCACTTTCATGTTTGCCTGTTTCACCTTTCTTACTTGAGTTTGCAGGACCAAAGTCGAGGCAATGACTATGGCAACTCCGGCAATCAACCCGATCAGGGTGGAGGAGTAGTTATTCGGAAGCAGTCCGATTAGTACGATCGAAGCTTCGAAAGCTTCGATCGCCCCGACTGAGAATCCGGTGTAAAAAATTCCTTTCTCGAGGGGCTCTTTCGCACCAGAGACCTTTACGCCGCGTTCCCTGAGGACGGATCTTCGAGCACTTCGGAACAACCGCAATCCGAAGTACAGCAGCAGCCCCCCTCCAGTTATCCTGATAGCTACCAACGGGAGTAAGGCAATTGCTTGGCCTATCAAAAGAGTGGGCGCGAGTACGACGGCGACGCCCACGGCGACATAAGCAAACACTTCGTACCTCCGGGAATCCCCGTACAATGTCAGAGCGACTGCAGCGGCCTCTACCAGTTCGAGAGTTGTTATCCCCAGGGCCGCAAGTATTACTGCTACATCAAGAGCCAAAATGCTTGTGAAAAGGAGACGCTTAACTATAAATAAATTGTGAGGAAAAGTTGCTCTAGGTCAATTCTGACAACGGAGTCCTCAAGCGGGGTTCGAGCAGGTCGTTATCGTGAAATGGTTCAAGCTTCCCGTTGACATCAATGAAGTGCTTATCGTACCTGGGTGTTACCTCCATTCCCGAGGTCGCACGCCTTATCACTTCCTCTTTAGAAACGGGAATCGACGTGTCGTAATAATCGAAGACCTTAATCCTGGGATCTGAATAGTCGAAAATCGACACCATGATTGCCGTACACTCCAGTCTCTTTAGCGCCGCAGTCCTATGGTGTCCGTCGTGGATCATAAACTTCGCCCGCCACTTTCCCCCGAGATGATCCAATCGAGAGACAGCAATCGGCCTCAGTTGGAAGCCGTCCCTTTCCATTTCAAACTTTATCTCGAGAATATGCTCCTCGATTACGCCTTCGTGAGGCACGAGATTGGCCATCTTGATTTTTGCGATTTCGAACTTGATTGGGCTTTGATCCTGAGATGATGAAGGAGAGGCAGAACCACGATTCAAGAGATTGCTACAATCCAAATCCGCTTTTGTGCATATTTAAAATGTGGAGTTGTTGATGATATATCTGAAATCGAGCGATTCCCCCAAAATCAGTTTCCAGAGACGGGAAACCCAAAATAGCGGGAAAAACACGGGCACCCTTTGGCCAATTGATCGGCGATAAGTTAGCTCAATACACCGGAAAGCTCGACCATGTGAAGACCGGACTCACTTTTGATGATGTCTTACTTGTTCCGAAGTATTCCGAGGTAAGCTCTCGCAGAGATGTCTCCACTACCAGCAAACTCACAGAAAAGATCGGAATCAGTGTGCCGATCGTTTCGGCGAACATGGACACCGTGACAGAGGCGGACATGGCGATTACAGTTGCCAGGGAGGGTGGGATCGGTATTATCCATCGGTTCATGGCGCTAGAAGATCAAGTCGCTCAAGTTTCTAGAGTGAAGAGAACCGAGTCGATTGTGATTGAAAATCCGTACACTCTTCCCGATTCTTCTGCCATCGGAGATGTGAGGGATCTGATGAACGAAAAAAATGTTGGAGGCATTTTGATAATTTCCAAGGACGGGAAACTCAAAGGAATTGTCACATCTCGAGATCTTAGATTTGTTGAAGATCAGCACTCGGCGGTGGCTCAGATCATGACCAAGAGGTCAGATCTGATCGTTGCGTCGAAGAAGACTACTCCGGAAGAAGCAAAGGAGATCATGCAAAGAAACAAGATAGAGAAGCTGCCACTCGTGGACGCCGGTGACAGACTCGTAGGGCTCATCACCGCTAAAGACATCTTGAAACGAAAACAGTTTCCGAAGGCCTGCAAGGATTCCAAAGGAAGACTTCGTGTTGGAGCGGCGATTGGAGTAAAGGGAGATTATCTCGAGAGAGCAGAAAAACTCCACAAAGTGGAGGTCGATGCCCTTGTCCTCGACATTGCGCATGGTCATAGCCTCCACGCTATAGAGGCCATCAAGAAAATCAAGAAAACCCTAGGCAGAGAGATCCAGCTCATCGCAGGAAACGTGGCGACGCGACAAGGTGCGATCGATCTGATAAAAGCTGGGGCCGATTCGATCAAAGTGGGTGTGGGAAGTGGCTCGATCTGCATAACGCGCATAGTTACGGGTTCAGGGGTACCGCAGGTGACTGCCATCTCCGAATGCTCCCTGGCAACAAGGGACTCGGGGGTCACGCTGATAGCTGACGGCGGAATTAGGAATTCGGGAGACATTACGAAAGCTCTCGTGGCGGGCGCTGACAGCGTCATGATAGGCAGTCTGTTGGCAGGAACGGATGAGAGTCCGGGAGAGATCGTCTATCGTGGAAACTTCAGGTACAAGGTGACGCGAGGAATGGCATCAATGTCGGCCCGAAAACAGCAGCTCGCGAAGGAGAGAGGTACGAGACACGAGATCAACCACATGAGAAGTTCGGACGAGCAGGAGCCGGATCTCATCGATTATGTTCCTGAGGGAGTGGAGGCGATCGTCCCATACAAGGGTGGTGCAGTCAATGTGATAAGACAGCTCGTCGGAGGTTTGAAGAGCGGGATGAGCTACTGTGGAGCAAAAACTCTCACCGAGCTTCGGACTAACGGCGAATTTATGAGAATAACCGATGTTGGGTTGAAGGAATCGCTGCCTCACGATGTGGAAGAGCTGTAGCTTCCGCTTCGGAGTCTCACGCGACTCTCATGACAAGAATTCTGTAGTTTATTTCGCTCAATATCGGCCGACAAATCTAGCCAATTTTCTTGACAGTTCCCGTAATCACCAGAAAGGGAAGGCAGTCACTTTAGCCAGTGGCTACTATATTGTCATGTTTGGAGTCTTCTCTTATTCGAGCCTGGAATCGCGCCACGGAGAGGAAGTAACTGATGGATGCCGAGAAGAACAAGAAACTCCAGCAGTACGCGACGATCCTGACTGACCAGGCGAAGGAAGCGGAGCAAGCAGGTAAATCGGACGACGCAATCAAGCATTACTTGAAATTGGTTGATGTCTTTCTTGTTCTCGCAAGTGAAGCGCCGGACCATAACACATGGATGCAGTACATACGCCAAGCCGAAGCTTACCAAACCAGAATAAGGTCTCTTGTGCCAAAAGATCAGGCCACGCAGGACATCGTCGGCAGGATTCCTCCTCCCCCAAGTGAGAGAAGCGGAGTTCAGCCTGGCGTAAGAAAAATCGAACCGTTACTTTCGCAGTCTGGTGGAACTCTCCAAAGTACTCCGCCAGCTTCCCCAAGAACCGGGCCCATCTCAAAAATTCTGAAACCTTTTCAGAGCAGAGATAACGCGAGCGTACCGGAGGACCAGAGTGCTTCTTCGAGTGGTTTACTCATGCCCAATTCGAGACAGCCAAGTCAACCAACGGGAACGTCATCCGCCCAAGTAGCCCAACCGGCGGCCCCTTCGGTGATCCCTCAGAAGCTGTCCACCTCATCCAGTGATGAAAGGAGTCCCGTCGCGCACGAGTTATACGAAAGAGCAGTTTCCGAAAACAAGACCCTGCATGAGAGGTTACAATCCATCATAAGGGAGACCGATGACAAGGTGGCTTTTTTGGAATCTCGAAATAGGGAGCTCGAGGATAGGACTGCGATGATGGTCTCTAAATTGGAATACGACCAGCTCCGAGCAGAGCTTGAAGATATGGTGCCAAAACAAGAGTACGACCGCCTAAGAACTGAGCTCGCAAACACTGTGCCAATTTCGCATTACGATCAGCTGCTTGACCGGATTGCCAACATGGTCCCGAGGGAGATTTACATGACTTCCGAGAGGCGAATTCTAGAGCTCGAAGACAATCTTAGGAATTCGGTGCCTCTTGCCGTGATCGATGACATCGCAAATGAGGTATCCTACGTCAGCATACTCGCGGAAGTTCCCCCGATAGTTAACGACCCCTCGGATGCAAAGAAAGAGAAAGAAGATGGAGAGGAGGATGTAAACGTCGAAGCTCTCTCGAAGGATGGCGCGACCGGCGGAGATCCTAAGTTGTCGTGACTTCTACTTTTTTCTTCAGTCTGTCAAAGTACTGCTTCCTAAATTTTGCAACCTTCGGAGCTACCACGGCCTGGCAGTACGGCTGGTAAGGATTGTTCTTGAAATAGTTCTGATGATACTCTTCCGCCTTGAAGAATTTCACAAATGGGACGAGCTCCGTCACGATGTGTCTCCCCCAGATCTTAGAATTTTCAATCTCCTTTATTACTTCTTGAGCTATACTTTTCTGGTTCTCATCGTGGTAGAAAATCACGGAGCGATACTGCGTGCCAATATCGGCGCCCTGTCTATTCGGAGTAGTCGGATCGTGAACCGTGAAAAAGATTTGCAAAATATCTCGATAGGTGATGATCATTGGATCGTATGTGACCTGAACTACCTCGGCATGACCAGTCTCATCGCTACAAACCTCTTCATAAGTGGGATTCTTCTTTGTACCTCCGGCATAACCGGATTCCACCTTCAGGACTCCATTTAGTTCGGAATAGACCGCCTCGAGGCACCAGAAACATCCTCCTCCAAGCGTAGCCATGTCAAGGTCGGGCAGATTCGTGCTCATAGGGAATTAAGGAGCTTAACTGCGGTATAAATTTGTCAGTTGATGGGACTAGATCATGTCCTTGGCTAGTTTCTTGGGACGCGTCCTCCGTACGAGGTCGGTGGAGGTGATTACTCCCACGAGCTCTCCCTTCTCAAGAACTGGCAATTTGGTGATATTATGTCTGGACATCAGTTCGGAGGCCTCGGACAGGGAGCTTCCGCTCTCAATTGTTATCACAGGCTTTGACATCAAATCTTCCACACTGATTTTTTGGGGGTCGAGTCTCTTCATCACAGCTTCACGAATTACGTCGCTTTTAGTAGCAATCCCGGAGACTTTCCTGTTCTTCAAGACGAGTACGCATCCGATATCGTGATCCAGCATTTCGCGCGCGACGTCGAAAGCGGTAGACCCGGCTTCGACTGTGACCACTTTCCGCGACATCAGGTCTTCAATTCGCGCCGTCAATGGTAATAGAGGCAAGGAAATCTCAGGTATCTAATTTAACCCGATAAAGACGCGGGCATATTAGGCTAGCCTTAGAAGTCGCCGCATAAGCACTGGAAATCTGATATGCTTCAGAAGAAAAATCAAATCGAGCTTCAGAGATTGGACTTTTTTTCCTGTTGAGCTATCCGGGGGACGTGAATTCTTTGGCTTCCTCTCGAGTTATGGAATTTTCATCAGAATAACGGCAGGTCTGGCAGTTCCCGTCATGTTTTTCACCGTCACATTTTTCGCAGGATTCTTCGCCAGTCATTCTTAGAAAAGCTCTCGCTCTGGGAGTTCCGTCTTGTTGATCTCGTTACTTAATATGAAGATAATCCTTTCCTCCATTTTGATTCGTGCAGGGAATCAAGTAAATTTCAATCCAAGAGTCACTGTTTCATTCGACGTCACCGATGAGGTAGACGGAAACCTCGTCACCGCATTTTAAGCTCGTTCTTCCATCCGCTCCTACGATCGCGATACCGTTTGCCTCCTTGAGCCAAGAAGAATACTGGGCTTCGATGGGTCTGATGATCTTCACTCTGTACAGCTCGCGGTCGCGAACGATGCGGACTCTCAGAAAGTGGGTAAGACCGACCTTTCCTTCAAAATCCTCCTCGATGCGGGCCGGAATCTTGGGCATGTCGGTAGATGAGCTTCCAGAGACTCTCAGAATGGCGGGACGGCCGAAAACATAGAAACTGATGATGGCTGATGTCGGAAACCCCGGCAAAAAGATTACTGGCTTTCCACGACATACCGCGAGGCCGGTCGGGCTCGACGGCCGCATGGCCACTCCATGGACTAGCATCCGAAGCCCTTTGATTGACTCTGCGGCCCGGGATACGTAATCTCTTTCGCCCACGGAGGAGCCGGCGGAAAGCAGGAGCGCATCATATTTCAGCCCCTGAGACATTTTCGATCTAATTTCCTCGAAATTATCCCGGGCAATTCCTAGGTTAACGGGCACACCACCCAGTTCGGGGATAACGGCTGACAAAAACGGGCGATTGGAGTCAAAGGTCGATGCTCGGCCATCGTTCGAACTCTTTCGAGTTCTTTGAGGTCTGACATCCTTCAGCTCGTCGCCGGTGGAAAAAATGGCAATCCTCGGCTTGGAAAAGACCTTCGCTTGTCTCGCGCCCAACAATGACAATAAGGCGATGTGCTGCGGTCGCAGCCGAGTTCCTGACTTGAGTAAAAGCTGCCCTTTTCTCAGATCCTCCCCGGGAGATATGATGTTCTCACCGATTCTCACCGGTTTTGTAATCTTGAGAAGACTACCTTCTAGTAAGCTGTACTCTCTCATCACGATGGCGTTCGCACCGCTTGGAACATAAGATCCGGTTGCAATTTTCGCGGCCTCGTTATACTCGACGACGAGATTCGAAATCGTTCCTATTCTCACCTCTCCAACAATTCTGAAAGAAAGGTTTTCGAAATTCTGCCCGTCTGACGCAACCCTGACCGCGTACCCGTCTCTCGTCGATTTCGCGAGTCTCGGGAGGTTGTCGGGGCTTGTCACATCCGAGAACAAGATCCGGTTATTGGACTCGGAGAGCGCGACAACTTCGGATCTGGTCTGTCTAATCTCGCCGAGAAAAATGGCAAGCGCGTCACGCACGTTAAGATGTCGCTCAGCTTTGTCTACCCCATGATAGTGTAGATGATCGTGATCCCCTTCTTCGATGGTTGCTATAATTTTTCCACTCCACTCGTGCTCTTGGTTTTTAGTAGGGACATCCTCACTTAGCTACCTGCCCGGGAGTCTCTAGTCTGGCGCTTTTTGGAGGCCGATATTCTGCTAGTACTAAGAACGCAATCATCGCGAAGATGCCTAGCCCGATGACTGCGAAATTCCGCAGCGAGAAATTAGCGACGATTCCGTCCACCATCAGGAGAGTATAAGCAATCACTGAATCCCTGTTGTTATTTCTAGAGAGCAGGCCCTGTAGGGAGCCGCCATCTAGCGATAAGATAGCCGAAAGGCAGACGAAGATCATGAGTGAGACCACCACAAACCATCCTATGAAATTGGTAAGGGGTATCCCATCCAGTTCAGGGAGGGGAAGGAACTGCCCAGTCCACACCCAATATCCGTACGAAGAGAACATCGGATCGATCATGAAATCCCACGCCACGGCGCCGAAGGCACCCAGGAGTGCTATCTTCGTGATTAAGGAGCGGTTGTCGACCTTGACCTTGAGTGACGACGTGTCCATGTTGCCAGCAATGATGCTGTAGCACAGGTATGCGATGACAAACCAGACAAGCGGCACAACCACCGGTACCCTCAAAACTTTCGCTCCCAGAAAATTCGTGTAGTAATACTTTCCAAATGGGAAACCGGTGTTGGTTCCAAGAATCTCTGCGAGAAAGCCGATCGTGCAAGTTATCGCTAAGAACAGAGTGGCTTTCTTGACTCCGAGTTCGTAAATTGACTGACCGAAGGTGAAGAAAAGCAGGGCAAACGACAATCCGAAAAACACCCCCGCGGAGACGCTGAATCTCAAGATCAGGCCCAGCAAAATGTATCCAAGAACAGCGGCATAGATCGCAAGGAGAATATGGACTACGAATCGACCTGCGCTGAAACGCTCCTGAGTGTGCTGCTCCTGCTGCAACGCATTCCTCCCCTTCCTTTCTTGGAGATGATTTTCCGGTTTCTCACGTTTCCAGGTGCTAACATGAAAAAGGTTCCCCCTAGTTGGCAAAAATATCAAGGGACGGCGTACTTTCAGGCTCTTCCGCAGGACTCCAAGAAAGCGAGTCCCCAGAAGTATCTAGGCCGTGAGATTTGGCCATATCTGTGATCTCTTGGTAGACGGATCTGCCATTCTCCATGACTTCCTCCGCGGTTTTTCCAGATCTCCTCTCGAACATTTGCTTAGAGCTTTCGTAACCGTTGAAACGCAACAACCCAAGAGTGACAGCGGAGACGTGCACATCCTTCAGCCTCTGGAAGAGCCAGTCAAGATCAGTCAAAACTAAACTGGGGATGATCGGAGCCATCGAAACCCAGGTGGTTATCCCTCGATCTCGCAGTCTGGCAAGGGCTTCCAAACGCTTCTCTACTGATGGGACTCCTGGTTCGTAAAACTTCGTGGACACAGACGAGATGGAGAAGCCTACCCTGACCCACTCCAAGCTCTGGAGCAAGTCCAAGTCCCTCAAGATCAGTGGGGATCTCGTCAGCAAGAGCACCGGAAACCTGTGCTTCGATAGAACTTTCAATACTTTTCGCGTAACTTTGAATCTCGCTTCGACCGGCTGATAAGGATCTGAGGCGCTGGAGACAAACACGACCTGCTTTTTAGCCTGGGAGAGCTCTCTGTCGAGGACACTCGCAGCATTGATCTTCACGTCCACGAAGCCGCCCCAGCTCCGTTCGTCGTGGATCAAAGACGGCGCATAGCAGTAGATGCACCCATGCGTGCATCCTCTGTACTGGTTTATCGTGTACTCTGTCGTTGAACCAAAATTCATGGAGTGAAGGAGGGAAGAGCATCTCGTCTGCCGAACCGTGGGTCTAGAACTATCGGGATCACTTGCTGCAGGGGCTTCCCAGTAACTATCAAATGCAAAGAGTTCCTGGCTCGCTTGAGAAGTCAAAATCGGCTTTCTGAAGTAACCCCATGTTTTGGCTTTTTCTAAAAGGATTACTGCACTCTTACTGTAATTAATGTATTTTGGCTACTCTCCAATACTGAGCAGGAGTACTGTGTTGGGATCCTCTAAACGTTTAATACGAAATTTGAGGTGTTGGATCTGATATTTTCTAAGAGGCCACGCTAAGAAATGGAGTATCAGCCCATGCCCGAGCCTGCAAAGCGAGGACGGGGAAGATTAGTTGTCGCCATCGTGATTGCTGTCATCCTGGCGATAGTCGTCGCGATGCTGGTACTCCCCAGTGTAATCTCCATCAGCGGTTTCATATTGGGCAACGGTGGTTCCACATCCACCTTCGCGGTGAGTCCTGAAGGCGGGAATTCATCGAACTCTTCAAACGTGGAGTTGACCATGGAGATCAGCTTCCCGGCAAATTACGAGCAGCTGGCGAATTACTCCTTGACGATAATTAATGAAGACAGAATGAATGCGGGCCTAAGTCCTGTGACTCTCAGCCCCATCCCTTCTGCTCAGGAGCATGCCGACTCCATGCTCCAGAATGATTACTTCAGTCACTGGGATACGCAGGGATTCAAGCCGTACATGCGTTATACAATTCTCAACGGAACCGGATTCGTCGAGGAGAACGTAGCTTACGAGTCCACAACACTTCTTACCTTCACTTCAACTTCAAGCGTGGAAGCGGCGATCAATACACTGGAGTGGCAAATGATGAATAACGATTCTGCTTGTTGTCAGAATGGCCACCGAGACAACATACTCACGCCCTTTCACAACAGAGTATCGATCGGCGTGGCTTACGATTCTACCAACGTTTACTTTGTGGAAGATTTTGAGACCTTCTTGACTAGCCTATCTACTCCAATAGATCAGGGGAGTACGGTCACCCTCAGCGGGAATACCTCCGGAAACCTTGATCCGAGCTCTGTGTTGATCTTTTATGACCCGCCGCCCCAGCCGCTGACGAGCGCAGAGCTCGATACCGAGTACACCGGATCCTATGACCAAGGGAGTTTTCTGGGCGGAATAGTGCCTCCTTGTAATGGACTCTTCAGCAGGTGTCTCCAGTTCGCTCAGGGGATCACGGAGCAAGCAGCTACGTGGCAGGTTTCCGGAAACTCGATAGACATCCAGTTCTCCCTTTCCAGTTTCATACAGAACAGCGGCAATGGTGTCTACACAGTTTATCTTGTGCAGGGCTCGCAGGAAAATCCGGAGTATCTCACTAGCATCTCAGTTTTTGTTTCATCAAGCTGAGAGAGAAACATTAGGAATGCTGTTTTTCTTTTTTCTAACTCTATGGATACGTTGCCAACCTATTGCTTCCGAGGCCTGGTCTGGAACAGATAAATCGGCCTTCGTACCACTGAATACATTAGGAAATGTAGAGAGCCGGGATTATGAACATGGATGACCAGTTTATTACAAAAATAGAGGAACTAAAGGACCACAACCTTGCCATTGCTACTATTACAAAGACGATAGGTTCCACGCTGGGCAAGCCCGGCTTCAAGATGATTATCACTGAAAATGGGGAGATCGTTTATGGGACGCTTGGAGGGGGCTGTCCAGAGGGACCGATCGTTCGCGTTGGGCTGGATGTAATAAAGGCTCAATTCCCGCGGGTCGTCAAGGTATTTTTGGAAGATGCCAAAACTGCTCTCGGGAAGATTTCCGTCTCCGGTGACGGTGATGAGATACACGTCGAGACAAATTGCGGGGGAAATATGGAGATTCTAGTTGAACCATACGCGCCGCGGCCGGTTTTGATGGTATTTGGAGACACGTTCAACAGTCCGCTCGAGCGGACTGTCGTGAACACCGGAAAGGAGATCGGATTCAGGACGATAGAGCACAATCCACTCGGAGCCTGCGGGCAGCCGGATCTTACAAGTACTGCTCTTGACATCGAGTCTATCAAAGTTCCCGAGGGGGCTTACGTGGTGCTGGTCACTCGAGGAGTGAACGACGCCCCGCTGTTGAAGCACCTTTCCAACTTCAAATTGAGCTACATTGGAATGGTGGCGAGCGAAAACAGATGGAGGGTCACGAGAGAAGAGCTGCTGCAAATGGGTGTGAACAAGGAGTTTGTGGGAAGGGTGCACTCCCCGGCGGGCCTCGACATCAATTCCGTACTGCTAGAGGAGATCGCGGTCTCGATTCTTGCCGAGATAATCGAAGTTCGAAGGACAACGGATCCTAAAGAAATAGGACGCGTTCAGGAGACCAGAAAGGTTCTTCCTAAGTCATTGTCGCGGACCTTGGGAAGATAGAGATTCCTTCTTTAGAGCATTTTATCGAGTCGCGAGTGCTACTCTGCCCTTCCGGGCAAGTATTGCAAACGCTGCAAGAAATAGCGCGAAGCCCAGCGAAGGCACGAGGAATGGAATCGCGAGGGAGGTACCCGAGATCGCCCCTCCAATAATCGGCCCCGCGCAGGCACCAATCCCGATCGAGGTTTCGAACAGACCGGCGCTCCGTCCGAATCTGCCGGCAGCGGATTCCGAAATCATCCCGGTCTGGGCTACGGTGTAAACAATCGAGATTCCCACACCACCGATTCCATACGCTATCAAATATGTTAGACCAGAGGGATCTCTTAGACTTACCAATAATCCCGACACGGATGCCATTGCTAGTGCGACCATCATGTTTCTGACTCGCTTGTCCGAACGAAGAGTCGCCTGACGCACCCTTTCGTTCGTCGTGAGAATGTAGAACAAGAAGCGTCCAAAGCCGAAAGCAAACGTGATTACGCCAACTAAAAGAATGGAAATACCAAGGGACCTCGCATACGGCGCAAAGAAGGTAAACAGAACTCCTGAAGACACTGCAGCAACTGCGCAAGCCGCCCCGTAGAACTTTGAACCTACAGGCGAGAAGTTTGTCGTCTGGGTCACAATTCTCGAAACAGCTACCCCATCATCATTAAATTGCGGCCTCGAGGATTCCTTCTCTTCGTGGTGCCGGAGCGAGGGAATGGCGTTTACGACGAAGGTCACGCCCATGATAAAAACGGTCACAAGAAAGGCGTCGCGAATGGACGTGAGAAAAATTAGAGTAGAACCCAAGAGCGGCCCTATCGCAGCCGCTGCGGACCACGAAACATTGTAAAGACTGAATGCCTTATTGGCGTCCATGGAACCTGCGACATCCCTGCCAACGGCCGCGTCCATCGCTGGCCAGAGCATCGCCCAGCCGACTCCCTCGAATATCCTGGCGACTATCAAATAGACGGGACTCGAAATGAGGGCGAATGAGACTGAGACAACCGTCAAGACTAGAAACGAAGAAACGATGAAAAATCGCCTTGATCCTCTTCTGTCGGAAAAGTGCCCCGTTATGACAGGCAGAAAAGAGTAGACGGCGTTGGAAGCACCTCCCACTATCCCAATTTCAAACAGGCTCGCGCCGAGTCTTGATGCGAGCAGTGGCACGAACAGTGCATAGATTGGCAAGGCGAGGTTTCCTGCAAACGCAGAAAAGAGGCATCTCTGAAAATCCTTTGATAGATTGCCTGATAAGGAAAAAAATTTCTTCTCGCTACTGGATCTTCGAAGGTCGCGACTGGAAATTTTCTCGTTGCTCGGCATGCAGATATAGTCCCTGATTTTCGTTATCGCAGGAGAGACAGTTTTCCCACGGAAATTAATCCGATTCTTTCGGATCGGACTTAAAAATTAAAGTATTAAATTTTAGCAAGTGAAAGTGTAGAATATCTTCTGTCAAGCATCCTCAGCTAGAACGCAGGATCGTTCGTAAGCGAAAAATGGAAGCGCGTGATGTTGAGTCGACTCAGGAGCATATGAATATAGAATAGGTTATGATTAGGTGGAAAGAAAAAACTAGGGAAGGATTCGTTAATTGAAATCAGGTGAATCGGCACAGTCCCAACCAAAGAACTTTAGGTGGATTGATGACAAGAGAATAGCGATCTCAGGATTTCCTGCCAATCAACAAAATCTTGACTGGATCATAGATAACCAAGGGATAAAGGCTGTTGTGACTCTGACTGAAAAAGATCTAGTCGCCAGTGGCCTCGACACTTCGAAGATCATCTACTACAAACATGTTCCAATGATTGATCACGCGGTCCCATCTTGCTCGCAAATATCCTCGGCAGTGAGTTTCATAGAAAACCATTATGAATCCGTCCCGATACTCGTTCATTGTCTCGGTGGAGTGGGAAGAAGTGGGGTTGTTGTGGCGTCATTTCTCGCCAAAAAGAATGGCTGGACCGCTCAGCGAGCAATCGCAAGGTTACAGGAGATTTCAGATGAATATGTCGAAATGCGTCAGGAGGCAGCAGTTGAAGACTTTGTCCGACAGATTACTCTGAAAACCAAATGAGACAACGCTCGCGAGATAAATTGTCCACTGTAATTTTTGAAATGTTTGATGGTTCCTAACCTCGCTGCTCTCGGGCTTGAGAGTAAGCGGTTCATGAATCTTTGTAACGGATTGAAATGGCAGTCCCGCACTTTTTGCAGAGCTTGAGATCGACGTCCGGTTTGCTTACGTAGACCAGATCGGTTTCTTGCTTGCACTCGGGACAAAATTTCTTCTCTTTCAATTCTTCTTTTCTTCGATGGAGTTTAGACTCACGCGAGAACCCTTTCGAGGGATATAGTATCAGCTGAAATTGTTGGAATTCGATCTATACTG
>JASHPQ010000274.1 GCA_030037995.1 Nitrososphaerales archaeon | reverse complement strand
CGCGTCTGAAAGACGCGAAAATGCCCTAAATCCCGAGAGGTTTTCACTGGAACGTATCACACACCTTGTAAATTCGTGCGTGTGCGAGCAATATTTAGTTCTTGTAGAAGCATTAATCGCCGTACTCGTCGGAGAGCCAAATATCAAGGAGTAAGGAGTAGATAATTCGCACAAACATGGAATAGGAGATGTCTTTTGATTTTGTTTCTCAATCAAGTTTAATGAAATCTAGTGCGGAACAATCTATGCACGTCATAGAGAGTCACTAACAAAGAATGCTTATTTATCCAACATAATAGTGCCCTCTTCTGGATTGAAACCCATCGGAAATTCTCGATATGCCATTGGAAGAACCGCAGTAGCCGTCATAGTGATCATTCTGATAATTATCCTTGGTGTCGGCATCTACGCGATATCTGTCAGCCATGTAAGTTCATCAAGCACTACGAGAACAACGAGCTCCGTGTCTTCATCCAGCTCAGCTGTCTCCTCGTCCACATCCACCTCTACTTCTTCGTCTGTTGCCTCTAGTTCGGCTTCCTCTTCTATCTCGTCAATCTCAACCAGTAGCTCTTCGACCACATCTTCGAGTGTTCCTTCAACACTCGTGGTTGACGAAGCATCCAGCCCGGGCCCAGTAGATCCGGGCACGGCCTATGACAATAACGCGGGAGAAATCGCTCAGAACACCAATCTTCCTCTCGTCTTTTACAACGGTTCCAGTACGACGACGATCGTCCCCATCGTAGCACAGTCATGGAACAGCAGCGCTAATGGACTGACGTACACATTTTTCTTGAGAAATAACGTCTACTATGATAACGGAAATCCAGTCAACGCCTATGTGGTCTGGTACAATTACTACAGGGACATGTTCATAAACCAAGGTGCTGATTTTGCTCTTTTCTCTTTTTTTAATATGAGCGGAGTGACGGTGGGTGACGTCAACAGCCTGAACAATCCGCAGAACAGTCCGAATGGCAACGCCACGCTGTTAGGCATTATGGAGAATTCGAGCAACAGCATTACTGTCCTAAACGCTTCAACGGTCCAGTTCCATCTGATTAGTCCCCAGGTCTGGTTTCTACCCGCGATTACATACACCCCATTTGATCTTGCCGATCCCTACATCGTTCAACAGAATGGAGGAGTCGTATTGAATCAACCCAATTCTTGGATGTCTGTAAATGGAACGAACGTCGGTGACGGCCCCTATATCACTCAGATTCTCGTACCCAATCAGTACACCATTCTCGTTGCAAACCCTCACTACTGGGCTCAGAACATTACAGGGATCCCGTTACTTCAACCCGCTTCAATAAAACAGATTACAATCAATTACAAGACGGACGAGCTAACGAGAGAGCTAGACTTAGAAACTAACAAGGCCCAAGGGGCGATTATCTCTTTCAATGACCTCTCGCATGTGATGAATTCGAGCAGCACTTCTAATTTGGACATTCCCAATATCGGACTGTCCACCAGCCTCGAGTTCATAACGATCGACACGCTCAGGGCGCCCACGAACAACTCCCTCGTTAGACAGGCCATAGTCGACGCGATCAACGTCTCGCAAATTGAGGGCGTGGTGTATGATGGATACTCTTCGCCTCTGGTAGGCCCAGATCCGATCGGGGTTCTCGGATACAACTCCTCCATTACTTCCCCCACTTACAACCTGACTCTGGCAAAATCGCTGCTCGCGAAGGCTGGATACCCCAATGGGCAGGGCCTGCCGACTTTCGACTTTCTGTACCCCCAGAGTGCTTACATCTCTCTTGTGGCGCAGTTGCTCGAGGCAGATCTTTCCCAGATAGGGATCACCGTCAGTCCAGAACAGGTGAGCTTCGATACTTGGGTAGCGGAGATCGGGCTTTCTGGTTCCAACTCCACCGCGGCCATTCTGGAGTACGGTTCATGGAGCGCCTTTGCGGACTTTGCTGAGTATGAGTACATCGTTGATGCGCAGCTAGGGGCGTTCGGTTTCATGAATAACCAGACCATTGACCAGTTGGTGACCGAAAGTAACACACAGCTTAACCAGACGCTGAGGGCGCAAGAAATCTCTCAGATTACCGTTGATACACTACAGCAAGCGTCGGTCATCTGGTTGGGCCAGGATCGAGATCTGTACAATACCGGCGGAGGTTTCGGCCCAACTGTATGGAACTCTTGTGTTACTGGCTTGTATTACAACCCAGCTTTCGACGGAGTCCCCTTCAATACGATCTCGTTCAAATGCAATCCGGCCTAGTTTCCAATATCAAAACCAGCATGGATTCCTTTGGGTATGAAGCGGGCCCACTATTCACCCAAAAGAATTTAGGGCGTATGTGCCCCCCCTTCTCCAGCCGGACCCTTCTTGGGGCAATTCTAAAAATGGCAAACTGTTATCGTAGGGAGGAATGAAATAACTTTGGTAGAAGCGGCTCTTGTAATAAAGGGAGGGAAATTGGTCGATGGCACGGGTGCGGAGCCCGTGGAAAATGCTACGATTCTAGTCCAAGGTTCCAAAATACTTGGCGTGGGCCGTGGAAACGACATCCAGGTTCCCGAGAACTCGAGAACGCTGGACGTAGCTGGCAAGATCGTGATGCCCGGGCTGGTCGATTCGCACTTGCATCTACTCGGCTTGAAAACGGACAATTACATTTCCGAGACCATGATCGTTCCAGGCGGAGTGAAGCTCCTGCGAGCGGCCAAGAGCGCGCAAGTGTTGCTCCACTCCGGGTACACCATGGTCAAAGACACGGGTGGGGTTAACGCGCTTTACCTAAAACAGGCGATTGCCGAGGGCACCATCCCCGGTCCGAAGATTCTTGCCGCCGGCTATGTGGTGACCCAGACGCGCGGTCATGGCGATGACTATCAATTCCTACCGATAGAAATGAGCGACGCCCGCACCGCGCACGATCGCGTGTTTGCCCTGATCTGCGACGGCCGGGAGGAGTGCATGAAAGCCGCCCGGTATGCCTTGAGGGAGGGAGCTGATTTCATAAAGGTATGCACCAGTGGTGGCGTGATGTCCCAGAGAGATTCTCCCGAAGACGTGGAGTTCAGCCCGGAGGAGATCCGGGCC
>JASHPQ010000027.1 GCA_030037995.1 Nitrososphaerales archaeon | reverse complement strand
ATGGAAACAGATCAGGGTCACGATTCTTTCTATTCAATTATGCTGATCGAGAAAGTTTCGCATAGCTCGCATGTACTCTGCGCGTTCTTCCCAGAAAGTCAGATGCGAGCTCTTCTCAAAGACGGTCATTTTAGAGCCTGAGATATTATCGCGCAATACCTCGCCGACTGCCGGAACAACTTCATCATATTTCCCGCAGGTGATCAGCGTCGGGATTTTTATCCGCCTTAATTCGTTCGTGACATCCCAATACATCAGATTTCCAATCAGGGTAAACTCGTTCGGTCCCCACATTGTATGGTAAACTGGCTTACTGATGTTTGCAAACGCATGGTTGACTTCTTCGGGCCACTCGGGCAACCTGCAAACATGTCTACGGTAAAGTACGTCCATGGCTTTCAGATACTCCGGATTTTCGTAATCACCCTCGTCCTCGTACTTGCTTAAAGTGGCTTGAACACCCGCCGGAAGCTCCGATCTCAGTCTCAACATTCCCTGATAGGCAAGTGGAGTACTGGATCCGCCGCCAGCCGAAGTCAAGGTTTTCAAGTTCGCTTGATATTTTAGAGCATAGGCGATCGCGAGAAAGCCTCCCCAGCTCGAGCCCCACAGGTGAATCCTGCCCAACTTCATCGTTTTTCTGAAAGCTTCTAGCTCTTCCACGTACCGTTCCACAATGAACAGCCTCGGGTTTTTTGGGAAGTTCAGACTTGCCAACGCCCAATTGATCGTAGAAAATCACATTATACCCGAAATTCGCAAGATCCGCCATCGACAGGATGTACTCGTGCGGGACGCCAGGACCGCCGTGAAGACACAAGATCGTTTGTTCTGGGTTCGAAGACAAAAAAGTTCGATAGTATAATTTGTACCCCATGACTGAAATAAAACCGTCTTTCTGAGAAATCGAAGTACTCAAAGGTAGATTTGTTTGACCTCTTCCACTCTTGAAAAATGTTTCAAAGGATTGACTTCTGAAGAAATGGAACGAAATAGTGTTATGGTGGCCGGCTCGGCCGCAAAACCATGAAAGTTGAAGATTGTCCGGAAAGTAGACAGAATCCATGTCCAGAGTCGACTATTGAATCTGCTCCCGGTGCCAGGAGGAGCTTTCTAAAGCGCACGCTATCCCCACCTACCCGTTAGAGGTCTCGACTTCGACCATGCACACGCCCGGCCCGGCGGAGAGTGAGCGCTCTTTGTTTTTCAGCACGGTTGCCTTGAGGTTTGTAATCTTCATCTTCTTACGTTCGTACTCTAAAATGAACCCACATGGCGGTTATGTTTGAGAAACGACTTATCTCGTTCCACAGAAATCTAGTGCAGTGGCGACGAACGTCTTGCTGAGTACACTCAAATGATCAATCTTTACTGATTCATGATCGGTATGAGCAGTCATATCATCGGGTAAAGTTGGACCAAATTCTACCGATTCGATTCCAGCCTCCTTGGTAAGTCCCGGTAAGTCGGTTACAAATCTACTGCCTGTTAGCGGATAGTCTTTTGCAGTTACATTCTTTAGCGCTTTTCTCACGCTTGTGACGATGCGCGAATCACTGGGAACCTCACATTCTTCCTCGTCAACGCGTATTTGAACGGAAATTTTGATGGATTTGTCATACTTGTTACGAAGGGAATTCTCGAGCTCTTGGAGTGAACTGGCGAAATCATGAGAAACGCGTGCAAAATCCTCCCCCGGCTCCCAACGGAAGGCTCCCTCTAACTTAACCGAGTCTGGAACACTGAATAGAAAGTCTCCACCTTGAATCGTACCTATTTGTACTGTAGGCCGCTGTGGTATCAAAGGGTGTCTGGGATGCGATTCAATTTCTTTGTCCATTTTACCGAGGTGAACGATCAAATCTGACACCCAAAGAATTGGATTGGAAGCGAGAGGCGAGGTTGCTGCGTACAAAGTTCCGCCTTCCCTGCTAAGAGCAATGGAAAAAAATGCGCATCCACCTTGGGCTATTTTCAAGCCATCGAAGGGTCCCTCGGTGTTAATTGCACCGTCCAATTTTATACTGTTCTTTCTAAGGAAATTGACCAATTCCTTCATTCCCTTTCCTTGACCCACCGGACGCTCGTGGTCGATAGTACCAGCCACAAATAAATCACCGTTCAGATGGACTCCTGAATCAATCAGCTTTTTTGATGCAACAGCAATCGCAGCCAAGCTGCCTTTCATATCAATAGATCCTCTTCCATACACCCTACCGTCATTAATGGAGGGCTGAACACAGCTGCCTATGGGCACAGTATCCATGTGTCCATGAAGTAATATATTTGGACCTGTTCCTGATCCGGCTAATTTGGCGATAACATTTTTTCGACCCGCCTCGACATAATCGAATTTTACCTCCATTCCAAAATCCTCAAGAGTTTTGGCATAGAATTCTGAGAATTCTTGTTCGTCTCCAGTGGGACTTGGTATTTTCACCATTTGAAGAGTGAGATCAGCTAACTCATCAGAATCGATGTCCAACCATGGGGATTTCATGCAACATCTTTGAATTAAGTGACAGACTAGTATCAAGCCTCAGATTATTAATTTTTTCACGTAACATTCCATCCAAGGAACAGGAATTTGATCGAAAACTTCAGTGACTTATCAAAGCTTAGATTAAGGTCATCTTTGTCGGGAGATAATTAGAACATCCTGGTAAAGTTACTGCTAGAAAAAATATCTGCGACCCAACGATTGAGTGAGTCGATGTTATCCAAGATCTTGGACAAACATTTTGATAAGTTTGGAGGATCGTGTTCGACTTCCCTTTTTGTAAAACTCTGTTACTTCAATGGTTGCGGCTTTTTTTGCCTCAGTTTGGAACAAGAAGGATGGCAGACCAGACTCCCTTCTCCGATGATTACGTTGTTAGTTAATTCCACAAGAAAGTTTATCAGCAGTTTTCCGAGTATAGCACGATAATCTTGAAATTAGGTGGGTCGAACAGAAAAGGAATTTCGCGAACGGTCGTCGTAGTGATAATTATAGTAATCATAATAGTTGCTGGAGGCTTATCTGCCATCTATCTACGACCATCAACTTCTTCATCCATTACTACATCAACAACTTCCTCCTCTACTACAACTTCTTCATCCATTACTACATCAACAACTTCCTCCGCTCCCTCAACTCCTAGCACTTTGGCAATTGACGATTGGGTCTGGCCAGCTTACGATTTGAATGAATTGTACGCGTTTACTGAAGGTACATGGCCAAACTGGCTTGAATACACTGTCTACCAACCACTTGTATGGGTAAATGAAACTGCCGAGTATCAACATGGAAGTATAGAATACACCCCTGCGTTAGCTGCTAATTGGACAGTATCTGCAAATGCCACCCTTTACACTTTTAATCTAAGAAACGACGTCCACTTTTCAAACGGTGATCCATTCAATGCGTACCAAGTTTGGATGCAGATGTATGGCTTTTACTATCTAACCGACAATAGCTCTTCATGGCTTGATGGTTATACCATATTCGACATGAACAACTCGGAATTCGGTCCAGCAACGATTGCCCTGATAAATCAATCCGGACTAATTAATCCGAACTCGCAGGCGCTTGCGATAATGCAAAATTCTTCTTGGCCAATTTACGTAACTGGTCCATACCAGATAGTTTTTCATCTAGAATCCCCATTTCTTTTTCTACCGGGGCAATTTATTGGGTATGAAGGATTAATTTTCGACAGCAATTGGGTGCTTCAGCACGGTGGCTTCGGTACTCCCACAGCTATTAATTCCTATTTTAACCAGAACGCAATACCTGGATCTGGACCATACGAAGTTAGTGGAATTGCTGAGCAGAATTATATTCAATTTACCCAGGATCCGAACTACTGGGGAAATAACTTAAGCCAATCCGAGATAAATTCGAATCCATATTTCGATTCAGGGCATGTAAAGAACGTTATTGTTTATTACAAGTCCAATGACCTAACTAGGTACACTGATCTTGCGTCTGGCACAGTGCAAATTGCTAACATCCAGCAAGCCAATTGGAACTTGGTAACAAGTAATCCAGAATTTTCGTATGTTACAACTCCTTATGGCCTACAAGCTGCAGCCTTGGCCTTGAATACCCTAGCCTACCCAACGAACATTACAGACGTAAGGCAAGCGATTGTTCATGCCATTAATTATACCGAACTAGAACAAATTTACAATGGGCCGCCTTACGTCGGACCTTCTCTTCCTTTGTACGGAGGCTACTATGATCCAGGAAATATTCCACCCTACGTATTCAACACAACTCTCGCCGAACAATATCTCAGCAAGGCGAATATCACGAATTTTCCAACGCTTGATATGACAACCTACTCGGGATGTGGTACTTGCACTGAAGCTACTCAGATAATTCAGGCGGATTTGGCTGCTATTGGTATAACGGTGAATATTGAGGTCCAAACAGACGCTACGTACTACGCAGCCTACGGAAGCTACCAGTATGAACTATCCAATCCTTCGCTAATCGGTCAGATTAGTCTTATAAGTGGAGGCGCGGGCTTCGCCACGGCCGATCTTGATCCAGCGGGAATGTGGGTAGCACTAGTAAGTTGCACGGCTCTTGCGGAGAATTGGGCGATCTACTGCAATCCCGTCGTACAGAAAGCCGTTGATGCGTTCACTAGTAGTTCTAATGTGACGTATATTCAAAGCATGGAAAAGCAAGCGGAAACCCAGATTTATAACGATGCACCCTATGGATGGATAGGAACTTTAGGTCTTTTGGGATCAGCTGGGGGATCGTTGGTGTGGCAGAAAGACGTCATAAGCGGTTTTCTATTGGATCCTTTGATGACTGGTCAAAATACAATCCCGATTTTCAATACTGTAACCTTTGGCTAGAATATGTCTTTCTATTTTTTGGGACAAGAAACTAGCAAACCCGCCGTCGGAAGTTCTTCCTATTTGAGGGTAGAACCTCAGCTAATGATCAACGGCCCACTTCTCTATCTTCTCCGATACGACTAGGCGAAATGATCCGAAAAGGAATGATAGATATCTGCGAGGAGTTAGGCATCAATGTGTACGCTGCCAGGTTTGGATCTGTCTTCGTCACTTATTTCATAAGCCCACCGATTGGGAATTACACAGATCTCCTGAGAAATGACAAGAAATTCTTTGTTGACTATAGAAAGAATATGATTGACCAAGGAATCTTTATGCTCCCGGTTAACCTAAAGAGGAACCATATCAGTGGCGCGCACACTAAAGAGGACATTTCGGAGACCCTGGAGAAAGCAAAGATTTCATTGAGTCTAACGCTCAAAAAAGCAGAGAGTCTTAATCACTAAAATATTGCGCATTTTATATTCTGAATCAGAGGTGGCCATGTCGCACTGCCAGCCAACTGGGATCGATTATACGGACTAATGGAACAATACGATCTGGCTGCAATAATAGCATCGAGCGGAGAAAACGTCTCGTATCTGAGCGACATACCGCGCCTCCCGGCGGTAATGGACACCATTGACATTTGCGTAGTTGCATTTCGAGATCAGCGAAAAGAAGCTGCTATCATTATTCCCACAGTGGCTGCAGATCAATACGCCCAATCTGATTCAAAAATAAAAGAAGTTAGAACATACAATCCTTTTTTCTACTACAAAAGCGAGAACGCGGATTTATCAAAGCTCTCCGAAGCGGAGAGGCGAATTGCTAAAATTTATTTTAAACAACACTTCGCGGCGAGCATCGCCCAATCGCTATTTTCTCTCTTGAAAAGTCGCGACATATTGCACGGAAAAGTTGGTTATGAAAAAAACACCAGTGCTGCGAAAGAAATCAGGACCATAACAAAAAAAGCTCCCCATCTAACTTTGAAATCTTGCGAGAAATTATTCCAGCTAGCTAGACTTGTGAAAACAAAAGAGGAAATAGAGAGAATCAGAACGGCAGTCAGTGCAACCGAAGATGGGATCCAAGCCGTACTGGACTTCGCTAAACCTGGAGTCGAAAACCGAGAGCTGCAATATGTATTTCAGACAACTGTTATGAAGCGCGATTGTACTGTTCTCTTTGCTGCTATAGCGGCAGGAACGGAGGGTGCCTTGGTTAATCATCTCCCATCAAAGTACAAACTGCAAAAAGGAGACGTAGTTAGAATGGACTGTAACGTTTTGTACAAAAATTACGTTTCGGATGTAGGTAGGAACGCCGTACTCGGGGTGGCCGACTCGAAATCAAAAAGAATCTTCGGAGCCCTCTTAGCGGGAGTGGAAAAGATGACCGAAATAGCTAAACCCGGGATCAGGGTTGCTGAACTTTTCAGAGCCGGTATATCCACCACCCGGTCGTCAGGATTACTTACGTACCAGCGCCAGCACATCGGGCATTCGCTAGGAATCCAAGTTGTAGAGCCGCCACTTATCTCACCTGATTTTGATACGGAGCTGCAAGAGAACATGATAATCGCTATTGAGTCACCATATTACGAGATCGGCTTTGGCTCCTTTAACCCTGAAGATACAGTTCTGATCACTCGCTCAGGCTCATCTAAACTAACTCAAACAACGAATCAACTATATTCGATTTAGGATAGCACAAAGTCCGTCCCTGCATAGTCTGGCAGAGGAAATTCGGAAAAAAAACTCTAGGTTGCCGCCGTAGCTCTTCGGCATAAATTCGCCCCACTCTAACAGCAAATACAACCTAGGAGACCGGTGAAGAAGGATATCTTAACTCAAGGAGAGTAGGAAGAGAGTGCTTAGATCATCATTTGGCTAAAAAAACCATACGCTTCTCTACGGGTGCAGACGATCCTATTGTACGAGATGTAATAAAAAGAGGAGTCGAGGTCGAGAAGCTCGGCTTCAATGTTTTTTGGGTCACAGATCATCTCACGGATATTCCTCCTGCGACGTCGGTCGTTGATGCATGGACTGTCCTTGCATACATTGGAGCAAAGACTAAGAGAATAGCTCTGGCTCCCGGGGTAACCGACACACAGAGAATTCATCCCGCAAAGACAGCGAGTATGGTTGTAACTTTAGATAACTTGACCTCGGGGCGAGCGATCCTAGGAATTGGGGCTGGCGAACTCATGAATACTTTACCTTTCGGTATGCCGTGGGAAAGAACTCAAGATAGGATACAAAGGCTTATGGAGTATCTCGAAGTTGTGAAATCTCTTTGGTCATCGTCCTTCAAAGAGCCAGTGAGCTATTCTGGCAAATTCTACAAAATGAAGGATGCACACCTCAGCCTCCATGCGATACAGAAGCCCAGCCCTCCGATCTATGTCGGCGCCTACAGCTCGAGTAGTATGCTCAGGATTGTAGGAGAGATTGCAGATGGATGGTACGCTGCTTCATTGTACACACCCGACGCTTTCAAAGAAAGGATTAGCATAATCAAGGATTCAGCAGAGAGAACAGGTAGGGAGTTTAGCAAGCTCGATATGGTGGTAAGTATTCCAGTCGTTTTCAGCGAAGATCCAAAAACTCGAAAGATCGTAAAACATAAGCTAAAAAGATCCCTTGTAACATCAAGATACAAACTAAGTTTGCTAGGCGCGGAGGAAGTGTACGACAAAGTAGCTAAGCATCTCCAGTATCAGTGGGTAGAGCCCACACACGCAGGTGTGGCCAGGTTAGAAAAATTTGTGAAAAATATTAATTTGTCGGACGAAGTGCTTGAAAGAGGAGTCGAAGAGATGATGGCTGTGGGCTCTACAGATCGATGTATTGAGACGTTTGCAAAATTCGTGACTGCCGGAGCAACACATATTTCCATCATCCCCTTTTTCAACGATACCGTGACGTTAAGACGGATCGCACATGAGGTAATTCCTCACTTTCGATAGACTGTGCCGCTTAGCTAACCGATAAAGAGATTAAATGCCAAATCGAAATCAGATTTCTTTCCAAATGAAATCGGATGAGGAGTTCTTTTCCAATCTGCCCGGCGACATATGAGCAGGTAGTATGATCGCCTTCTCCTTCGAAGCATTTTGCATAAGGTATTTTCGACTATGAAGATTACTATCGAATGAAGCCCACTTAGGCATCAGTTTGGGATATCGAACTTCGATTGCGTGATGAAAGAGGTCTCCAATACAATATAGCACCTCCCCCTCGGATGCGACCCTTACGATTTGATGACCACGGGTTTCCCCTGGAGAGGGAATAGCAGTAACTCCAGGTGAGATCTCAGTTAGCGAGTCCAGTAGGCACAACATTTGCCGATTGTGAATGATACCGAGGGACTGCTC
>JASHPQ010000273.1 GCA_030037995.1 Nitrososphaerales archaeon | reverse complement strand
CACTCTTGTTATCAAAAGAGGGGAATTCTATTGCATTTGCAGGGCAGCAAATCAAGGGCGGGAGGACGGCGTTTCCAGCACGTCACATCATGTGATTATCTTCTGCGATTTTCAAATGTGTGTCTGACTTTGAGTCTAAACACATCTTCAGATTAATCAGAGCATAGAATTGCCCAACAGTATAATTAATTTAGACTTCGGAAGTGGTATGAAACTATGACCGATCCGACCGTCTCTCAAGACAAAGCGGCGGAGCTACGATCTTCGAAAGCTGACGCAGAGCAGAAGAAACCTTTCACAGCCGGTCCAACTCCAACCCCGATTACTAGTTGGAGCAGATACGAGAAAATAGCACTCACCGTTGTCCTCATGGGAGTCATGATGACGGGGATCGATACGACGGCCGTCGTTCTCGCCCTCCCGTCCATGATGTTAGACCTGCATACAGATCTCATCAGCATGATTTGGGTCATCATGGGATACCTGGTCGTCATTACTATTTTCGGAACTCAAGTCGGCCGACTGGGCGACATGTATGGGAGAATAAAAATGTACAATGTTGGCTTTGGAATCTTCACCATTGGCTCGTTGTTCTGTGGGTTTGCGCAAAACAGTCCGGAGCTGATCGCGTTTCGAGTTTTGCAGGGAGTCGGCGGCGCGATGGTCTTCTCTAACAGCGGAGCGATCATCGCGGATTCCGTCAGCAAGGACCGGCGTGGACGGGCTTATGGCATAACCGGAGTTGGATATTCAATCGGCGCAATCCTTGGAATCCTAGTGGGCGGCCTGATCATAACATTCGTGAGCTGGAGATACATTTTCTTCATCAACATCCCTCTAGGCATAGCTGCCGTCGCGGTCACCTACAAGGTATTGAAGGATCGATCTGAGAAGATCAAAAGCAAGATCGACTATGCCGGGATGGGCTTGCTCGGCACGGGTCTTTTCTTGATCCTTCTGGGTCTGACATATTCTGCAGGGGCTGGAGTATCGTCTGCAACTCTCGTGATGATTGTCGCTGGGTTTGTAGTAATACTTGGCTTTGTGGCCTGGGAGAAGCACTACCCTCAGGCGCTCCTAGATCTGTCGCTGTTTCGTCAGAGAGTGCTTACTGCGTCAATGTTCGCCGCTTTCTTTCAGGCGCTTGCCAGTTTCGCGGTCTTGTTTCTCCTAATTATGTACTTGCAGGGAGCGCGCGGCCTATCGCCACTCAATAGCGCGCTCCTGCTTGTTCCTGGCTATGTCCTGGGAGCTTTCGTCGCACCCATCGCTGGAAGATCGTCAGACAAATTTGGCGCCCGATACATCGCTACACTGGGCCTCGCACTTCAAGGGACCGGCATTTTTGTGTATTCCTTGCTGTCACCAGCAGCGCCACTTTGGGTAGTTATCGTGGGCGCCATCGTAAATGGAGTTGGTTCGAGCAGCTTCTTTCCGGCGAATAACAGTGCCATGATGGCCAATGCACCCCCCAAGGCCTTTGGGATAGCGTCGGGTCTTCTCAGAACCTTTGCAAACATTGGAATGGTTTGCAGCTTCGCTCTCGCGCTGTTGATTGCCTCTCTCGCGATTCCCAGGCAGCTTGCGATATCGATTTTCTTGGGAACCTCGAAGCTCACCGGCGGGCTAGCAAGCACCTACGTCGAAGGCATGCACATTGCGCTCTACTCATCGATCGGGATTATTTTGGTCGCGATTGCTTTCTCTGTGCTGCGTGGAAAGGAATCACGCGGTCGCCAATAGATTCATGGAAGAACTCTTCATTCGCGACAAACCGGATTAGTCAAAACAAAGTGGCAACTATCGCGACTCCTAATGCCAATCCAACCGTTAACAGGAACGCGTCATTCGCCACAAGAGATCGAATCGACCGATATTTTGAAGAATAGCTCCTGTGTTTCAAGTCTAATAATCAAGTATTTTGAAGCGTCCAAGACAATAATTAAGAACAGACACGATTCTCATGGTTGAGAATAGTTCGCAGCGATGAAATAGATTGACCACTCTTTTGGAATTGCGCACGACCCTCGGAGGCCCTCTATGTCCACCCTTGCTTTTTTAGTCATTCACCTAGGGCCCCTCGGAGGGAACGTATGCGGGGGCGAGCAATAGTAATTTGGTGGATCCATTGAAACTATTTGGCTATTGTTTGATGCACTTTGATTTATAGAGTAAATGCATCCCGCACCGCGCAACTTCACAATTTTTCGAGACGAGATTGAAACGAGCTCTTTTCTTCATTACATTTAGAGGAATTCGTTCCAATTTAGAACGAAGTGTTGTTTTGAGCTTTCTCTGGCGAGACTTCAATAACTACCGAATGCGCAGTCGATGAAATTTTTGGGCTGTAATTGATCAATTCGAAAAGTGCCTTTGCGTAGTGAATGAAGAATACGGACCCTTTAGGCCCCAGGCCGTGCAGAAGTGTGATTATCTGCTTACCTCCCTGCTCCACCTGCCCCAATTCAAACAGGTGAGCAAATTCGGACAGCATGTTAAGATAGTCAATCACGCTGTCCAAGGACAATATTCCATGTTTCGCCAAGATTATTGAACTTGGGGTGTCAGAACCCGCTTCCGATCCGGCCCTTGCAATTTCGCTGTCAGAACCTGCATCGAGCAACCTATGAAAAGTGGCTGAAGAGATCTTGATGAGCCCTAGTCTTCTGATGTATCTGTCAAATTCAGAGTAGGCGATAAGCTGTTGGTTAACAATTGTGCTAACATTGATATTCTGCCTTTCAGCTTCGTCTTCAATCGATTTCAGCGCTCGTTCGCTGATTCGAAACGATCGGGTAACCGTTCGGTCGGCAATCGGCTTGCCTGCTTTGGGCATTCCTAAAATATTGTAAATTTTCGGTCTTTCTTAATGTTGTCTCGAAGAGTCAGGAATGTAGCATCCTACGAATCTGCTCGAGCGTGAGCTTTTTCGGATCATACTCAACCTTGATTACATTCATCACGGGATTAATTTCTGCTTTTGTAACTCCGTCGAGTTCTTTCACCGATTCCTCGATCTTGTCATAATTCTGCAATTTTTCCCGATCACTCGTAATTTGAAGAACGGCCCTGCCTCTGGCTTTCTCTGATTCAGGCATCTTGTAGGACTCTAGAAAAGAGAATAGAGATTCAATTTATAGAAGACGTATGTTTTGTACAAATTCGTACACAGTCTAGAACAAAAAGTACATCGAGTGAGATTACATTCAGTCACATTGCAAAAAATACACGCTTTTGATATATGGCCCTGTCGTCGTTGGCCACTGATGCCAACATGATGGTCTTTGAACAGGCGAGAAAAGATGCGGTTTTGCAGTCAATAGCTGACGGGTTCGCAAGAAAGATTTTGCTATCGACGATGTTACAAGAGAAATCTGTGGAAGAGATTTCGAGAGAGAATGGGATTCCAATCAGTACTTGCTACAGGCGAGTTCAAGAGCTTCTTAGCTTAAGACTGCTAAGAATTGAGCATACCATCATCTCCGACAGCGGAAAGAAGTACGAGAGATTCAAAAGCGCCGTAAGCAACGCGACGGTCACTTTCTCCTCAGGTGAAATATCCGTTGAACTCACTCCGCAATACCGAGAACCAGAAAAAAGATTGTCCAGCACGTGGAACTGGGCACACGGCGCCGAGATTCAGATTGTTTCTCCGGTAGGTTGAGAAGAAAATGAAGCAGTCTCAAGTTTCCGTTGTGCTTGATTATCGTCCATGTCCTCATTGTGAAGGTCACGCTAGTTTCCCATCAATACCCGCAGTGACATTGCACCAAAATGGGAAATGCGCTATCTGCGAGAAGTAGCAAGACAGACTCGAAAACATACCCCGTTTTTTCCTCCGGGATGTCCGCTTCCCCTCTCTAAGGGCTTGCTTAGCTCGCGCGATCTCAGCCGCTCGAATTCAAGATTCATCGACGAAGCGGCTCGATGAATGTCTCTGCAAGCCGTATACTTCGTTTGATTTGCAAGAAACAAAACTTATGTCAGCGGTCGAGTCAAAAAGTCTCGGACAGGTGAACAGTGGCCTTCTTGGAATTGGAGGCGTTATTTAGACCTTCTTCGATCGCGGTCGTCGGTGCTTCAAAAGAGAGAGGAAAAGTCGGAAACGTTATTCTGAGAAACCTTCTTTCGACATACAATTCTAAGATTTTTGCAGTAAACTCAAATGCAGACACCGTAGAGGGATTAACTTCTTTCAAATCTATGAAAGACTGTGGTCCCACTGACCTGATGGTCGTTGCGGTACCGAGGCAGTTCGTACCTCAGGTGATGGAGGACGCGGTGAAGAATGGTACTCGCTCAGCGATAATAATAACTTCTGGATTCAGGGAGCTCGACGATGAGGGCGCTAAACTTGAGGCAGATACGCTACGGATTGCTAGGTCAGGCGGTATCCGCTTCCTCGGACCGAACACTCTCGGTCTGATAACACCTAACTTCAACGCAACTTTCGCACTCTCGGATGTAAAGCGGGGTCCTTATGCTTTTGTTGCCCAAAGCGGCGGCATCGGCGTATACATGTTGAACTGGGCAACCAAGACGCGCACCGGCGTAAGTTACTTCGTGAGCCTCGGCAACGAAGCTGATGTTTCAGAGTCAGAGGTTTACAGCTATCTGGCGGAAGACGACGGTACAAAATCGATCTTCAGCTACAACGAGGGAGTTGGGGACGGCAGACACTTCCTCGAGAGTCTGCCCGGTGTCACATCGAGGAAACCAGTTGTTTTTCTGAAAGGTGGCATAGGAAAGGGTGGCACAGCCGCAGTTAAGACCCACACGGGAAGTCTTGCTGGTTCATCCGAAATTTACATGGCAGCGGTGAAGACGGTCGGTGGCGTCTACGTCGAGAACCTCGAGGAATTTCTTGACATAGCAAAATTAATTCAAATGAAAGACTCAGTCAAGAAGGACATACTCATCGTGACTAACTCGGGTGGTCACGGCGTTCTGGCGACGGACGAAGTCGAACGACAAGGATTGCATCTCGTTGATCTTTCCAACGAGGTTCAGGACAAGCTAAGAGCCGTGATGCCTCCCCAGTCGTTGCCAAAGAATCCATTGGACCTGTCGGGGGACGCGAACAACGAAAGGTATGAGCGGGTAATGGAAATAATCGGTGGGATGGATTGCACAAAGCTTGTGATGGTTCAGTCTCTCCCCATGATCAGCTGCTCGGAACTCGCCAGAGTTCTAGTCGACTGCAAACAGGGAGGAGTTATTGGTGTAGTAATGGGAATGGATGAAGACTCCGCCGTAAGGATACTAGAATCGACCGGGATCCCTGCCTACAAATTTCCTGAAGACGCGGTAAAGGCCGTGAAGCATGTCTCCGAAGCAGGAAGATCAATGTCGAAAGTACAAGTGCCGCAGCCAATACCCGAAGCAGAAAGGCTTGTCCAAAGCAAGCAGGAGCTCGGAGGGAAGGAAACTTTGCAACTCATGCAGCTTTACGGACTCGCAACTCCACGTTGGGGCATAGCTGAAAATGCCGAGGAAGCGCGGAGCATTTCCGACAAGATGGACTATCCGATAGTAATGAAGATCGCGCCCGACGAACCAGTGCACAAGACAGATCTTGGAGGGGTAATTCTCAACGTGGAAAAGGGGGATGTGGAACAGGTCTATTCCAGGCTGTCGCAAATAACACCCAGCGTTATGGTTCAGGAGCAGCTTGCTGGAGCTGAAGTTTTCCTTGGAGGCATTGATGATCCCACGTTTGGTAAAGCAGTGGTAGTTGGATTGGGCGGAATCTATGTCGAGGTGATGAAAAGCGTGAGCTATGGGCTATGCCCTATCACCAACGAAGAAGCTTTGCAAATGCTGACGAACAGCAAGGTACATGATCTACTTAACGCAAGAAAGAGAGGGTATGACGAAACATCGGTAGTACAGGCTCTCGTCACACTTTCTCGGATGATGATTGACCTAGATTTGAAACAGGTCGACATCAATCCACTAATTGTCAATGAAAAGGGAAGCTACGTCGTCGACACGAGAGTGCTGACATAGTGTTGCGCAATCAACGACGGGCTTTGCCCTATAAAGGATTTACATATTCGCTGCTTCATTCGATTATTTACAGAGATCTCTTTTCTTCGTACTTCTAATCTTGTGTTCGATTTATGTAGTCATCTATCTCACAAAAGTTCGCCAATCCAAGACTGGCAAAACTGTTGTGAACGAAAAGAAATTCAAGACGACAGGAATTCATTCAAATGATTGATCGTACGCAAGCAGTGGGCTTGCGAGAAAATATTTCGATGTTCCCCTTTCGCGTTCTCAATAATGAGAATCGTATCCACGATTTATGTACTCGGAGAGAACAAAAAGTCTACGATTTTTCCTCTTGAAAGAAATAGATGGAGAGACCGAAGAGAGGAAGGTTCCATTATTTCGTTCTCAATACGCTCTAAGGCTCATTTTTCTATCGACTATTGTCCTCTCATTCAACGGGATGCTGGTTCTTGTTGCAGGTCTCAATACTGACGTCTTGATTATAGGCAATTTTCTGCTGGTATGGCTCCTCGCACTATTTTTGTCTGTCAACTCTCGAGCACTCGATAAGAAGTTGGGTTTGCTTGCCATTCGTTCTTACAAGTGGATGATCAGACACGGATTATTCGAAGAAGCGCACCAAAATCACGAGGATGAACAAGAGATCGAAATAAGCTAGACGAGCGCTTTTATCTCGCAAAACCCTTCGGTTTTGCAGGCTGATGCTGGGTAGGGGCTTGGGTGCGATGGTCGTCGTGATGTTCCAAGGACTATTGACAATCGGAATCGCGCTAGCTTTTTGTGGCGCTTGCCTCCATGGTAGTCACGTTTCTTACCTTCGTTGGTTTTGGATTAACGCTCGGAGCCTTGATCGAGGGTACAGAAGGATTCATGAGCTTGGTGAGTATGATAGAAATGCTGCTCTTCTTCCTCTCGGGAGGGATGTTCCCGATAAATGAGGTCAAGGGCATTCCAATCCTGTACCAGGTTGAATTTATGAATACTCTCACTTACGGTGCGGACGGCATAAGAGGAGCGCTGACAGGAGTATTTCTAATATCTCCATATCTGGATTTTGCAGTCACCGCTTGTTCTGCTTCTTCTTCCTGCTTCTCGGTACCTACGCGTTCACTAGGATGGAAGTAGGCCAAATCTCAGAGCTTTTGATCATGCAGCTCCATCCTTATCGTCGAACTCGGCGCGACATCTTCTGTTGGAGGAAATTTTTCCAGCGCGAAGGGAAAGAATTCACAAGGATCTGCAATCTAGCACTTCAGCGCCGACAACCTTCCCATTCTTGAGATCAATGAGCGCTTCATTAGCCTCCTTTAAACTCCGCACAGAGATGGTACTTTCAAGTTTGAGTCGTGCCGCGAGGTCGAGGAATTCCTGCGCATCCGCACGCGTGTTTGCTTCGACGCTCATTATCTTGCGTTCTCCGAATAAGTACTTGTCATAGTCTATCTGCGGGATTGGACTCATGTGAATCGCGGCAATCGACAGGATGCCACCCTTCTTCAGTAATGGGAGGGCTTGCAGAACCGTCTCCCCGGCGGGGGTGAATACCACGGCGCTGTCGAGATATCTCACTTCTGACTGCGTATCGTTAGTCGTCGTCATGACAGTCTCGGCGGCTCCCAGCTCCTGTGCGAGTCTGAGATGCACAGGATTTCTAGAAAAGGCGACGGTCTCGTACCCCATTTTTGAGGCGAGCTGTAGTGTGAGATGCGCTGACCCGCCGAACCCGAAAAAACCGATCCTGCCCCCCGGCTTGGGCAACGCGACTTTGAGCGCCCTGTATCCAATTATGCCGGCGCATAGGAATGGTGCAATATTCGCTGCCGATTTAGAAAGTCTGACAACGTACCCTTCTTCTCCGAGAGCATACTGCGAGTAGCCGCCGTTCACGGTGTAGCCCGTGTACACCTTACTTTCACAGAGGTTCTCTCTGGAAGTAATGCAAAATTCGCAACGCCCACAGGTGTGATGGAGCCAAGGGATACCGACAACTTCTCCCTCCGACAATGTCCCGACATTTTTTCCGAGCTTTGTTATTTTTCCAACTATTTCGTGCCCAGGAATGATGGATGGAACGATCGGAGGCAGATCTCCCTCTATAACGTGGAGGTCCGTCCGGCAGACTCCGCAATAGTCCACCCGAACCAGCACTTCGTTATCCCTCGGCTCCGGATCCTCCACGTCCTCGTAAAGAAGCGGATGCTCTTCGACGTTCGAGACATTTCGCAATAGCATCGCCTTCAAAGATTGTGTTTGCGCCTCCCTAGGAGAACAATTAGACAGTTGTTATTGATATTCGCGTCCAATGTGTACCTGCTGGACTTCGGATCTCATTTTCAGCTTTGATAATCCTGTTCTCCTCTTATAAGCGCGGAGAGGCGATCTAGTCTTTCGATCTCAATACGCGACACGTCGGTAATGAATAATGAGTGCAAACACCGGGAAACGAATCGGCCCCTTTCCTTTTCCCAAATCCAGACCGGAGTCGAGGGTGGGAAATTTCTTGGAGGTAGAGCAGCCGTATACGAAGGAGGAAGTTATGATCGAGGCAGATCGTTGCGCGAGATGCCTAAACCCGGTCTGCATTTCGATATGCCCGCTTCAACTTGACGTGAGGGGGATGTGCGACGCCGTTGCTGCTGGCGATTTCACCACCGCTTATCGCAGGATCAGGGAAACAAACGCGCTCCTCGGGGTAACGGCACGATGCTGCCCCCAGATGCACGGTCTCTGCGAAGACGCGTGCGTGTGGCACCTAGATGGAGACCCAGTGTCGATCGGGATGATTCAGCGATTTGTCGCCGACTGGGAACAGTTTGAATCAAGGCAGGACGATCCTCCTTCACGTCCGGACACCGGAAAGCGGATTTCGATCATTGGTGCGGGACCTGCAGGGTTGGCTGCAGGTGAACTCTTGAGGAGGTACGGCCACAACGTTGTAATTTATGACGAGCTTCCATTTCCCGGCGGAACCGCCTGGTACGGAATTCCGGATTATCATCTGCCAAAGGACGTCTTGCAATACGAGATAGAGAGAATCGAAGGGCAGGGAGTGAAGATCAAAAATGGTATTCAGATCGGGCGGGACATTTCCCTTTCAGAGCTCATCGCTCAATTCGATGCGGTGTTAATCGCCGCCGGCTCGAAGGACGTTTCAAAGATCAATGTTCCTGGTATCGGCTCGAAGGGCATCTATGACGCCTATCAGTTTCTGGAGGACGTGTACGTTCTCGGGGTGAACCATTACATTCGAAACCCAACTTACGATCTTGGGACAAACATCCTTGTAATCGGTGGTGGGGACAGCGCTCTTGACGCGGCCCGAACCGCTCTGAGATTGACTGAAGGAAAAGTAACGATTGTTTATCGAAGGACCGAGTCGGAGATGCCGGCAGATCCGTTCATCATCGAAGAAGCTAAGGAAGAGGGAATCCTGTTCAAGTTTCTGGCATCCCCAAAAAGTTACGAAACCACCTCGGAGGGAAGAGTGGCTAACGTTGAAATGATCCAGATGAAACTCGGGCCCCCGGACAAGACCGGGCGTCGAAGCCCGGAACCGGTGGAAGGGGCAGATTTCAAAATGGAGTGCGACAGCGTCCTGCTCGCCCTCGGCCGGGGTCCCAACTCTTTCCTCCAGAAAAAATATGGAATAAGAGTGGGCAAGGGCAACTCCATCGAAGTTGATGGTGAACACAGGACTTCAATTCCCGGAGTTTACGCTGCAGGCGATGTCACCACCGGGGAGACGCTGGTGGTAAAGGCGATGAGCGATGGAAGAGAAGCAGCCCAAAGAGTACATGAATACGTCATGGGCATCCCGGAAGAAAGGCATGTCTCACTCTACGACACCTACTTTGGCAGAAGAGCGACTACGGGGTTCCGAGAGAAGATGCTCGGCTTTGTAGAAGAGAATATTTGCTTGCCTGAGTGACTCACTGTCAAATCTGGCTAGGCAGAGGCATCGTACAATTCAGATTTTTATTATAAAATACCTAGCCGTACCCGTGGGAAGTGAAATCCATCAGTCTCTCTCTTCATTCTCGAGCCCGATCAGCTCCGAGAGCCTTCCCTTTTCATCGCATTGAACAATGTCAGGAAAGAAATTTTTAATCATACATCGTTTGGGGCGCATTGCTTTCACTCTTGCTGGCGGCCGAAGCTTGGTTCTGCAACTGCTGGTACTGTTTTGCGATTTCATTAAGTTCTTCGTGAACCATTGCTACATCTTCTTCAAGCTCTTTTGTAGCAATGTTTAGCATGTAAAGAGAATTTAGGGCTTTAACTAGTGCTAATGGTGCGCCCGGATCCATTAAAGAGATCGAAACAGGGGTCAGGAGCGACATGCATTGAATATTGCGAGCGAGGCATTCGCTGAGAATGCTTCCGGACGTTCCGGTTATCAGAGCAGCTTCTGCCGGTTCAAAACCCAGCGACTTTAGGCTGCTCTGTCTCTTCTCTTCTGCTACATACAACGTGGGTCGGTTCTCTGGTAAGGCGTCGACAGGAATTCCATCCAGCACCACGATCTCTGTGGGATCAAATTGCTTAAACCAACGCAGTAAGACAGAGGAGATATCATATAATCCGTTCATTGCGGCCGGTACTTCACAAATTACGACTGCGACTTTTCCGGATGCGTCTTTGTAAATCCTGAATGGGTTTCTTATTCTTCCCCCAATGAATATGACGCATGGTGGTATGTAATGCGACATCACATGTGCGGTCTCGTGAAGCTCCAAGTGATCGATTATATATCCGGCGGCAGTTAACCCCGCAAGGCCCGGACCTACGAAGCCGCATATCACGACGGGATGATCAAACGAAGGAGCAACAGTACTGTTTCGCTCGACTACCACAGTACGTGAAGGCGAAATCTGCAATTCATTTTTCTTGCGTGGCATATTCTCAACCAATTGAAACAGTTACTTAAAGCCGGGGACGCTTCTCACTCATGAAAATTAGGTCCCTTTGCGCTGGCACTATTCCCGTTGCACAAAAATACCTTTGCTAGGATCATACTACCAATCTTGAGAATCGTGTCCTTCTATAAATAAGATCGAGAAGCTATCAGATCTACGAACAGGAAAAAGGGGAGTGTGGATATAGAATTGGCGTCTTCGAATCCCTCGTACACGTTAATTGATGCACCGGTTCGAAGTTTCATGACAACACCTGTGAAGACAATCGATCTGGCGAACCCGTTGTCGGACGGGGTTAGAATGATGAAAGAGAGTAACGTTGGTTGCCTTGTGGTAGTTGAAAACGACAAGCCCGTAGGCATATTCACAGAGAGGGATCTGGTCAAGATTATTTCCGAGAGAACGAAGCCCCTAGAATTGAAGATGAGCCATATAATGTCAAAGCCTCTTTCGACAATTGCTCCCATAGCCACGCTCTGGGACGCTATAGCGCTGATGGGGAGGCTAGACATTAGAAGATTACCCGTGGTCGAAGATGGCAAGCTGGTGGGAATCCTTACCGAAAAGGACATTTTCCGTCTGATCATCGCGCGGCAGAATCTGATCCTCGAGTCTGTTGCTGAATATCTACCCACCATGACAAGAGAACAACTAAAGGGACTCATCACACAATTTGGGGATCAAAGGCCTCCCTCCCTGCACTAGCTCTTGAAGTAAAGGTGATGATGCGAATGAGCAAAAGCATTCTGAGACTTATGGAGGAACGGGAATCGACCCGAACCGCCTTCGATCCTGACAAAAAAATAACCCAAAAGGGTCTCAACCTGATCTTGGAGGCTGCAAGGTGGGCGCCAACCGCGCACAACATGCAGAACTTTCAAATTTTGGCAATCGATGATGTAGAGCTTCTACAGAAAATCGGGGAAGTGAGATCGCGCATCTCCGAAACGTTCCTTAAAGAAAACTATCAGCAGTTTTCCTTCTCCAGAAAAGAGCTTGCCAGAAAAGGGGTGGGAGTGCTCGGCAGCATGTTCCCACCTTCATGGAGGAACCCGTCAAAATTCCACAGTGTCACCATGAATACACCTCCGAGACCTCTGAGCGAGACGATGCAGGGCAGTCCACTTGTCCTGATCGTTGTCTATGACCCGCGAAAGAGAGCACCCGCCTCCACCGGGGATTTTCTCGGAATAATCAGTCTAGGTTGCGTAATGGAAAACATTTGGCTTGCGGCGCAATCTTTGGGGATATCTGTTCAGATAATGAGCATTTTCAGTAGTAGGCCCGCGGAAAACGATCTGAAACGTATTCTAGGCATACCCAAATTCATGAAGATTGCGTACGCAATGAGACTGGGATACCCTGGCCAGAGGAAGGAAATGAAAAACTACCTACGAGTACGTCGCGATATGAGCACTTTCGCCCACAGTAATCGCTGGAGTCATTTAGGCTGACGGAAACGCACGCACGGGTGGGCCTCGACAGCTACGCTCTTACTGACCGATACCAATGGTATTCCCCACACCAACGATTAGAACCGTATCTGATTCTGCTGCCTTTTTTTCGATCAAGTTCTGAATTATCCGGATCACGTTCTCCGATGACTCCGAGATCTCTTTCGTCATCACGGAGATCGCATCGATTAGGCTCTCCTTTACGACTACTGCATACATGGGAATTTTGTTTCGGACAGCGGCTTCTTCAATCCTGAATTTTTCAGTTCCGACACCCCCTATGGCCGCGCCGATCCCCTGGGCGATTTCGCCACTGTTTTCTCCCTCCAGCTTCAAAGCCGCATCGACCATTATCAGCATACTTATCTTGTTCAGAGGATCTTGCGTTAGCTTCTGAACCGCTGCATCCGGCATACCCACGGTTCCTAGGGGACCCTCTGCTTTGACGACGAGGAGAGTTCGTCCCTTGTATTCCGATTTTGCGTATAGTGTCTCGCGCGCGATGACTTGGGTCTCCCGTCCCTGCATTAACTTCCCTGCGACCATTTCCCCGATGCCATCGCCGATGGGTTGAGCTTGTACGAACGTCTCTAAAGATCCGTAGTAAGCTTCGGCCTCCCTTAGCAAGATCGGCATATTCATCTGAATTTGGGCCAACATGTACGGGTTCTTCATCTTCTGTCCCGAAAGGTAGAAATGCCTCACGATCTTGTAGATCTGGGAAAGAGCTGATGTAATCTCGAGCATGTTTTGAGCAACGCTTTGCTGAACGCGATCGGCTGTCGGCGCGAGTTCTTTTATTTCCTGTCTAGTCCTATCATCCTGAAGCCTTATGACCTGTTCCATCTTGGCAACTACTCCGGCAGGATCCATCCCTTCGGGCATAATCGTGAAGTACTCTATAATCCGATCGACCTCCCTTGCTGCATCTGACAACGGAACTTTGCAGCTCCCGGTGAGGTAGCTGAGAAGCTCCTGCCGGCTCTTGTCCTTGTAACCCTCAAATTTTATGAGGTTTCTTCCTATCTGTCCTAACATTTGGGAAGCTTGGATACTCGTCGCAAACAGGAGGCTCACCACCGTCAGTACAACGAAGGAAGCGATGTAAATGGCGGTTATGAGGTCAGAGCTCGGCAGACCGGTAATTTGTAGCGCGGCAGAAAAGTCAATAGTCAAGAGCATTATCGTTCTCAGATTGTACAGCAAGGATTATTGAGATGGACAATTTAACATGAGAAGACAATTTTCATATCTGAGAACATGTTGCAGCCCAAGAGCAGTAAATTGAGCTAAAGAGAAAATTAGCACGCCGAAACACCCCCATGCTCTCCTGCGGTCCGCAATCTGCGTGTACTGCAAAGTTTAATCGGATGGGTTATTTCTGAGAAATTCAGTACTCCATTTTCATTGGAAGGTTAATAGAAAGTTGCCCAATTTGAGAAAACCCCTAAAAGAGCCCCATGCTTCGCACTCTTTTCTTTCAGATTTCATCCTTGGTAGCCAGGACGGGCTCGTAAATGTGCTCGGGATTCTACTTGGAATCTCCGCTGCAACAAATGTTCTGAAGATAATTTTCGTAGCGGCGCTCGCTGCTCTCGGCGCTGAATCGATTTCTATGGGTGCTGTCGCCTACACGTCTACCGGGGCCCGGCGTCGCCAGTACTTGAAGGAGGTCTCCCAAGAGGAGCTCGAAATGAAGGAGGTCCCCGCGACTGAGCTTGATGAAGTGCGGGGTATTTTCAAGGGATGGGGATATCAGGGAACAGAACTAGAATCAATAACCAGTGCGATCGCTTCGAAACCGAGGGCGATGCTGGAGTTCATGATGTCATTCGAGCTAAAACTCGCTCCGGTAGAAAAGAACGAGGCGAGACGCAGTTTCGCAGTCGTACTTTCTTCAACGATCGTGGGCTCGATAATACCGCTGATCCCATTTTTCTTCGTGACTTCGACGACCATTGCTCAGGGTACGATCGCATCGGTAATTCTGAGCGGTGCAGTGCTATTTTTCATTGGCGCGTACGAAGCGAGGACAACTGTGGGATCGATCTGGTGGAGTGGTTTGCAAATGACAATCATCGGGCTTGCAGCCGGGTTCGCTGGCTACTTAATTGGGCATGTTATCGGAGCCGTACCGGTTTGATCGGGGGAGATATTCAATTTGGACTATCTAACGGCCTACGCAGTTCGCGTGGGTTACAAGCCTGCATTTCAGCTTGAAAATCGCGGGGATCTTGGTATTAATTCGGTAAGAAGATTCTCACAATTGGGAACATCGACCAAAAGCTAAGCAGGAGGATGCTCTGCCTCTATTCAAGAAAAACGGGAGTGGAGACAAATTCTCAAATTTGAGAATCGTATAGCTCGCATTTATCAATTGGATTTTGTCATTATGAGTTGGTTGCGACAAGCTTTGGAAAGAATTCTAGTGGCCATTGATGGTTCAAAGCAATCCGAGAAAATTGTAGAGTATTCCTGTCAACTGGCCGCGAAAATGTCGTCCAGCATCATCCTGACCTATGTGTCAAGAGATCCAGAATTTATGGAAGATTATGTAGAAATCCAAGGGAGGACCCTGAATCGCAAAGCCGCCAAAAGCGTTGAGCTGGCGGAATCCGTAACTACTAAACTCGCAGAAAAGGTAGAAGCTTCCGGAATTCCTTACGAGGTTCTTCTCGAAACCGGTGACCCGGCTGAAAAGATTGTGCAGAATGCGGCAGAAAAGAAAGTGGCTATGATTGTGATAGGACTAAAAGGCTTGCACGGTATCGATAAAATAATGTCGTTAGGCAGCGTAGCAAGGAAAGTGATCGAAACCTCTCCTTGTCCTGTTGTCGTTGTTACCGGGAGTTAGCTTCCGGCTAATTCCGGTAAACATCGCATGTATGACGAAGTATCATAAGTTTCCTGAATAAATCCGCAGACGACACATTTCAACTCTGCTTTCATTTTCACTTTCCTCATGGGCTTTCCACAATGATAACTTGTGGTCAATTTGAGATCCTTCTCTTATCCGCTCGCACATTTGAGGCGACATCCCATACTATTAATTCAAGGGACGATTACCACGTATGAGAATGACTGGTTCGGATTGTCTATAAGCAGCAGGGGACAGGAAAGATCCTGTTGTTTAATCGTCAGAAAGAAACAAATGATCCCAGAATCCTACCCACAGGTAATTTTTGGTTTGTAATCCTGATGCGCGCAGTGAAAAAGTGTGCGAAGATTATCGTCTCTGATAATTGCACTATTCGTTATAAGCAGATTAGTAGGTAATTCCTTCCAATAGAAATTTAGGGCCGATAGACCCTATAACCATCTAATATCTAGAGGGAGGTTGTCGCAAACATTGGCGATTAAGCTCGGGAGCATCTCCGGGATACCGCTCTATCTTGATTACTCTTGGTTCATTATCTTTGCACTAATCGCCTACACGGTCGGATTCGGACTTATGCCCGTTTCTTATCCGAACCTCCCCTGGGTGGAGTATCTTTCAATCGGTTTGCTTTCGGCGATTCTTCTGTTTGTGTCGATTGTGATTCACGAGCTTGCCCATTCAATAGTCGCAAAGAATAACGGACTGAAGATAGCCAAAATTACACTTTATCTCTTGGGCGGGGTTTCGGAGATGTCAGAAGAGCCACCGACGGCGAGCCTCGAACTCAAGATGAGCGCTGCCGGCCCACTAACTTCGATTGCTATCGCGATAATCTGCCTCTTCGGATGGATCGCCTCGGTCTCCATACATGCTCCTGTCCTGGTTCAGGGACCGCTCCAATACGCCTTCTACGTAAATGCATTAGTGGCAGGGTTCAACCTAATTCCGGCATTCCCGATGGACGGAGGCAGAATACTTCGCGCTCTTATCTGGAGAGGGAACAACGACGTGATGCGGTCAACCAGGATCGCATCCAGCGTCGGGCGAATATTCGCTTACATATTCATGTTTGTCGGGATTTTCTATCTGTTTTTCATAGATATTTTCGACGGCCTCTGGCTCCTCCTGATCGGTTGGTTCGTATCGAGTGGGGCGTCAAGTGAGTTGAACCAGATGATAGTGAAGCGCGATCTCAGTGGTCTAAAGGCGGGCGACGTAATGACGCGAGCGGTAGACTCGGTTTCTCCGGATACCACTTTGACTGAGCTTTCCTCCAAGTTCTTGGAGGACAAGCATAACGGTTTCCCAGTGATGGGTAACGACGGCAAGATCCTCGGATGCGTCACGATGGAGGACATGCGAAAAACGAAGAAAAGTCTCCGGGACACCACGCTGGTCAAAGATATTATGACGCCTAGGGAAAAACTCGTTACGGTGAAAAGTGACGATCCCGCAGAATTAGCTGTTAATTTGATGTCGAAGAACCGGATTGGGAGGGTATTTGTCGTTGAAAGCGAAGATGGGAAGCTTTCCGGTCTCATAACGCGTTCAGACATAATGAAGACGATCCAAGTTCAGGAGAGCATCCTTGGAACCTCTAAAGCGGGAGCAGAGAGGCAACGTAGCATCTCGGTTGAAAAAGGAATGATGTTTGAAATCGATTGTCCGGTGGTCAGAGGATTGACCTGGTCTGCGACATTCAACACGGGAGAATTCACTCTCGTCTCCCAAAATGTGGTTCAGCTCTCTGGAGGGGGCCAATCCACTCAGTTTACGTTTGAAGCGTTACAAAAGGGAAGATTTTCAATAACGCTTTCTCCCACCGTCGCGAGCGGAAGCAAAGAATTGAGTTCCAGAGAGTCGATAAGATATTCGATCGTCGTCACTTGATCCCTTCGTGTTCAAGGGCGAGAAGAATAACCGGACTTTCCGTACATAGACTTAGGATTCACTGTGTACAAAATAGAAAACAAATTACACTAGCTGAAAGTCTTTGCTCCCTTTTTCCTGTAAATCAGCTATGTAATCATTTCAAACGGGCTCTTGGTTGGCCTCGTACGAAATGTTAGTTCTCATGATTGGGAATCGTATTCTTAACTTAATAGAAGTGATTGCAGAATAATATATTCAAAATTAGAAGGTAGATTATTCTTTCTAATGAGCAACTCAGAACGACTACAGCTGTCAAATAAAGAAACGTACGAGAGAAAAAATGATAGTAGTAAGAGAATGAATAGAAGAATGGCCCTGCTACAAGAGAATCGTAGTACGAATCAGGAAAAGACCGCTGAGACGGACAAATTGGGAGTCAGAAAACTAAGAAACAAAAATGAAGAAAGAATTGGCAAAAAAATAGAGGCCCAAATGGTCCCCGGTTTTGTCTGCCCAACGTGCGGAGCAATTTTCGCTTCAGAAATGGAGTGGGGAGATCACAACACTCTCGTACACAGGCCTATCTAATTTTTCGACAGATTCCGGCTTCGAGACGTTCACCACGTCCCGCTGGAGAGGAACAATCAAGTCTTTTTTTTCGTCAGGCATTCCCACATTGAATCCTGCCCTGCTTCTCAAAACTGAGAATCGTATTCTCTGCTTATAGCCATAAAGAAGCTAGAAAAAGAGAAAAGAAAGGAGAGCTTTTTGGAGCTCCCGCATCTCGAAGAAAAAAAGGAAAAGGATCATGGTGATGATGCTCACCAGGTACTTTATCCTTCTCTTCTCCGGGCCTTTCAAGTGCTCAGGATCCTCGGATACGGCATTGCACTCACAGTCGTTGACGAGTTATTTACGGTGATAGATGAAAAGACCGGAGCCGTTCACCTCACTACCTATTCACTTCCTTTTCTCGGGGCGCATCCCATCTGGTATGCTTGGAAAGTCCTTTTTGTAGCTTTGATAGCGATCTTCGTAACATCCGAAGTTGTAAGTTCTTATTACCTCTACGTCCCGAAGAATCTCCAGAAAACTAAACACGCTGTCCTCCTCACCTTGATTTCAACTTCCCTCGGTATTATTGCCGTGATTGTTTCTCTGATTCCGAGATTCTAATTTTTGCCTTTCCAAGACAATCTCAGCGACAGCAAAGATTAGCGGCGCAAATCAGCCCATAGTAGTTTCAGCGAGTGGAATACAAAGGGCGCGACCTATTTCCTGCAATCTAGCTCTCCATTTGATTCTGTAGCCAACGCAACCGATAAACTCACAATTGATACTGCGAAGACAATGCCAGCCGGGAATTGCGCGATCACCATCGTAGCAATGGGAGAAGATGGACAAACTGCAACTTTCAAGATAACCTTGAAGGTCAAGGCATGGTCGGGAAACTCAGCTAGGCTTGCCCCCTTTCCGGGGAACTCCGCTCAGGTTTCCCCTTCTCTATGGGAGACCTTGTGTGCAGGAATTTTCTTGTTTGGGTTTACTGGTAAATTTCCGTCTACATCCACTCTCGCAATCTCGTTAGCCAGGATCCAGTAATTTGCCGAGCTGTCGAGGTAAAGTGATACTTCAGTGAGGTTTCTCAATGGAGACGTCGCACCAGCGATTAGGCGTTTTTCTTACTTGCTGGAGCTAACGCTTCCTTGTAAACTCTTTTTGCCGCCGCTATATCATCTCTGTAATTCTTCCAAGCTGCCCGCCGGGCTTCTTCGTATTTCTTTCGCGCAGCTGATTTAGACTTCCTGAATGTATGACGAGCCGCGGCTCTAGCTTCCATCTTAGCTCTAAAGGTTGCTTTTGCCCCTTCGGATCGAACATTTGCTTCGGATGCTCTAACTTGGCGTGTCTGAGAGAAATTCTGAAACTCGCCTCTTTTGTTGCGTCTCAAAAGATCTGCCTGGACGCCCCAGTCTACCAGTAGAGATCTAATCGTAGATTCATTGATCTCGTGATTCTGATTCCACAGCATCCCTTGCTTTTGGAGAGCATTGGCTATCTGGTGAACCGACGCAGTCCCTTGGTTCGAAATTAGAACTAAGGCTGTTTTACAAGGTTCCGTCTTTGCGAGTGCATCTCTGAGGAGCAGTAACTTATCTCGGTAATTTGAGATTTCACACAATTTCAGCCCAAGTTCCGTAATTGCCACATTTTCCTTTTGAGTTTTAACAAGCCCGAACATTTCCGCAACGGTCAGAATGGGCAACAGATCCGCTCCCTCTCGAGATTCTTCTGCAAGATGGGCCGCGTCAATGGAGGAAGCATGACCACCCACGGTCTCAACCAATCCAACGACTTGCTCCGCGCTAACATTCCCGAGAAGCATCATGGATGGTACTGCTCTGGTTAGCCCGAGATTCTCTGCCGCTTGTAATGAATCTGCCATCGTATTCAAACACAAGTAGCCACTTGATTAACTCTTTTTAAAGGTGTAATTCTTTGTAACCAAGCTGATCACCAAGATTACAGTACTAAGCGCCACTCCAAGGTAAGAGATCGCGTTAAAAGCGATCGAGTTGGCGAAGAACGTTCCTTGTTGGCTGGCCGCCAACAAGGCACTCACTTGCGTATCACCTTTGAATTCCTCGGAAAGCATGATATAGTTGGTATCGTTCTTTCATGTGTAGGTACACTGAACTGATTTAGACAAAAGAGATCTTCAAAAATGATTACAGCAAAACGTTCCGATTTTTTCTACACATTGACAGAGGATGAGCAAAAATGCTTTGCATCCATCCGAAGAGCTGAACAAGAGATCAAGAGAAGCAGGCTATCGAAATCGCAAAAGAAGCAATAACTAAGTAACGTCCAGATCTTTCCAGAAGTACACGTCAACGTAATAATCAAAGACTTTGTTGCACTTTGGACAAGACTCCGAGTATTTTTTCGATTCATCAATATAATGCGGGAATTTCCTCAACTGAAAATCCTTTTTCGTAAGTTGTACAAGCTTCGTGGGAAATGGAAAGCCGCAGTTCTGGCAAGTAACCATCAGAGGCATTGGGCACTCCCATCATCCTTCATCCAATGCCTGACATGTAGTAGCTGTGACTACGGGCATCAGAGGTGCCTGAACAGGAATGTTCTTTCAGGTCGATTTCGTTGGCGAAGGATCGATTACACTTGTTGCAAGTATAACTGGTTCCAGGCGGCGGAGGCGTTACGAGACTCATACTTTCCCCCAGGTCTAAAATGAACACTTCTATAAATGCATGTTCATTTTTTCGAACGTATTCTCAAGACCTTACGTTCTGCAGGCAGGGAGGGAGGGGCCGGGCATTGGAAAAAGCCGATCCTTCAATGATCTTTTCGAGTCCTCTTTCCCTCTCTCCTCATCCGCAAGTACGCTGAATTTTGCCAAATGAGTATGAAAGCCTCGGGTGATGATGTTCAAGATTGGGTCACCGTATTGTAGGCGTAAATAGTAGAACTTGCCCACCACTGCGGTGGGAAAGAGGGGAAGTACGGATCACCCTCTGGATGTGAATCTAAGCGCGTTCGCAAAGACAGGTTGGATGAAGTAGAAATGAAGCGATTCGAACGAGACTTGTGCTTGGCTGATTTAATAGAGGTATTAAAAAATGATCATGAAGAAATTCGTAGACAGCTCTGGATACTGGATATGTTGGTTTCCCGGGGCGATTACGAGCTAACTGCAAATCGGGCAGACGAGCTTCATACTTTCCTCGGATCACACTTCGTAAGGGAAAAGTCCAGAGTGCACGATATTCTCGCATGTGGGAGTTTTTCTTCCTTCCCTAATACTCCTAGCGCTCTTATTCGTAATGAGGAAGGTGTTATCGTGACGATGATTCAGAAACACAAAATGATGTCTGGAGCATTCGGAAAGATTCACGAAATAACATCGATGTCATTGACACGGGAAGAAAAGTCTTTGCTTTTCGATAATTTTGAAAGGACGATACTGGACTGCCTCAAGGAAGAAGAGGACAAGGACCTGCTTCCTTTTCTGATTGGAGCAATCGACGATGAGGAACGACGGCGTAAATTAGTACCACAAAGTAAAAACGAGGATTATCAGAGACCTGAAGACACAAAAATTGACGGCTCAATTAAAAAACAACGGGGAGAAGGAAAAGAAGAGCAAGAGCAGAATGATAAACTAGTCTTAGCTTAGATTCATAGAGGCGTGACGACGTGTCTCTTCATCCATTAATGTGCCGTGAATGTCCCTAAGAGAGGAGAAAATGCACTCTGCTCGAACCGCGCCACGATGCTCTGCGTATGTAGGTACTCTCTGACTAGGGCAATTTGACAGCTTGTATAAGGAATAAAGTCGTCCTTGACTTATTTGGGGCCGCCACCGACTCTCTCTAGCTCGTCTTCAGCCTCCTCGTACTGAGAACTAAGATCTTCTCCTATTGGGTGAATATCCTGAGAGGTCGGGCGGGATCCCTTTCGCTCTTTGGGTTCTTTTTTCTTGGCTTCCCTTTGCTTTTCAACAGCCCTGTCAATTTTGGCCGCGATCTTTGGTTCGCGTCGCTTGTTTTTCAAAGGGATAAATCAGAACTCTCTTGATCAGATGGTCTCGCGAACTGTAAAATGCTTTCGACAAGTTCAGCTAAAAAAGACAGAAATCGCGACTTTTTACTCAAATTTAGTTACGGCCACATTGTTCGGACTCTGAAGTCTTTCGACCTGCAACATTTGAATCTCTGAGTCTACTCTCAAATCTCGGCATCTCTGGAGGTTGAACGTTCTCTGTTCCTCATTAATTTCGAGAATACTTTATCGATGTCATTTCCTTTCCAGGTCCTCGCGCCATATTGTGTCTCTAGTATCTGGCCGACGTCGCAACCGATCCAAACCGCGTGGTTGTCGTTTGTCATTTCAACGGCAACCTTCTCCAAAGCGACATGTGAATCGGATACACAAATTGTCAAAGGATATCGCGACAAACGTTTACTACTAACGATCTCAATTCTTTGTCGTACACCAAACCGGGAATTAGTACCGGCAGCGAATTTCCGATCATCTGTAATAAGACGTCTAATCTATTCGCCAAGAGAAAACGACCAAAATCTGCTTCCGTCCTGCCCTGTGATTTGAAATAAAGAAACCACGCTGCGAGCTCCCCTGCAGTTCTTCGATCTACGCTACTTAGCATCGAATTAGCTAATTTCAAAAATCTTGGAAAAGATTGAAACAGTTTATCGGCTTGCTGAACTGAGCTTGATTCCGTCACCGATTGCTTTAGTTTCAATTTTTTCCGACCGTCTCATATGTCAGTCAAGTACCAAAAATAAGTGCAGTCCTCGCTGATGCGAGGACAATTCGAGTACAATCCCAGACAATTTTCCTAAGGCTTTAGATCCGGTTTCGATCGAATCAATGCCTTGAAGTTGATATCAACTTCTAGGCCTTCTTCCCGCTTTTCCACGGTGAACTTGTACGTCTCGACATCGGCATGAACATGTTCTAGAAACGAGTGTATTTCGTCACCATAGGTCAGTATTTCCCGTCTTATGTGAGACATGCTGGGATGTTCTCCCTCGATCTTCTCTTTTGTAACGGTTGACATCAGATTTCACAACCTACTATTGGTACTGATATTGCTAATAATATACACAATACACGATCTTCAGAAGTGAGAATCGTCAAAGAGCCACATATCGACTATTCGTCAAGCTCGCAGAGGTCACAACGTCTGTTGGACATGACCGCTAGTTACATTATCCAGTTGAGGGAGTCTTGAAGAAGATTGGCATGTAGGAGAAGGCCTCTGAATCCTTCATTCTTCCCTTGAGATAACGACAGGTTTGAGAAGCCTATTTTTTACTCGGCTGTCATCGAAACTTTTGCCTACTTTCCAGCCTGTACTTCAGGAATTCGTGTCCGTAAAGGTCACTATCGTGCTCGATCACCACCAGACCCAATCCGATGAGATCGAGAACTTTTTGCTTACAGGCCTCCAACGGAGCACCAGCATTTGATGATATCTCTTCCATCAATTTCGGTCCTTTGGAGATGGAAGTGAGTACTTTCAATTCCTCGGGAATTTTCCCGGCGCTCCGACCTTGGCATTCGACATTTCCTTGCGCTACCTATGTTTGAAAGTCCGTCCATCATTTAATCACAGCACACGATCTCCAAGGTTGGGAACAGGGTTCCGTTCTGAATACACATCCCGACTATCACAGGAAGACCGTTTCGCTACAGTCTTACAAAAATTGTATTAACGACCGATTCCGCTTTCGTGTTTTGAGTTGATAATGGGCTAAAAGTCGTCTCTCCCTGCAAGAAAGTCGCGGGTTACGACTGAGACTCATCGAGAGTATCCTTGAGAGAGTCTCATTCGATGAACCGGTACTAACTGTGTAATGATCTAAATTGAGGATCATCTGGGTTAGGAATTTTACCCCGCCATCATATTCTCAAAGTTGAGAATCGTGTATCCTCTTTTATCATCTGTCGTTAAGCCTCTTTACTCCATGAAAACCGTCCAAATCCTTCGGAAGATCGACGATAGGCAGTACGAATGTGATCGACTTCTTGAGATGGAGCCCAAAATATTCTACTCTAGTTATCTAGATGAGTCGGGTTCACGGTTGGGCGAAGCGATCAGGAATTCAATATCACGCTGTGAACGACTTACGATGATTGTGCTACCACTCCATCTCAGTAAAGAGTCGTTAGTTCTGGTGGTCTCAACCGATTGCGATCTGACCAAGATAGTCGAGAAAACCAAGAAACTGTTTTCCGTCTTTCCTGCAAATCCCCTCATTTTTTCGTAAAATTGAAGGGGTTTTTTAAATCCTGATACGGAGCCCTTGGGGTCTATGTAGTACGGCACTATAAAGTGCAAATTTTTCCTTCAAACAGATGTTGGTTCGCCGAATTCGGGATGACTGGAATGAAGCCAAACGCGTGCGCGACAACTTCTTCATTTCATTGCGTCCAATCTGCGAAGCTGACAGGCAGCTGGATACAGTTACCTATAGAAGCCATCTAGAATTTCGTGAATTTTTTTGATTATAGCGGAAACATCTGAAATGGATCTCTTTGCTCTGTCTACACCTACCACGACAATAATTCCTCTTTCGGCAGATTTGACAAATACCTCGTATTCATCCTTCCGAATCAACACTAGCGCCTCGCTGTCGACGGAGCTTCGTCCGGAAAAGAAAAGGGTCTGCTCGAATCCCGCGTTGCGCCACGCCTCTTTCGTGATGGAGCGCAAATCTTTGAGGCCGTCTTGAACATAACCACCTATGGCATGTCCTGGTTCATCGATTATTTCAACGCTAGATATTCCAGCGTCCTCGATTCCAATCTTTTTCGCAAGCTCGTTTGCCTTTTCCGAGCTTTCGATCAGATTCTGTTTCATCATAAACCAACGATCTCTTCATCGTTTGCCGTCATATTTCAACTCTGATATGTTTCTCAGTATTGAGAACAACTGTCTCTTCACAAAGTATGTTACAATATTCGCTATATAGCGCGAAGAGAGCATAGAAGTATCAGCATCAAAAAGGCCAGCGAGGAGTTATGATGACTTGAGCTTATCAGATGCGAACAATGCACACTAACATTAATTCCTCAGACGATACTTTCACGTCAAAGGAGGGTCCTTTTGTGAAGGTTTCTCGAATCTTTTTCTTGCAGTACTCGCGGTCAGGTCTTTATTTCTTCAGGCGGCAACTTATGTCTGTTTCTCTCCGCTCTTCGTCGGGCTCCAAGAGCCAAGCCACCCTGTCTCGCGACCTTCATCCTTGTTTCTTGATCGGCTGTTTGCAGGCCTCTTTTTTCATGGGTTGCAACACCTCCACTCCGAGCGACCCTGATCCTTGTTTCTTCGGAAGCTGAAGCTAGGCCCCGTTTCTTTCTGATCTCTAGGCTCATTTTCCTCTCAGCGGCCCAGGGTAGATATTGGCAAAAGGAATTACTTAAGGCAAAGGACATTTCTCATTCTTGGGAATAGAAATCCAGTACTCTCCCAGCCCTCGCGTGCGCTACTCATTGAAATTTGAGAGTTGTTAATTGTTTAAATTTCCAGCATTGGGAGCTGAACTCGCCTAGTTTTCGAGCGCACCCTCATACATGTCTTCGAGCAGCTGCTTAATGTTTTCAAAAGTAAGCCTTCGCGGATTGTACTTGGGCAAGTTGTAAATATACTGTCGCTCTTTCACGATATATTCGGCGAAAGAATCCAAGTCTGCTTTTGGGAAATTCACCTGCTTCAAAGTGGTGGGCAGTTCCAAGTCCTTCATTAATTGAAGGATCAATTTCGGTACTTGTTCCGCGATTTCTCTTTGCGACCTACCCCAGCGTCTCATTCCGGCGGCTTCAGCGAAGGAAGCGATTTTTCCAAAGCAAGCTCCCAGATTATAATCCAAAATGTACGGGAGAGCAAGGCCCACGGCGACCCCGTGGGCCACCCTGTACTTTGGCCCGAAAGCCTCCGCAAGGCAGTGCCCCAAAATAGCAGGCCCACCTATCCAAGGGAACGCTATGACGATGCCTCCGAAAGTGGATGCCAACGCCATCGCGGATCTACCCTCTAGATCGTCCGGACTATTGTAGGCTCTTCTGGCATGTCCGAAGAGCAGTTTCACGGCTTCTGTGGCGTACGCATCGGATAACGGATTTGATTCCTTGCTTATCAAGCCCTCCATATTATGTCCGCCGACATCGAGCGCGCAGCCTGCAGTAACCTTCGGCGGACAGGTTATCACCATAGTCGGATCTATGATCGCGACTTCTGCGAAAAGGTTTGTACTTGCCGCCCACGTCTTGTACATTGACTCTTTCTCAATCACGACTGAATAGTTTGAGACTTCGCTTCCCGTCCCAGAGGTCGTAGGGATGAGTATTTTTGGAGCGCTGGGCTTGCTGAACTTGTCCTCCGCAGGAGTCAGGTACTCACTTGGATCTCCAGAGTTCGTGATCATGTTGGCAGCCATTTTCGAGGTGTCCAGGACACTTCCTCCTCCGACTCCAACAACCACATCGTACACTCCCGATTCGCGTGCAAACCTTACCGCACTGCGGACACTGTCCATGGTCGGTTCGTAAGAGATCTTGTCATACACCTCCGTCTTCGCCCCGGCTTTCTCGATGGTCTCTTGAACCTGGTTCGTCAGGCCTGCCTTCTCAACATCAGCATCGGTCACAATCAAGGCACGTCCGGCTCCTAGTCGTTTTGTCTCAGCGCCGACTTGATTGATTGTACTAGGCCCGAAGATAATTCGCCGAGGCTGATCGAATTTAATCGAAAGGTTGGACAGTGGTAGGTTGAACGAATATTGTAGTCCACTCATAAAAAACAGAAAGTATTGAAGCGATATAAGATATCCTTTTCGCATTAAAGGATAAAATATCGCGGCTCTTCTATCACACGAATCGAATAGTTATTATCGTTAGAGAGCTGCAGGATGGCGCCTAATTTTTGTTGCGACGATGAAATCGGTCACCAGTAGAAATGATTATTCGTTATTCGTTAATGGTTTTTCGAATTTGGAAACCAAGAAAGGTTACACTATACGTGCGTGCGCTACCCAGGCCTCTTCCGAGGTCCACATGCGGCCTTGCTTTAGTCATTGACCTAGGGCCCCCTCGGAGGCAGCGCATGCGGGGGCGAGCAATAGTAATTTGATGGATCCATTGAAGCTATTTGGCTATTGTTAATCATATTTTATTGATTTATAGAGCAAATTCCTCCCGCGCTGCGCAACCGTGCAATTTTTCGTAGAGAAGAGCTTGGAACGAGCTCTGTTAGAGCAGTCGAGGCTGCCGAATGTAATCGCAAGTGCTGTAGGTAAAGCTGACTTATTTCATCACGTTCGGCTCAGCCTTCGACAATTTACTATGGTTAACGAATCTTAATCTCAAAGTGCCTGCTGCTATCTTACTTTCCACGAGATCCACTCCGTATGATGAACCCAGTCCCCTCCAGTATTCCGACAAAAATGTTAGAAGCTCCCCAGAGTATGGGGTGACCAAGTTAAGAGAAAACGAGGCCATCTTTTCTTCTCGAAAGGTTGTAAGTTCCTTTACAAATTCCACCCTCCCGATATTCGATGATTGTCTCACTTGCGTAACGAAGGAGACGACGTCCTCGAAGGTCGGAGAATGAATTTGCAAGTACTGACCAAAATTAAAGCCTGCCTCGTACCAAATCTGAGAGAACTTTTCTTGGTCAAGATGTCCAAAATCCTGCACGATACGCTCCATCAGATTTCGTCCAATCAACTGAAAGGCTCCAATATCCTTTCCTATGCGATTTAAGATCCAAGCGCTGAAAATCTCGTCTGGATGGCCACCTTTCTCACACACCTCTAGGGCTGCGCCTAGACATTCATTTGCCAGCGCATACGAGGTCTTGCCCCCCTTCTCGGCTATCTTCGATAACTGCGATGCCACATCATCACTTACTGCTATGCTGGAGCGTCCCAAGGATTCCAAGTAAAAGACATGTATGGGGTTAGATTTACGTTTTCACATTTTTCTATACAATTGTAGACAAATCTCGACTGTTCAACAGTCTCAGTAAAATAAACCTAGCGATTGATTGAGGGTGTAACATTTCTTGTTTAACCTCGGCAATGGATAAGGGACTTTTTTTGGATACCCAAGCTAACAATGATACCAAAAGATTTGAAGTGAAAAAGGAAGAAAAGAACGAGTACTATCCTAATAACCTTTCACTGGTCCCTCCCGTTGGCGAGAACGTCTTTGAGTTCCTGATCGTGACCAAAGACGAGATAGGAGTCATGGCAAACATCACCTCGATATTCGCCAATCACCGCGTGAACCTTCAGAACATTACGAGCAATCGTAATCCCGAAACAAAAACTTGCGTCGCCATCCTGTTTGCCGACTTCACAAAGGCCGATAGCACAGTTGAGGGTGTATTGAAAGAAATCAAGACTCTTCATTCTGTCAGCCGGATCGAGGCGCAGAATACTCGTGGAAGAGTCTTTGACAGCTTCTTGTTTCCCTTGCTAATCAGAAACAAAATCAGGGTCATAACTTTGAGAATGGAAGGACTATTGAAGGCTGAAAGACACCTAGTTCAGAGCATGGGTTCCGCGGGGGCCTCAATCATGTTCCAAGTAGGTAGAAGTTATGGCGCTGATGTGATGGGCGCGCTCCAGAGTGATTTAGCTTCCTTAAACAAGGTAGACCTTCTAGCTAACTTTGAAGCCGGATTGCGGGCAACTGGGTGGGGAATTTGCTCAATTAGGTCAGGGAGAAATCATGACTATCAAATTAACGTGGAAGACCCACCGATTATGTTGCAGGATGAGAAGCGCGAAAATGGAATGTTCTTTATTGGTCTAATTTTGGGAGCGCTTGAGAAGCTCGATGGAGTTGAACTGAGGGTCTCAGGTTCGACTAGAGATCTCTCAAAGAATACTATGAGTGTCAGGATGGAAAGAAGGAATACAAATATTGTAAATCAGGATCCCACTTTGGATATTCTTCCTTGATCCGATCAAACAAGCAGATTGTCGGATTGCGCATCAGGGATTTGACCGCAGCCGTCAATCGCCGGGCGTCGTCATTTTAGATGAAGAAGAGAGTGGAGGAGGCAAACAGTTATTTCCACTTCATTTTGCAACCTTTGCAAGACAACTCCTGATGCGCTGGTCGCGCTGAGAAGCGTCGAGGACATGCACAAGCTGCTCTACGCCGGCTTCACCGCCGTCAGGGATCTCGGCTACTACACATTCAGGTGTCTCAATCAATTTTTAAAAGGAGCGAAGCTTGTTTCCACAGCGCGTCAGGATCTTTCGATCTGATGGCCACAACAACGGGCAAGGGATCGAAATTGCGACTTTGGGATGCTTTAGAGAGCTTGACGATCCGTTCAGCTTCCCACAGGAGCTTCTTCGCTGTACGTGAAGCTCCTCCGTAACCTGCGTGCACAAACTCGGGGCTTTTTCCCACGAAGCTCAGGGATATGGCGTTTTTGCCCCTGAAATCCTTGGCGAGTGGATTCTTTTCGTCGAGCTCCGTAAAACGAGCGTCCATTTCTATTGCCTCAGAAGAGCCTTGCAGAGTTATCCTCGTGAGCAAGGCCGGATACAGACCGTACTGCTTTCCCGAAAGGTGCCATCTTGCAAGGTCCTCGGTTGCGGCTCTTCGCATGAGACTTGGTTCCAACTTTTGGAGAGTCTTCTCGGAACTCTTCGCTATGGAGAAGCCAGTTATGGCGGCGCACACATTTGAAGCGACTCTGAGCTTTATGATCTGGTCTTTCACCTCCGGCGCTAGATCGACTGCACCGGGCTCCAGGTATCCACCCGCGACCACAGCAGCAAGCGCTTTCTTTGGGGAAAATCCTTTTCCAACCTTCGCAAGGAAAAGATTCAGACTGGAATTGTCTCGCTTCGCGATCTGTCCTTCCCTTCGGCGAAGTATCTTGAGGAAAAGCGGAACGTACTCCATCTGGTCGGCCCAAACACCCACCGTGCAATTTAGACCGAGTAGTGTCCTGGTTTGCGAGGCGGTCGAATAGAGTTTTTGGCACATGCCGCGGTCTGCCCAGGCCGTCTTGTTCGCAGTGACAAAACCGAGAGAGCCGAGCAAGCTCGACGCTAGCTTGTAAGCTCTCTCTGCCGACATGAATGTAGTGTCGATAATAATCCATTCATTGCGCTTCCGCCTAATTTCATCTTTCAGAGTGCCAACTTCATCAGCAAGGCTGCCAAGTCTGATGAGCTCTAATGCAGAATCTATCTTTCCATGGTCGTTACCACCATCTTCTGGTTTAGAAGTTGATTTTTTCAGGGTGAGAATCGTACGAAGGTCCTTTCTGTCGAGTTCGCCTCCGTCCTTGCGTCTCCAAAGAAACTTGCTGTTAGCAACCCAAC
>JASHPQ010000272.1 GCA_030037995.1 Nitrososphaerales archaeon | reverse complement strand
TGAAGGACACCATTTTTGCTCTAGATAGCCGGATACGGTATTTTGGGTACATGGACAACCGGCAGGGGATGGTCATTAGCGAGCTCCGAAACAAGGAGGAGGATCATCCAGGGGAGGCCCAGCTCGTTAGAGACCTGATTTTTTTCAAGGCCGCGATGGCTTCTTGGTCGCTCTACTTTGGCAAGGTGCGCTATGCCGTTGTAAGTCATGACCTCTTTATGATCGTGATGATTCCGGTTGAGGGAGGCCTCGTTATCGTCACCGCGGATTCCAGCATGCCGCTCCAGTTCGTCGAAAATCTTTCGCTCGCGGTCCACCGACAGACAACGCAGCTCGTTCCGGGCAAAGTTTAGAAATTCCACGAGCCACCTTTTGATCCTGTTTCTCGATAATGAGAAAGCTAATTATGATCCCGGGGCCCACGAACGTCCCGGATAGAGTCGTTAGCGCGATGCTCGCTCCCATGATAAACCATCGTGGAGAAGAATTTCACGAACTTTACCGGAGGATCCGCGCAAATTGCCAGAAAGTTTTCCAGACGTCCAACGAGATTGTGGTGATTTCTGGATCCGGAACCGCGGGCGTGGACGCCGCTGTTGGGGCGATCTTCTCCGAGGGTGATTCAGTTGTGGTACCGAGTTTTGGAGAATTCTCCGCTAGACTGGGAGATTCCGCCAGTTATACGGGCGCCAGTGTCATGAGACCGACGGCAGAGCTGGGAGACGCACCTAGTCTCGACGAAGTGGAAAAGGAATTGAGGAGCACGGAAAAGGTGAAGGCTCTATGCGTCGTCTTTAACGAGACCTCAACCGGCGTGACGTGGCGCAAGCTAAAAGAACTGGGCGAGCTTGCAAAAAGATGTGGAGCCCTCTTTGTGGTCGATGCGATCAGTGTCATGGGCGGGGAGGACGTCCCCGTGGATAAGTTGGGCGCGGACATTTGCATCGCCGGAACCCAAAAGTGCCTGGCCGCCCCTCCGGGACTGGTGATCGTGTCTTTCAGTCCCGCAGCCAAACAAGCTGTGCAGGGAAAGAAACCAAGAAACCAGTATTTTGACATGCCCAAGTATTTCCAGTTCGCAGAACACGACGAGACACCGTCCACGCCAGCGATTCCGCTGTTTTTCGCTTTGGATGAGGCGCTGAAGATGGTACTGGAGGAAGGCATCCAGAATCGCTTTGAAAGGCACGAGCTCTGTGCCGGAGCCTTTTACAAGGCGTTTGAATCGCTGGGCCTTAAACCGTTTGCGCGCCACGAGTACAGATCGAACACCGTTATCGGGATCAATTATCCTATGGGAATCGATGACAGGAAGTTTAGAGCAATGGTCGACGAAAGGTTCGGGGTGGTCATAGCTGGCGGTTTTGGAAAGTTGAAAGGCAGCATGTTCCGGGTCGGAAATATGGGGGAGATTGACGAAAAAATGATCACTGTCACTGTCAGTGCGATTGCAGAATCGCTATCTTCGCTAGGCGTAAGCTGCGATCTATCTAAAGCGCTTTCGCAGGTTTGGAAAAGTTTCAGCTCCGTTCACCCATAAAGTGAGGACAAAAAGTAACCCCGCAAATATCAAATTCCCTCCCTTCGTCAGCTTTGCCCGACCGGTGGACAAAATGCTCGAAGGTACATTTGTAGTAAACGTCACGCCGTTTGACGAATCAGACCAAGTTAATGTTTCATCACTGAAAGAGCTCGTTGATTACTTTATCGCGAGCAAACTCGATGGGATCTTCGTGGGAGGCAGCACCGGCGAATTTGCCTACCTCACCGCGGAAGAGCACATGAAAATCATCGAAACGGTCGTCTCGCACGTAAACAGGCGCGTTCCCGTGCTCGCGGGCACCGCAGCGTGTGCGACAAAACAAGCTGTCGCCCTAACGAAATACGCGGAGAAGGTCGGTGCCGACGGCGTGGTTGTAGTTCCGCCCTTTTATCACAAGCCAACCGAAGAAGGCATCATCAACCATTACAGGGAAATCTCCAACGCAGTCCACATTCCCATCATGGTCTACAACAATCCGGCAACTGCCAAGGTAGACATGCTCCCGGATTTGATCGCTCGTCTGTCCGAGTTCGAGAACATCAAGTACGTGAAGGAGAGCAGTGGAGACATCACCCGAGTGTGGAAGATCAGGAAATTGACGAACGATCGCATGACAGTCTTTTGCGGCGGAGACAACTTAGCGCTCGAGTCTTACCTGATGGGCGCAACCGGGTTTATCTGCGTCGCCTCCAACTTTTTGCCGTCCGAGACCTCTGAAATCTACCGTCTCTACAAGGCGGGCAAGCTAAAAGAAGCAAAAGCTCTCTATGAGAAGATTTTGCCCGTGTTGAACTTTCTCGAGGACACCGGCAAATTCCCTCAGATTTCCAAGGCTGCTCTAAATATGGCGGGCAAAAAGGTCGGTCAAACCCGTAGCCCGCTCATGCCGCTGAACCCCCTGGAAGAAAAGCGACTCAAAGAATTGCTGGCGCAGCTAAAGTAAATTCCGCGGAGAAGCCAGAGCTCAGTATGGGTTGTCATTCTGGACACGGGAGCGAAAAGGGAAACAACTCGATACGCTCTTCCCATATGAATCGCAGAACCTCATCGGCCCGATCGGCCCGCCAAGTGCGAGGAAATTGACTCCCAGTGAGGGATTGGTCAATTTCAGAGCTTCAAATCAACGGGAATATTCCGACCGGTAAAGTTTTAACGATAATTCGGAGCAACCGGCTCTGAAATGGCATTGGAAACTGACTCTTTGATCTTGGCCGATTACACCGCCAGGATCAAAGACACCGGACAGATCATCGACACCACTCGAAAGGAGGATGCGGAAAAGGCCGGTTCTGCAGATCCTACACGTACTTATGAGCCGAGGCTGATCGCCGTGGGCGAGGGCTGGGTTTTGAAAGGTCTGGACGAGGCGCTTCAAAAAGCAGAGCCGAACACGACGATCGACGTGGAGCTTACGCCGGACAAGGCGTTTGGCATCAGAGATCCCAACAAGGTTTCGCGTATCCCGGTTAGAAAATTCGGAGAAAAGGCTTCCGAGCTGGAAGTTGGCGGAGAGATAGAGGTGGACAACCGCGTCGGTATTGTCCGGTCGCTGGAATCAGGTAGGGCGATCGTGGACTTCAATCACAAGTACGCGGGAAAAACGCTCCTGTACCACGTCGACATAAAAGAGAAGCTAGAGTCGCGCGACGCGCAGATCCAGGCACTGATTCATAGGAGGCTTCCCGCTGAAAAGGAAAAGATAAAGTTTGAGACGGTTGGAGACGAGGAAGTAAGGATCACGATCCCCAGTGATTATTTTCTACTTGAAGGGCTGCAGATCATAAAGCGGGGAATTAGTACGGATCTTTTCAAGTTCATCAAACCACTCTCTGAGGTAACGTTTGTTGAGAACTACGAGAATCCGGCGACTAAAAAGCCTGAGCCAGTCGAACCGAAAGCTGAGGCAGCGACACCTCCGCAGACCGCGGGAGAGTCACCGTCGACAGAGCCAGCCGAGCCGCCGGAGCCCGCGGCGAAAGCTGAATCCACTGCGTAATTTTTTAGATAACACCCACGTCAAGAGCGAGCTCGCGCGCCGACTCTTCAGTTAGCTTCGCTTCCTCGAGGATGGTGTACCTCTCTTTTCGGATGGATCTCGCAAGGACAAGAGCCTTGACGATCTCGTCGCTGCTGGCGCCGATTTCGCTCGCCCTAACAGGACTACCGATGATCTTCAAGGTCTTTCTGATCTCGCCATAGTCTAACCCGTGCAACCTTGCCATCATGATCGTCCCCATGCCACACTTTTCGCCGTGCAGTCCCTTCCCCGGCGCCACTATATCCATGGCGTGGCTGAACAAATGCTCGGAACCGCTACAGGGGCGACTACTTCCTGCAATGCCCGCAGCCACTCCCGAGCTGATCAGGGCTTCGACTACGACACTTATGCCCTCGTCGGTTATCGAGGAAATGATCTCTGCGTCTTCTAAGATCATATTGGCGGAGAGGAGCGCGAGATTCGCAGAGTATCTGCCAAAGTACTCCCCCGTCTTAACGTAGGAAAGCTCCCAGTCTTTAACCGCCGTTTTTTTGGACAACAGGTCGCCACATCCGCTGACCAGTAGTTTATGGGGGGCCTTCGAAATCAGATCGGTGTCTGCTATTATCGCGATCGGAGGTTTGGCCACGATGGAATAAGGCCGATCCAGTCCCCTTACCGAGCAAAACGGGCTGGAGATCCCGTCGTGCGAGGCACTCGTGGGAACGCTCACAAAGGGGATCTTGCAGTTGAAGGATGCTAGTTTCGCGATATCGATGGATCGGCCACCACCCGCTCCGATCAAAAAATCTGCCTTTTCCTCTCTAGCGAGTAGAGCAATACGCTCTGCCTCCGCGAAGCTCGACTCTCCAACAACTTGCCAGCTGAATTTAAGGCCAGATTCTCTCAGTGATGGCTCCAAGCGCCAAGCCAGCAACTGCTTGACATTTGCACCTGAGAGCACTATGCCAGTGTTGCCCAGCTCCAGATCTTGAAGGGTCCCACCTATTTTTCCCGCGACTTCCCTCCCGACCACCACGACCCTTGGCAGCTCCATGACGTGCGCTGGCATTTTATTGTTCTCTTACTCGCGGAAGCTGTGGACCTAGATACGATGCTCGGAAAGTTATTTAAAGGACATGACACGGAAATGGAATTTGTCGGCTTTTCTGAGTATTCGAGCAAGCTATCCTTCCGAAAAGCGTGAGAGTATTCGGACGCCTTCCTAAAGCCGAAGTAAAAAAACGAGATTAGATAATTTGTCCCAAAATGCGTTCCCACCTAGTGACAGTAGAAGAAGTGGCGTTGTTGATAGAAGGAAAGAGGTTGACGCCTTAAAGTACCATGGGACGACCACTGTCGCCCTTACCTGCTCCGATGGAGTGGTACTTTGCACTGATACCCGAGTTACAGCAGGCTACCTGTACATTGCTCACAGGAGGGGGAAGAAGGTGCACCAGATTGACAAGCACGTGGGAGTAACTATTGCAGGGACGGTGGCTGAGGCACAGAGCATGATCGACACCCTGAAGTACTATTCCAATTTGTACAAGCTCGAAAACGAAAAGCCAATCCCTATAAAATCACTCGGCAGAATTTCCGCGAATATCTTTTTCCAGAACAGGTACTATCCGTTCATTGCGGACTTTTTGATAGGCGGTTGGGATGACATTGACAATAACGTGATTTACAGTGTAGATTTCTTTGGCGCCCTAACAAAAGAAGACGCTGTCTCGACCGGGAGCGGGTCTCCTGTGGCCTACGGGATCGTCGAAGACCAGTATCGAAAGGACATGAGCGTGAAACAGGTCATTCCAATTGCGATCCAGGCCGTAAACGCCGCGATTAAGAGGAATGCGGGAACAGGCGATGGCTTTGATGTCGCCGTGATCACGAGGGAGAGCGGCTATCGCGAGCTCACCAGAAGCGAAAAGGCAAGCGAGCTAGCGGCCTTGCCCAGCAGTAGTAGAAATTAAGGTTGACTGACGAACGGGATAACGTAACAAGCAAAATTCTCAATCATATTCCCCCTGCAGCTGAGATAACCAGAGTGGAATATGAAGGGCCGAGGATCGCTCTTTACTCCAAAAACCCCAAGTTTCTCCAGCAAAACAGCTACATCGTGTCCGATGTAGTGAATATGGTGAAACGTCGACTCGTCGTGCGCACCGACAAGTCGATCCGGAAAGAGGAGCAGGAAGCTCAAAAGATCATCATGCAGAGTGTTCCGCCCGAAGCGGGCGTGGATAGTATCTTCTTTGACGGCGCCGTCGGCGAGGCCATCTTGGAAGCGCGGAAGCCTTTGCAGCTCACTATAGAGAAGGGGTTCAACCCGATCGAACTGACCGACAAAACCGGCTGGAAGATCAGGATCAGAAAGCTTCCCCACATCCCCTGCCTCAGCATAAAGAATGTGAATAACACACTGATGCAGAGCGTCAATGAGCGTACGAAGTTCTTCAAGGATGTGGGGGAGAACATCTTCCGACCGAGGCTAAGTCAAGAGTCTGAGGTCAGCATACTGACCCTGGGAGCCTTCGAGGAAGTCGGGAGATCCTCCATCATCGTCGGCACCTCGGAGAGCAAGATACTTCTTGACTGCGGCATCCATCCCGGAGCCAGGAACGCGTGGAGCGCCTTTCCCAGATTGGACTGGGCAGATATTGAACTGGACGAGCTCGACGCCGTGGTTATCAGCCACGCCCATCTAGACCACACCGGGTTCCTGCCTGCGCTTTACAAATATGGCTATGACGGTCCAGTCTACTGCACGGAACCCACTCTTCCGCTGATGACTCTTCTTCAGGGAGACATGGTCAAGATCGGAGAAATCGAAGGCGGAAGGCAGGTCTACAGTCAGCGCGACATTAGAGAAGTCATCAAGCACACCATCACGGTGCCTTACGGCCTGGTGACGGACGTGGCTCCGGACGTGAAGCTGGTGTTCAACAACGCTGGCCACATATTGGGGTCTGCCACGGTGCATCTGCACGTTGGAGAGGGGGCGCACAATCTGGTCTACACGGGAGATTACAAGTACGGCAAGTCGCAGCTCCTCGAGCCAGCCTTCTGGAACTATCCGAGGGTGGAAACGCTGATCACGGAGTGCACCTATGGTTCCAAGGAGGACATCATGCCCTCACGAGACGAGGTGGAATCCAATTTCACCAGCGTAGTAAACGATACTCTTACTCAGGGGGGAAAAGTGCTGATTCCCATCCCCGCTGTAGGAAGGGCGCAGGAAATCATTCTCGTAATCGATCACTACATGCGGGCAAAGAAACTGGTCGAGGCTCCAGTTTTCATCGAAGGAATGATCTCCGAGGCGACCGCGATACACATAGCGTATCCCGAATATCTGTCGCGCGAGCTGAAGTACAAGATTCTCGAAGAAGATTCCAATCCGTTCAGCTCGGAGTTTTTCACCGTCATTGATCATCCGAGCAACCGAGAAGAGGCGCTTCGCGAGGGCGGCGCAATCATCATGGCCACCTCCGGAATGCTGGAGGGAGGCCCGGTCATCGAGTACTTTTCCCAGCTCGCAGCTTCCGAGCGAAACCGGCTCCTTTTTGTTTCGTACCAAGTTCAAGGAACGATGGGGCGCAGAGTTCTGGACGGATCAAGGCAAGTGAGCCTTCTGGGCGAAGGCGGAAAGATCCGGGTCATTGACGTGAACTGTCAGGTAAACCGGATCGAAGGATTTTCCGGGCACAGCGATTATAATCAGATTATCAGGTACGTTCAGAAGCTGCGGCCGAAGCTTCAGCGGATCTTCGTGAATCACGGAGAAAAGAGAAAGTGCGAGACCATGGCGTATACGCTTTCGAGAATGTTCAAGATCCCGACGTACCACCCGACGGTGGAAGAAGCTATCAAGATTCGCTAGTGGATTTTTCTCCGCGCCAGATTTTCACTCCGGGCGGAGTGATCACGATCCTTTCTTCCCCAAGGCGAGCAATGTCCCCACCAAAAGCTATCGTAAAATCCGTCAGCTCTTCGATGGTGGACTTCAGACCTTCGACACTCTTCTGAGCTAGAGGGGTGATCTTCAGAATAACGATGGTGTGGTTCTTGACATCTTCCTTGATGTGAGCGATCTCTTCGGGGTTTTTCAACGGGAACGCCTTCAGCAGTATCTGAGGGGCAGCTCTAACGGTCTCTGCCGTAGCATGCGCTCCGCCCCCAGAGTTCGACAAACTCTATAGTGACCCCGGTTCTGGATTACGATACCTGTTTTCCCTCTTAAAACCGTTGTTGATATGGAATCTATGCGCTTGAGAGATTTGAAGAAATCATGAGATCTCCCTTTCGAGAGTAGAGAGATTTCATCGACGCGACAGGATTATTGTAACTCTTTCAGCAACTGCCAAAATTTGTCGCCGGCATAGTGGAGGTTTTCAACGACGGCTCCCTTTTTTGCCTCTTCTAGCTGCGGACGGGCGAGGTTAGCTCGGCCCACGGCAATTGCTTTTCCGAACTTCTCCTCCTTTACTAACACCAAGTCTCCTTGGCTAAATTCTCCCTCTACCTTGGTTATGCCGGGTCTCATAATGTTCGCCCCTCCGACAACGAACTTTACGGCGCCACTGTCCACGACCACCGTAGGCCTGGAAGGCAAAATCCACATGTCTTTCAAAAGAGGGAAGATCTCAGCTTGGGCGTCAATATCTTCCTTGCTTTTCTTTTTCTTGAATCCCAGATAGATCTTTTCTTCCGCGTCGAAGATTATCTCGTAAAGCGGATCATCACCCTCTGCGATCTTGAGATCCTTCGATTTGATGGAGGTGACACCTGGAAGTCTGGAAAGATTCACCGTCAGCGCATCCCTTGAGCTTTTGGACAGGTTGTAGATTCTCATGAGAAAGACAAGTACGCTCGGGAATGGATTTGCTCCAAATAACGCTTAATAAGACTTGAGCAAAACAGGCTCCTCTGTTCTGGAAAAAGATCAGGCTTAGATTTGTTTTGTCTCAGGACATGGCCGTTAGAGTTCTGGACGAGAGCGTGGGGAAGATCGTCCTTATCAAACTCAAGGGTGGCAAAGTAATTAGGGGAAATTTGCAAGGATTTGATCAGCATATGAATCTTCTTTTGGAGGGCTCTGAGGAGATCGTCGAGGAGGGAAAGACGAGCTCACTTGGGACGATAGTCGTGAGGGGGGACAATGTCGTGATAATTTCTCCTCCGCCTAAGGGGTAAGAAGGGATTACTCGTAGGTTGCAGTGAATAGAAGATGAGAGGAACTTCATCAATAGGAAAAATGGGTCGCAAAAAGACTCACATCAGGTGCAGGCGTTGCGGCCACCATTCGTATCATGTTAGGTACAAGAGATGTTCGTCGTGCGGCTTCGGTGCCTCCACAAAGATGCGACAGTACTCCTGGATGACTCGGTTCCGCGGCTGAGCATCTTCGCTCCAAAAGGGAAATCCACTTTTTGTCTGCAAGCGATATCATCCTTGCAGCCGGAAGCGCGGCAGTGGGTGTGGCTGCAGGCTCTCTTTTAATTTACGCCTACTCTCGCGGGTTTACCGATCGAAATGAGACTTTGAAAACACCTCCGCCTTCCTCCTCTCTTGGCGAAATTACCTCGTCATCCAGCGAAAAAAAACAGGAACAGTCATCCGGCGAGAACATTGAGCATGGTGCGGCCTCGGAGCTACTTAACCGGGACCAGATCAGAAGCATACCAAAGAGTGAACTCGAAAGGAGCAAGCGAGAGCTTCGCACTTTACTTGTGGAAAAGGAGCTCGTATCCGCTGCTCTGACGCGCCTTTACGAAGCGGAAGCTGCTAAAGAGATCACAAAGTCGGAACGCGAGGTCCTCGGAGCCAAGTACGTAGCGGAACTAAAGGTGCTTGACGACAAGATAACCAAGATGGATGCGTTCATCCAGATCGGCGATCTCGAAACACTCCGAAATCAGCTATTGCAACTTGTAGAACAGAAGATTGATTCGATCGAAAGACGGATAGAGAGTACGAGGAAGTTCGCCGAGCCGCTCATTGCCGAGATGATGAATCGGCAACAGTCCACTCCCAACGTGCTACAACAGCAGGTCTCTGTTGACGAAACGCAGCGGGGGACTCCAGTCCCGGACATTTCAGATATGCTTGAAAACGAGAAACCGGAGCCCCGAATAGATCCAACGGCGGAGCCCCAGACCGTTGTAGCCAATGCTCCACTGGCTCCAAGTGATCCACAAAAAATCCTTTCCGCATCTGTCGCGATCGATAGGAAAAAACCAGCCGACAAAGTCGAAGAGCTTCAAAAAGAAATTCTGGAGGCACTTGACAGATTGGAAAGACTGGATGTCGACTCCGCTTGATGAGCTCCAATAGCGGCACCAGCAGTCTCGAAATCGCGTTTGAAAAGATGGTAGAAGCTGTAGCACAGAGCATCGAAAACGGCGCCCTTCTTGGGCTAGGCAGTGGCTCCTCGGTGGCGAGATTCGCTAAAGCCCTCGGCAAGTTGGTCAGATCAGGGTCAATCAAAATCGCCGTGGTTCCCTCTTCAATGCAATCCTACCTTATGGCGCAGGATAACGGGCTGGAACTTGCAAGAGATACTGCCAGGTGTCCGGAGGCAATTGATCTCGTTGTAGACGGCGCCGACCAGATTTCCCTCGCCACAAGATCGATGATAAAGGGAGGAGGGGGTGCCCTGCTAAAGGAAAAAATCTTGATCTTTGCTTCTAAAAAGACCTTCATTCTTGCAGATCACACAAAATACGTGAAGAAGCTGGATGGATCTGTCCCAGTTGAAGCAACGCAGTTCTCCTATCTCACGGTTGCGAGCGAGATTAGAAGAAAATTTCGCGCCGAAGCGCTCCTCCGCAAGCTGGATAAGGGTTACCCGTACTACTCGGAGTCCGGTAACGTCATTCTTGACTGTAAGTTCAGGGAAGAGATCTCTTCCCCAAGAGATCTCGAAAGGGAGCTAAAGATGATACCGGGGGTTGTAGAGTGCGGCCTTTTCAATGCCGAGGTCGAAAGATTCTACAGGGCAAATCCTGACGGAACTTTTGATGCACTCTAAACTGGAACGAAGGATATCCTATGTCTTGAAGTGTACGAATGAAGAAGGCTACTTGTTATCTCGCCAGCTATCTTCAACATCGCCGGCTTATCAGTAATCAGGACGAATTTCTCCGCGTCTCCTCGGAAATCTTGACACATCGAAGTCAGCTCGGAGTTCTTTATTTCCTCGATAGCTGCCCTCCAAGCATATGGCTCCCTGGGGGAAGCTAAGTGACGAGATTCCTTCTTCCAAGCGAAAAGGGAGGCCTCGGGTGCAAATGCCGAACTTTTCAGAAGTGTTGCTATCAGTTCATCTAAGGTGTTCCAAATTTCCGCCGTGCGCTCGTTGGAAAGGAGTGAATTTGAAGATTCGTCGTTGCAGATTATCGCGAATTTTTGATCGCGATTTCCAATGAACACCATTGTCGAATCAAAATACTGAATCCGAGACAGTGTTGGATAGATAAAAGAACTCAGTACTGGTTATCGTCGCGAGGCGCTCTTCTTGTCTCGTATCTGGCCCGGACGAATCGCACGACTATCGGCAAAAGAAAGAGCAACAGCAGCCCGTAGATTGGATCGTAAAATGCGAGAGAAATCGACATTGCAATCAGGGCAATCACAGCGATAAGAATTGCTCTCTGCTCCTCTTTCACTTTGGGGTTTTGATCTTTTTGACGAAATGGTCCCTGAGAAAACCTGTCCGTCCTCTGATACTTCTTGTAATAGTCCTGGCTTTCAAACCTGGGTTTCCCAGTTCTCTGCCGCACAAGTAAAAATCCAAGTACCACCAAAACAACCACTCCGCCAAAAGAAGTAAGAATGACTGGAGTGATCAGATCAGTCATAGGTCGCCAGCAACTACTAAATGTCTTCCAATTATGTAAAAAGTCTTTCTTAGAATTTAGAGTGTCTTCTCGTGTTCTTCCCTGTATCACACAGTTCGAGATAAGCTGATTGGTCCCGCTGTTAGCTGCACGTTGGAGAACTTGGGAAGCTATTTCTAGTGAAGAATAAAATTCTCCCCAACTATGCTATTTTAGTTCGTCATTGCTTGGGATAATCAGCGCGGCCTATTTCAAAAGTCTGATTAGAACGAACCCATGAAACCTGTCGAGTGCGTATCACGGGGCCCAGGGCGCCTTTCGGCCGATCTACGCAACAGTGCAAGTGGACCAGCCGCAGTCAAGACACTTCCGGCATCCCTCCTGCGAAACTACATTTCTTCCTCCGCAATTAGGGCATTTGGGAATCTGACTCATAGAAGAACTCTCAGATGAGGGGTACGGAGGAATTGCTTCCAACGCAGGATGCGCTGTTCTGGCTTGTCTCTCGGAGGAACTTTCCTTTCTTGGAAGTGAGATCTCTTCAACCGGCGGTTCTATTCCGAACTTCCGCATCATTTCGATTGTATCATTTCTGAAGGAAGCTTCATACTTTTCGCGTCTTTGCGAGGGAGTGCGAAGCACTTGTGCATCCTTCGACCCATCTCGGTACACCGTGACTCCCCTCAGTCCCAGCTTGTAAGCAAACAGATACGCTTTTTCTATGTCCTCTTCAGTCGCCCACGATGGCATGTTGATTGTTTTGCTGACCGACGCACTGATCCACTTTTGCATCTCGAACTGCGCCCTTACATGATCCCACCACGGAATGTCGTACGCTACTAGGAAGATACCCCCTATCGATCCATCCGAGCCTGCTGCTACGTAGCCCTCCAGCCCCTGAAGGGATCCCCCGTTTTCTGATATCACCTTCAGGGTCTTGTCATTGAATATTCCCTTCTCAGTTAGCTCTCTTTCAAGCTCTGGATCTGTGTAGTAGAAGCTCCCCACTGTAACATGTTTTTCAAACACCAAGGCGAATTGCGGTTCCAACCCGGAGGAAACATCGGCGATCATCGAGATGCTCCCCGTCGGCGCTATTGTAAGAGTGTGAGAATTTCTGATCCCCTCGGCCTTTATCCTCTCGGAAATTGAAGCCCAGTCTTCCATCCAATGTTCTCGGTCGTAGAAAGCGTCGAAGGGAAGCTCTCCACTTTTGTATGAAGAATCTTGAAAGAGAGGAAACGACCCTCTCTCCGTAGACAGGGCGATCGAGGCGCTGGTGGAATGGTACGCAAAAAATTCTGCAAGCCGATTCATGAAAGCGAACCCTTCCTCGCCGTTGTACGGTATTCCCAATGCATACAAAGCGTCGGCAAGCCCCATTAAACCTAGTCCGATCCGCCGAGTCTCTTTCGAGACCTTTTCGATCTCCTTGACCGGAAACAGATTCACGTCAATAACGTTATCCAAAAATCTCGTACTTGTTTCAATACATCTTCCCAACTCCTCCCAGTCGAGAGAAACTTCCTCAACTTCACGCCTTACAAACTGAAAGAGGTTCACCGAACCTAGATTGCAGGATTCGTAGGGGTACATCGGCTCCTCCCCGCAGGGATTCGTACACCTGATGTCCCCCCAGTAATTTCTGAGAGGGTTGTGCCTGTTTATGTTGTCAAGGAAGACGATGCCCGGATCCGCGCTGTTCCAAGCCATAGAAACTATTTCCCTGAAAAGGTGCTTCGCGTTCTCGCTCTTCCAGACTTTGCCATCTCTGGGGTTTGTCAGAGGCCACGAGCTTCCCTGCTCATAAGATCGCCAGAACTCTGGCGGAATCATGACCGAGATATTAAAATTTTCAAATCTTCCCGCCTCTTGCTTTGACCTGACGAATGTCTGTACATCGGGGTGCGAAATATCCAGAATACCCATGTTGGCTCCCCGCCTCTTCCCACCTTGCTTTACCACATCAGTAACCGTGTCGATGATTCTCATGAAACTAACGGGACCGGACGCGACCCCGCCTGTCGACGCAACCACATCTCCCTCCGGTCTGAGAGAGGAGTAATTTATCCCCACACCGCCACCGGATTTAAAGATGGCAGCGCAATCGGAGGCGGCCTCCATTATCGATTCAATATTGTCTTCTATGGGGATCACAAAGCATGCGCTGAGCTGACCCAGTCTGGTCCCGGCATTGAAGAGCGTGGGGCTATTAGGAAGAAATTTCTTCTGAACCATGATGTCGTAGTAAGAAACGTACTCGTTCTCGTGAGCTTTGAACACTCCTTCGACTAGCTGCTCGACAAAGTCTTCCCAAGGGATTCTCATTTGTCCTTTCTCGTTCAGCGCCTTGTATAGCTCATACATTCTTTCTAGGTGGTACTTGTTCCATGGAATTATCGTGCTGGGATCGTCAGCTCGTATCTTCGAGACAATGCTCTCCAAATTTGCAGTTGCTCCGGAATGCTTCATCTGACCTCCATTGACGTCAAAGATCACAGCGTCGTGGAGAATGTCAGAGATCACGATCAAGGCTGCGACTCGCTGGAACATCTCCTTGGGCCCTTCTATGAGCTTCCCGCCCTCGTCTCGGAGAAGGTACCTTGAAACCAGCAGCTTGATCGCGTTGAGGGAAAAAGCCTTGTCCACCTCGTCCGTATACTTTCTCCCAAGCATTCTCATCTTCTCGTCCCTTACTTTCTCTCTCTCCTTTCTGTAGAGAACGTACGCCCTAGCGATCTCGTACAGATCCAGCCTCATGAGGGAGTGCTCTACGATGTCTTGGATATCTTCTACATGCGGCTTGTCTTGTCGCGAGTACTTTCCGGATATTTCGGCGAGTGTAAGTGAAACAATTTTATCGAGGAGGTCCTTTCCTTGCTCCGCCTCCAAATAGCTTCGACCTTCGGTTGCCTGGATCGCTTTTCCCACTGCCAGAGCTATGCGAGTCGAATCAAATGAAACTATTCGCCCATCGCGTTTGATTACCTCACGGGGAAGTACGTCTCTCTCTTGCATTGAATTGCCCAAGTTATGTCGTATGACGAAGATATGAGGATTTCAGAACATTGGAAGAAATGTAGTATTTCTTGTGATGACTCCTTTCGGGGTCCAAAGCTGAGGGATGGGCCGGATTACTTTAGTGGACTGAGAGAACTCTCTTCTTTAGCGAGGGTTTTCAATGAGACTTGCAGACCTGTAGACGCCGCGGAATTAGTGGGAGACATGGAACAAATAGGAGAACGCACAATCAGGCGAGACAGTTTTCTTAATGTGGCAAAAGTGTTGCGAACTGCTATATTCGAGATTCTAGCTGTAGCTCACAGGTTTAAAGCCAGAATATTCACTTTTGGCGATCGTCTTCTTAACCTTCTGCATAAAGCGAAAATTCTGGTCTTCACTTTTCATCACGAACTCAAAGACCGGCTAAAAAGGTCAAGTCACACCAAGACTGCTTTGAAGATTGGCATTTGGATTTTTTCTGCTGGAGTCGCAAACCTTGTGGTAAGTTTCATCCCTGGAATTAATTCCGGCAACCTAGACCTTATAATTCGTGCCTTTACTGTGGCGCTACCACCTGCACTGATACAGGATAAAGTCAAAGACGCCGTCGAACGAGGCGTTATGGTTTTCATAAACGGTAGCGTCTTCTATTCCGGTAAGGCTCGAAGCGCCCTTAGCATATAGCTTGTCTAGGATTTAGTTCTTTGTTATGTATCGACAAATTTGAAGAGTACAGTCTGACCATCAATCCAGTCCATTACTTGAACAAGTTGTTCTGTGTTTAACAAATCAAGTGTCTGGGGTGAAGTAAACAAGTTACACGAACTGAGTGTTAGCATATTTCTCGATTGCGAGATGGGGCTACTTTGGCGTATTCTTACTTGGCAGATAGAAGAAAAGACCATCATCTTCTAAATCTAATGAAGATCGTTTCGGTTTGTGAACCAGGGATACAGCTGTTCTGACATTATCATATTTGATGATCATATTCCTAACTTATTAGCAGCGAACATTTTTTCACATTAGATAAGAGGTGAAAATAGAATATGATGACAACTCAGTTAGAGAAAGGATCTCTTCTTGGAGAATCACGAACAAAAGTTGGCCCATATACGATCAAAGAAATCACGCCCTTTGGCCTCAAAATAGAGCGTAACGATTCTGGGCAGTTTACGGGAGCGTACACTGCAAACGTCATGGACAGCCTCACGATTTTCCTAAAGAATGACGGCACGCTTGATTGGGAAGCAAAAAGTCTGTCATACACAAAAGAGGGGGACCTCATAGTCTCACATGCTCATGGAACCGGAAGGATGAGTGGCCCGACTTCAAGTACAGTCGAAGGAGAAGCCTTACTCATGACTCAATCTCCAAAACTTTCGTGGCTGAACAACAAAAAGTTCAGAGTTGAGGGTACAGGCGACTTGGCAACGATGGAAGATCGTGTAAAGTTCTTCGTGCTCTAAGATAGAAGGAGTTTTTACTCTCTCCTTCTATCTTTTTTGTTTTCAGTTTGTGCATGTGTGTGCTTCTTCATTGATAAGCAGACAGAGTTAGGAAGTACAGAAACAATATCGTACAGTACTGTCAAGTTCTCTTTTTTTATTATTTGATCTTCTGTCGGCCGTACTCTCGATTCACTGGATACAACCAGATACGTCTAGCTTGAAGCTGTTCGAGAGCGATTTCGCCGCTTACGTTTCTATCAAATATTCGATGACAACAGGCACAGAGAGGGATCTTCCAGCTCTTTTGATTTTGGGGATCAGGGTGATGCCCGTCAACGCAGAGGTCATTTGGTTCGCTGCAAACAACGCAACATAGAGGAAGTGCATCTCTCCCACACTCAACCAGAAATTCTCGGCACACTTCTTGCACTACTTGTCTTTCTTCGGAATACATACTGATGAATCATCGTAACAGAGTCGGAATTAGCTTCTGGTACTTAATCGCCTTCCAAGCTCAACTGTTGATGCCAGTTGGTTCCAAGTTCGGAGAATCGCCTTAGCTCCTAATTCCAGTTGAATCCGGGAGATTCCGTGGGCACGGCACAGATTTCGGCCTGACTTACATTGCCTGAGCTTAACCAAGTGGCGAGATCCTAACGTAACAGTAACTTCTAGGGGCTTGCCTTCCCTTCCTTCTGCGGTCGATTTCATTGTAATGGACGAAGCGATCATAGTACCACTGTCCGCCGTTTTTACCACGAAGCGAGATTCTGACGCAGGACATGGCTTTCTTTCCGCATTTCTCACACTGTACCGACAATTACACACATGCACCTGCCCTTAACACGAGAATCCAGAATCTTTCATTCATGGGGAATTTCAAAAATCTTGTGTGTAAGTAGCAAATAATCCCCCTTACACCATAGAGAAATAGCTCGAGGGAACTACACACAATGAATTATCTGCTTTCCTTTACGCCTCTAGGATAGGAGAGAGAAGTAAGGGTATTTTCGACACCGCGATTTTGTAAAGAATAAACGTCGGATGGGCCTTTCTCTGACGAGTCCTTTATGTCATCAAGTAATCCCGATAAGGAAATCTCGGATAAGTTAGAGAATTTCAAAAAAATTATCGAAAAATATCCACCAAATCAAAGCCCCGATGGCGGGCTTATGAATGCTCGAGACTACGCGATCCTCGTTATCCTTATCGGCTAGAAAATCAAGAGTGGTTATCGCTATATTCAACGGAAAACAAGAGCTGTTCTCGCATACCGGCAAGCTGATCTGTCTGTCTCTTGCCTGACTCGATTGTTTGCAAAAATTGTTCCGCGGCAGCTCGATACTTTTCCCTCATATCCTCGATGAGTTCATCAGGCAGTCGATGTTTATTCACGGTGTATCTAGCCTCAATACTTCCTTTGTGGCCCATGAAAAATTTCCTGTAATCGCCCGCAAGCAATCCCTTACTCTCAGCTATCAATGATTGAGTATCAAAGTAGCAACGTAGGACGTACGGGCGCACCCTGAGCCCCGCCTTTCGTATGGAAGTCCGCATCAAATCGCCGATATTGTTAGTAGTTATGAACTTGTTCTCCCTGAACGAATACTTTGGTGTAATGATAGCGGACGCGGGGCCTAGTTTTTCTCCCGATCTTATTCGGCTTTCGAGGTATTGTTTGACATACTCACAACCTTCGGAGGTGAGAAATGAAAAGTATTGATGACCGGCCTTTGAGAGGTTGGGGCGAACAACGACCATTGTCGGGACCTTGCTAAAAATGGCTCTGCCTTTTTTCAGCTCCATTTCTGGAAAATCCGAGATGACCAGACCATCATCTCCTTCAAAATCGCCCAACGTTTCCAGCCGGAAACCGCAGTGAGCGATTATAATGTCGGCAGACCTTTGTTGAAGAGTAGCAGCCAAAAATACGCTGTGCAATTCTGACTGATCTGGACTCTTTTCCTCACGTAACGTTGGTGCTTCGCTTTCGCCGCTGATTCTGATTCGTCCCGAGACCTCAATGTCGTTATGCGAAAACCAGGACTTGAGAGCTTTGACATTCGACCCAACGTACGATCCCGCATACTTTTTCTTCTCCAACTCGGAAACCAAGTCGAGAAGTAGTTTTTTCAGTTCTGAATTTGAGTGCCCCAAGAGTCTCTTTGGATCCGTCTTATGAGATTCGCAGTAGCTTCCGAGTCTCCTGAAGTACACGGTCGCCGTGATTAGTGATCCTCTGGCTACGTTGTCAAACCACCGTTGCACGTCTTTGTCTTCCAGCAAGTACTCGTACTTTCGCTTGCTGTTGTGGAGGCCGAAAGCCAATTTTGGACGGTCGAGCGTGAAAATGCCTGGAACCTATATCAGGTTTTAAACCAGAAAAGGTGTGGGCCGGACCGGATTTGAACCGGCGACCTCGTGATCTCTGCATTTGTCAATGCCAGATATCAGTCACGCGCTCTAATTGCACTCGATCCTTTCGAGAACCAGAGGAGGATCCATGCTGAGCTACCGGCCCCCAGACAGATTCCGAATCAAAACTCCAATATCCTTTTTTTAACATTGTGTTTGAATCGAAAACAGGATCACTTTTTCTGCATAATCCGTAGAGCAAGCGTTTATTTGCAAACAGAAAAAAGAGGATGAGAAATCGGGCTGGTAGTTCAGCGGTAGTAACGCTCGCCTCGCAGGAAATTTAACCTCCGAGAACGCGAGAGGTCAGGGGTTCAAATCCCCTCCAGTCCAGACCCATCTAAGTCCAATTATCGGGTTTAATTGAACTCTATAAATGCCAGTTCTTGAGGGCGAATAGTCGGCGGTTTTTAGAGCGGCCATCCAATCCAAGTATAATCGCTACAGTATTCAGTAGCACGCCAGCCTTAGTTTCTTTGAACGAAGTTTCTCCCAACTATAAGCCTCCATCCAGTAGCATATTGCCATCGCTCACCATCAGAATCCATAGCTGGCCGTCTTCCTTTCTCTCGTAGGCACAGATTATCGCCGTATAGGACTATACTCCTTGCCCCACGAGAAATCTCTCAATATGGTTGTCCCTTTCTTGGAATTTTTCTAAAAAGCACCGACGCCATGGAAACAATAATTGACATCCAAGTGCTACATCACGCGTCCGTCTCATCTTCAGGCGGCGCTGAAGATGGCGGTCTTCGAATCTCGACTAATTCGTGAAATAAATGGTGAAATTGTGAAGCAAAGAATGACTCATGATGAATTCAGAATGTATCTTCCCCAATAATATTAGAATATATCGAAGATAGCTTCGTACACTTGTTCTGCGGACTACAATGCCGCTTTCGCGGACGGAAACCGTAAGTATTTGTTTTGCACTAGCGATTGCAGCCGAATTATTTTTGGCTTGGCGATTCGGTTTGGTGTCATTAACCGATATCTCGTCAGCAATCGCGTATTTTGGTGTTGGATCCATTATAGGCTCACTAGTCTGGGGGTTTCGAAAGAGAATTGAAAGCTATCTTGCAGGACATGCGAAAAAGCGAGTTAAACCCCAGAGAAAGAAACTGCCCAATCCGAGATCGGCTCTTAATCCACTCCAATCCTCATCAGAAAGTGCCATCGTTTCCGAGTATTCTGAGAAAGCATTTAAGCCGACTTTCGAAAACGGTCTTTCTACATTCGGCATCGGGCTCGTCGTCTAGCTTGGTTAGGACACCGCTCTGACTGGTGCCTTCTTTGAAGATTGCATCAAGAAAACGGCGGGGGTCGTGGGTTCAAGTCCCTCCGAGCCCATTTTAAGCCCATACCCACTCTGGGTTCAAGTCTCTTCCAATCAAAAGTGAACGGCTTATTCATATCTGGTTCTTGATGATCTTACAGATTCCAACTTTGCCAAGTTACGAAGCGCTATCCGTAGAAAGACTACAGCTGTCTTAATTCGAAAAAGTATCGGACTGCTTGCAGTTCTCATCTGTCTAGCTTTTGCGTCGAAACTGTAAGTTGATCTGTTCTCGCGGCAGGGATCTTGCTTCTGTTTTTCTTTGCGAGGTCGCATAGCATGTCTGAATGGATGTTGAGTCCGATGTTTGTGAGGTTGGAGATATGCTCGCTCGCGGTGAGATAGACAATCTCGCATATCTCGCGCTCAGAGTAAAAGCGCCTCATACGGGCAAATGCTGCTGGGTCGACCTTCTTTTCTTCTGTGAGCTCTGTCACATAGTCAAGAGCCGCGCGTTCCGCTTCAGAAAATAAGGGGCTCGTCCTGTAGTCTTCCAGCTCATTGAACTTTGCTTCGTTCATCGATTCTTTGATGACGTACCACTGAGTTGCGTCGATGCAATAGGCGCAGACGTTGATCTGCGCGACTCTCGCCCGGATCATTATGGCGGTTTCACGTCGCAGCGTCAGCTTCTTGTCCAAACTGTAGACCTTGCCGTACAGCTGACCAAACGAGGGTGGTAATCGAGATGCGAAGACCTTGATCGGTGTGAACCTTTCCCCGAATTGACGGCGCGAAAAGTAATACACTAGCTTCATCATGAACCCGGATGGCTTTTCGATCGGAGTAAGGAACGGGGCATCTTGAGATCCTGCTTCTCTTGGAGATAACTGCTCTTCTCTTGTGAGAGTCACTTTTTCTTTCACATCTTTATCCAACATATTCGAGGTGATTTATTTCACTCCCTAGCTCGAACAGGAATTGCGACAAGCTTATGGCGGGGATGCCTTTTTTTCTTCCTGCTTTGCTTATTCTGGATGACCTTGACATGAAGATAATCAAGGAGCTTGGGGGTTCCAGGCCGCCACTATGGAACGTGAGGGAGTCTTACTCTAATATTTCCAAAAGGCTGGGCGTCGACGAAGAGACAGTAAGGATGCGCGTCAACAGGGCGAAGGAACGCGGTTTCCTTCCTACGTGGCTCGTGATGGTGAATCCTTTGCTCATTAATTGCCGTGAGGCCCACCTCACTATAGAGGTGAGAGACGAAGCTCGAAAGGCTGACGCTATTTCCAAAATCAAGATCCTGGATGGTGTGTATTACATCGATGATTTTCGCGGCAGAGAGATCATGGTTGGAGTGTATTACGAGAATGGCAAGTCCCTTGACCGGAGGGTCGAGCAAATAGAGACGATCTGCGGGTCTCAAAAGTTGGCTCTCTGGGACAGTCCGTTTCAAAGGCCCGATTTGCAGATGAACCGTCTCGACTGGAGAATAATTGACGCCATGGGACAAGATGCGAGGAGAGATCTGGATGAGGTGGCAAAGTTGCTCGGGGTGTCAGCTCGCACCGTACAAAGGAGGCTATCAGCTATGAAGGAGGGAAGAGCGGTTTATCTTTCGCGGCCGCCAAACGTAAACGTGGTTGGGGGATTGATGTGCAATTTTCTTGTCTTCTGCCCGGACCGTGTTATGAAAAGAGCTGCAGATGAAGTGATCCTCTCGACAATAAGCAGGATAGGCGCCACAGACACCCTGCCTGAAGAGTACTCCACGTTCGGAATATCTTGCGAAAACTTTGCCGAAGCTGACAAGGTAACTGAGAAGATTGGAGCAATTGATGGAGTCAAGAGCGTGAGAATGCGTATCGTGAGAGATATCATCCTTGTCGAAGACTGGCTACGATATCAGATAGCCGTGCGACTCTGAATTTTTTGCGAACGAGTATGGATGGAATTACGTTTGCTTCTACCTTTCCAATTCATCTCCTTAAAGGCTCAGAACTTGAACCCAAAATGCGTTCAAGTACCTCCGAGCCCACTTGTAATTATCCTTAAATTCGGGACTCGAACCCAGAACACACTAGAAGCCATTGCAGGTCAACCGCTGGTACTACGTGAGAGAGCCGATCTACCCTGAAACGGATAGAGCGGGCGATCACTTCAAGCGGAGAAAAATCTACGACGAAATCTTGAAAGTTGTTAAGGAGAATCCTGGTCTCACCGCGTCGGAGATCGCCCTAAGAATTGACCGTCCCTACAAAAACTTGAGCTCGTTCATTTACAATTTGCAAAAATACTGCGGAGCGATCGAGGGAAGGAAGGACCCTTTCTTTAGGACGCCTGGACTAGTCTCCCAAAGCGATGAAAGAGTTCACTAGCTGATCCGCTACCACATGAGTCTTCATCCAGAAGGACTTATTCTCGGGGTTGCCAGGATCGAACAGGTTATCATACTTGATCCTGTCGTCGCTAGATTGCATTCGCTCCACACACCGCACTGCAAACTCGCTTAGCTGACGAGCACTCGAAAGCTTAGAGTTGAGCGTGATGTACAGCAGGGCCATCTTCTCTACCTCGGCAACATCTCGACCCATTCCCTTTGAGGTCTGGATGAATTGACTCAAGGTCACAAGAATGCGATCACCAAAACTCATCGGCGGGATCGAGTACTCATTCTCCGATGGAATGCGACTGAGAAGGTCTGCGCCTTTAGGGCGAGAAGCGATTCCCTTCTTCATCTCCGACAGGCTGGAGCCAGAGCTTCCGGCGGTGATAAAGACGCAGCGCCCCCCTCGCGAAGCGGCAGCGTCCATGTAAGGAAGCATCACTTCGTATGGCCACGACTCGCCTAGTTTTGCATCTATTTCATCAATCAGACAAAGAAATGGCTGCTCTGATTTCCGAATTTCTTCCAGTGCGAGTCGGAAGCCTGCTTCTTCTGTCTGCGCTAGGTTGAGCTCTCGGTATCCAACGTTATCTTTTTTGAGAGAAGAAGCGACTTGCTGAACGAAGAATGTCTTGCCACTGCCCGGAGGTGCCCATAGGAGATAGTTTTCGCGCTTCAAAGCTGAACTTTCAAACGCTGCCAATATTCTCTGTCTGACGTCTTTTAGATCGTTGCGCACATCTTCTTCGAACCGAAAGTAGTTACCGACAATTCTGTACCGTGAAAGGGGTACGACGCTCATAGCCCTCAGTAAAGAGACTGCTTCTTGCAACTCGGAGGTATTAACAACTTTGCTGCGCTTTGCAATTTCAGGCTCCGTCGCTGTGCTCTTTCCGGAAAGGGATGAGCTTATTGTCTCGGGAATCCCGCAGAAGTTTCGGATCTCATAAAAAGATCTGGACCACGATGCCTCTCTCTCTAGAATAATGTGATTTCTGCTTTCCAACGTGACTAGGC
>JASHPQ010000271.1 GCA_030037995.1 Nitrososphaerales archaeon | reverse complement strand
TAATGTAAGGACCGTCCCCCACTGTCGTTGCATTCGAGTCCATCCAGATGTTCGGCTGATTCGTTACAACTCCTCCATGTACCTCGACTATGTACGGATCAGAGAAGCTCGCGACGCAGCTGCACGGCATCGTCTGCAGGAAAGCAGCGGATGGATTAGTAAGGTGGAACTGCACAGTGTATGGGTTAATCACGGTCACACTGTTTGACATGTTCTGCATGATGTCGATTAGTGTCTGGTTTGAGCCGGGTGTGTTGGTAGAGTCGTTCAGGGAATTCAGGTCTCCGGCGGTAACACCGGACATGTTCAAGTAAAGCTCGGGAACAAAGGCATCTGCCTGGTTGATTATCATGTCGCGATAAATGTTCCACCAGACAACATAGGCGTTGAACGGATTTCCATTGCTGTAGTAAGCCCCGGTTCGCAGGCTAAATGTGTAAGTCATGCCGTCGGAGCTTTCAGTCCAGTTCGTCGCAAGAACTGGAATGTAAGTGCTGGTACTGCAGCTGTCCACGCAGAAGATCAGGGTCAGAAGCGTATCGGTGGTTATCTCGGCTGCGTTGTTGTCGATAGTACCAGCGGGCTCCATAGTCCCGGGATTTGAAGCCTCGTCGATTACAAGCTGTGACGGATAAGAAGAAGAGCTCGTGGTCGTCGTCGTGGAAGTGGAGGAAACACTCGACACAACCGTGGGAGAGCTGGTCGTGCTCGTGGTAGCGGTCGAGGTGGTGTGCACGGACGAGATTGCTAAAAAGCCAGCAACGGCAATAATCACGATGACGATTACTACAGCGACGACTATCGCAACTCGGCTAATAGCTCTCTTAATCCGCATCGAAGGACAGCAATTTGTGAGCATATTTAAGCCTTGAATGATTTCTCTGGTTCTGTACCAATTAGGGTACGTGCCAGAAAAAATTAGTAAAGTTCTTTCGCGTTTGCTTGCTTTAGTGCAAGTTTCCTTTTAACACAATTTTCAAATTCGAAATAATAACAGGTGCTAAAGATTACAATGTCCGAGAAAGAAGTTTGCACGTGTTTGTTAAGAAATAACAGTTTTCCAACAATAACCTGAAACTTAACAGTATCAGGAGCAGTCAAAAAACTGGGCTGGGTTGGCTGCCTAACTACTCACGATGAATTTTCCGTAATCCATCAGAGGATGAATTGCGCAGAATATTAAGCATGTTACTATGAAGGTGCCATTCTCATTGGCAACGAACTTGACGGTGTACGTTCCCCCGGGGAGAAGCCCGACTCCCGGGTAGAAGTAGTGGTCTATCGTGAAGCCGTGTGCCTCAGAGGAGTTTTCGCTAATTATGTGTATGACCACCGTGTCACCCAACTGCACTTGCATCACTGGCCACGCCTCGCCCACATGATATGCACTACCATTCATCCCCTCCATGGGGCCCCGATCGCTTTCTATTATCGTAAAGTAGATCGTGTTCCCGGATGACGTAATCGCCGGAGGACTATCCGGCGGGTGCTGCGCAACGGGAACGGTGAGAAAGAGTCCCACTATTATCGCTGCGGCAGCGATCGATACCGCGAGGATCTTCTTTGATCTCCTGTTCACGCCCAAACGCTGTCCTCAAACAGAAAATTTTGGGTTCGGATGGAGATCAGAAGTACTCTTCTCCTCATTTTTTAGGACGTTCTTGACTGCAACCACTTTGGACATCTTCGAAGCTATTCTTACAGTGGAATCCATGTTGTATTTCAAGCCGACCGCGGTCGCGCTTGGGAAAATGAAGTAAGCTGCGTACCATACTATAGGAGTATTCGTGATGATCGCAGCCGTGGGCGCGAAAAGAGAAATAAAAATCGGCAGGGAAAGGCAACACGCTGCCCCTCCGACCACCCCAAGCGCGGGCAGTACTACCAAGGTGCGGGACTTCAGGGCCGTGCCACACATCTTTCCGATTTCGACGACCTTCATGATGTTTGTGAGAACGAGCACAGCAATAATGAAAGAAATGGAAATGGTATAGAAGGACAGTGCCAAGACAAATACCGGAGGGAGGAAAATGTCGACGCTTGGGTTGAAGCCAAACCCGGCTAGTATTGAAACCGCCGACACCGGGTACAGAGGAACCGAAGCAAGACTGATGCTAGCTTGGCTGACAAGCGAGGGAACTTTGAAACTGTAAGCGACTATCCCCTCCAAGATGAGGCCATACAGAATCATGTGAACGCTCAGATATGAACCGAAGAGGAGCACCCCGCGAACTCTTCTAATATATCTGACAAAGAGAGCCCCGACGTAGCGTAGCGGAAAAAGAAATACGAGGCCTACTATTGAGACCCAGAATGCGAGTGATGCACTCCCTTCGAAAAGCGAGAACAGATTACTTTGAGCACCAGAGTACGCATACCGCGCAAGGGGGAAGCTTATCAGTAGAAGAGACAGGAGCATAACGGCTGCGAGAAGCTTCAGTTTCACGCTCGTATCATCCAATATCAGGCCTATTCCAAAATATAATTGTGTCTCATGTATTTACTGAAATCTCCCGCTACGGCGGGGAAGGGCCCACTATTCAGGACGTCTTTTGCAACTTTAAGCTGCTCTCTTTGACTAAGCTCCTCGTCGCGCTTTGGCCAGGGTTCCCGATGATGGGCAAGTGCGGACGGCCGGGCACATCCGGATTTTTCCTCCCCAGCTTTTCTCTTAACCAACCGCGCACATCGTAAAAATATTCATTTTCATACGGGCAAGCAGAAACGCAATCTCCGACCCCGATGCACTTATGGCTTCTGAATTGTCCGCTTTTTATGAAACTGCCTGGCAGGTCTGTCAACCCAACGGGACACGCCTTCGCGCAGTCTTTAGTTTCGCAGTTCACACACTGCATTGGATCTTTCACCTTCAGTCTGAACAATCCGAACCTGCTTACAAATTGATTGAACAGTCCAATGTGGCACATCCCCGTTGTCACGCAACCGTACGTTCCGATGAAGGGGATTGAAACGAAAATTATGTACCAAAGGAAATTGAAATAGAAGACGTAGAGAAAGTACGTGATGTCAGTTCCAAAAAATGTGAAATTGATGATTCTCACGGAGTTGAGATAAGATAGAACTGCAGCAACAATTATCGAGACTATGACTAGAGAGGCTATGACTTTGTATAAACTCGAAATTCGACTGGTGAGGAATTTCTTGCCTACCGTCGAGGTTCTGTTGAATTCCTTCATGGAATCGTAAAAGGTTCCCTGATACATCAACGCCGCAGTACAGAAAAGAGAGCACGTCTGTCTGCTTCCAAACAGGAAAGAAAGGACGCCGGTAATTAAATAGGTTCCCAAGATAGCTCCCAGAACAGCGGGCGCCACGGCTCCGGCCGTGCCAATACCCATGCTCCAACCGACGAATGGAACGGAAGCAGGATTGGATAGTATGAAAGAAGGGAGCAAAATGGAATATCCGAAATATGCCACGAGAACCAAAACCAGTCTGATTTTAGTTTCGAACTCACGAGTGATCCTAATTTTGAATACTACTAATGCGCCCATCTCGGCTCCCATCATGATGAGAAACCAAGCAGATCCAGTTACCGTACCGAAATAGGAGATGAAGTCGAAGAACGCGGCACCGATCTGATTAGCAATCGAGCCCGTGATGGGAACTAGACTGATGCTACTTACAAAACTCATTCCGTAATATTCAATGTCAAAAAGCCCCCCCATGAAATACTCGGCAACGAAAGTCATTCCAAGGAATGCGAAGACCCACCACGGATCCAGCATCCAAGATTGTGATTTCCCCGATTCAATATTCTTGCCGGTGAGAATTACGCTAAAGTAGAGTCCCATTTCTGCAACTATGGAAAGGACAAACAGAAGAGCGCTGCCTTGGATCAGCCAGATGTAAAGACCGGCCATCATGAACGCATAAACCGAAATGAGGGCGACAAAGTACGTTCTCATTCCGTTTGCAATTATTCTGTTGTTGAACAGGTACTCGTAGAAGAAGATCAGTAAGCCGATCATGACAATGCTGCCGAGGTAAATGCTCCACGTCACCCAAGACGAGTTGTTGATTGCCGTCGGCGCGAAGAACATTATGATGGACTGCAGCAACACAATTATGAAGAAGCTCTTGGGGAGACTGCTCCGCAACATGTAAACGGAAAGAATCATTTCCAGCGCCATTGTGAAAATGAACCAATCCGATCCAACTACGGAGTCGAAAGTGGATATTGCGAGATTCAGGGAAGAACCGGTGGCTGCCACCGACGACCCTGAAGCTAAAACGAAAGTCCAGCCCATCAAGAATTCGCTCAACACAATGAGAAAAATGAGGGACGCACGCGAGGCTAGGCTTGCCGGCGCGGACTGCTTAACTAGCTCCGCGACAGGTTTCGTCTCCGAAATTTCAGAATTGGACACGGAGGTAGCTTCCGAAAGCTCCTCTTCGGTGTATTTCTCCCCGTAGTACCGGAGAACAAAGACGGCTCCACCGGTCATTAAAATTGCGTTGAGTCCGAAAGCTTCGAGTAAACTCGTCCCGCTGGGAGAAAGTAAGAAAATCACTGCGCCCCCAAACATGCTCGCCATAGTAACGAGAAGATAGAAAACGACAGCACGGTCGGCGGTGGTCTGGGCATGAATTGTTCTCTTCACAAGCCAAGAAGTTAGTACAGCCATGGAAGCTGCAATACCCCATAGCCAAAGGACTTGCAACAAGAACTATCGCTTCGTGCTAGATGCCTTCACGTAAAGGAAAAAAATTTATGGATCATTCAAGAGCCATTTTGCTTTTCTTAAAGATACCTATGGCAATGTCGTTTCAATGCTGTTGCTAAGGACCTTCAGAATCGGCCATCTAGTTCACTCGCTCATATCCCTGCTTCTGCCAGGTCAGCTTCAATGATGTAAGATAATCTATTCTCAAAATTTCAGTCTCAACCTCGTGACTCATTACACTGCGATTTGTTTGGTTACTAGATATTATCGAACCTCTCCATAATCTCCTCACCTTCGAAGATAAACAATCTAGGCTTCCCACCTTCCAAGCGGACGTACGTGTTATGGACAGGCGATGCTGTGATCCAAGATCCTGTATTCGTCAAGTTCTGTTCCTTATTAACAAAAGGTCTGTGCGTGTGGCCGAAAACCAAGACTTCTCCAGGCTGTACACTGGCGCGCGCTCTCTTCTCGACTCTGCTGAGTGATTCCTTCAGTCGTTCTTCTGGATCCAGCAGCAAAAGTTCCGCGCTGCGCCGCAGATTGGCACGCCTGAAAATTACAGAAAAAGCATATCCCAGGTCCCCCTTGTCGCGGCTCAGGGCCGCCCATATGTTATTGTCACGGTCGCCCTTGGCGTCTGACATTGCATGACAAAGGGACTCCATGAAGTGTTCCCTTTGCATTTCGTCAAATTCGTAGCCGTGACGGAATACATAGTTGACTCCATCCTGATTTAAGGTGAGGTCCTTCAAAAACTTGATAGGATACGAATGTCCTTGCAGTTTGAGCACGTGGTAATCATGGTTACCCGCGATGTAGTGGACGCGCATCTTTTTCTGCAATAGCGCAACTTTATCGAAAATATCTTGGTTTTCGAGGAAGACCCCCGAAGCGTCCCTGCGCCACATATCCACCACATCCCCTAGCAGTACCAGGTCTGTAACGGTAGAGTCGTTTTGCATTTGGTCCAGAAACCGGTTGAAGGCAGGTTTGTCGGTAGTTGATATTCCTAGATGCTGATCTGACACCGCGACAATTGCCAAAGTTAACTTCCGGATGATTAGCTCCGCAGCTGGGTACATATGCCTTCAAAGCCTGATGGCATCGAACTAGATCTGGAAAAGAACAGCGAAAAACACGCTGGAATCCGTTGCGGGATAAGAGCCAGATTTCGGTCTTGTCTAAGACCTCGAGTCTGTGGCTCGAGAGTAGACTATCCTGATTCTCTGTTTCGGGAGTGATGATAGTGCGATTTGCTAGGTGCAGAATGTCGACAAATACGCCAGATGGCTCGCTGAGCGTTTAGCTTTTTGAAATCGAGCTTCGACGTTTTGCCTCAAGGTACGATATCGTGCGCATTTTTCAAGTGGGCGAGATATATCCATTCTTCTATCGGGATGGAGTCAGTCCTTTCCAATTCGCCGCGAACGAAACTGCAAAGCGGGCATCCGTTTTGTGTCAACCTGACTTCTCGAGTAAAACGGCCCTGACCGTTCTCCTCTGTTAATCTCGCGATTGCACCTGACGATGATTTCTTGTTCATTTTCTAACTTCCTGTATACGAATGCCCGGGATTTCCGCTCCCTTGCGGATGCTCGCCGGCATTCTCATTCCTATTTAGAATTGAGGATATTAAATTCACTTATGAAGTACAGATCTCATATCGTCATCCGATACGAAAACCGGTTGCCAATTCAGAACGGGTCTCAGAGGAGAAAATAATGTTCTAATGGATCTAGTCATGAAAAAGGGAAGTCCGCGAGGAATATTCCTTCTTGCCGTTTTCATAAGAATCTTTTCACTAAAGCATGGGAAAATGTCGCGACTGTACATATCCTAGGTCTGATTGATTGAATAGAGAGGTTTCCAACTCGCATGGAAATGTACGACTTGCTACAATGCGTGGATCGGGGATTGGATGCTTTCGGGTCTAACATGAAGCAAACGACCTA
>JASHPQ010000270.1 GCA_030037995.1 Nitrososphaerales archaeon | reverse complement strand
CCCAGAAAACAAGTGGAAGCTGCAATTTCGAGGGCCTCGGATGGCCAATCCATAGAGGAGGAGCTAGTAAAGGTGGAAGCCGCGCTCTCGCAGCTGCCTAGGATCGAAAAACCAGTACGAGAATTTTCGGACTCGGAGCAGCTCCAGATCCTATCTGTGATCTCGGAGCTTTTCACGATTAAAACTGGAATAAAGTGCGACCAGCCCTAAAACGGATCGCTTCTTCTTATTCCGTTCTGGCCTCAAACAGTTCGGTGAGAGAAAATATTTCTGTCTTGAACGGCTCCTTGGTCTCCCTGAAGTTTCTCTTTGCCTCGACCAGAGTTCTTCCCGCCGTATGAACAACCAGAGTCGAGCAGGTAATTGCGCAAGAACCATCCTTTTGTTTGGACGTCTTTTATCTTGATAGATATTTATCCAACGTGCAGTCGGCACTCAGAGATTCTTCGAAGCTTCTATTCTGGGATGATAAGATCTAGTCATTAGTAAAACGGGGCAACCGCCGAGACGTTGAGGTCCTCGGCCTGCGCGAAGGGCCCCTGCACTTCGATGAGGTACTGCGCGCCAGGCACTATCTGGAGGGTCGAGTACGGCTCGGAGAGAGAGTTCAGAGTCTGTATCTTTCCGATGAACGTGAGGGAGGCGTTTTGCCCGGGGGAGAGCACTAGCCCCAGCTCCTGCGCATTCACACTGATAGAGGGTTGCACCACTTCTCCGTCGCTCAGAACTAGGAAACTTGCGACGGTCTGATATCCGGATAATGACGCCGTTGACTGCGGCGCGTTCGCCAGGGCTTTGTAACTTTTCACATCCTTGCTCGAATCGTGAGCCGGAGCTTTTGCAGAGGAGTTCTGAAGTACCGTTGTTATGGTTGTCACGGTGGTCACGGTCGTAACTATCGTTTGCGTTTCCAGGCTGGAGCTCGACGCACTAGGCACCAGGAGGGACAGTCCGTTGATCGTGACACTGGCATTTCCGGTATTTTTCACTACAAGCAGCAGGGCGTTGTTGGTAACAAGCGCGGCGAGCACCGTCAGCTTATCAGCCAAGTTCACCTGCGTGCTCGTGAACCACGGCTGAGAAGCAAGCGGGATGACCGAGCCTATCCGGGCATATTGCGTGGGTGGAACGCTGGATGGGATCGCCAACGCCTCCGCGTACGGCAGCAGCTCGATCTGGGTGCCGTTCGCTGACGGGGTAGGAATTATGGATGGCGCGATGTCGAAGAGCAGGCCGGAAGTGGCGTTCGGTAGAAGGTCGATGCCGCTACTCGCTATGGGAACCGAGATCGAAGTTTCCGGGAGGATGGCGGTGATGTTCTTTCCCTCAAAAGTCACGATTGCCGAGTTTATGGTGAAGCGGGCCGCATCATAAGTTCCCGAAGGTATGCTCGCGACGCCCACCGTGACTCCGTCATTCGAGAGGGCCTCGAGATCCACGTCCTCCTCGGGGGCAGCTGTGACCCATATCGAAGAACCTGCAATACTTGTGTGGACTTCAATGTCGGAATATTGCACATAGACGCGTGTGACTCCCGACGGCAGGCTGAGGAGGTCAGCGATCTGGGTGGCCAGAGTCCCATGCGGAGCCGTGGAGCTCGAAATCTTCGTGGAAGTATAGACGGTCGTGGAAACGGTCGTGCTCGTTGACGTAATTCTTGAAGTGACGGTAGACGGCCCGCCAGGCGGTATGGGCAGGAAAGATATTACACCGATTATGGCGGCTGCGACCAAAATCCCGATCACCGCCATCAAGATTAGCTTACCGCGTCCGTTCAAGAAAAAACCACATCCATTGAGGCAGTTTCTAACTATTCAGCTTTAGGTAGTAGAAATCAAGGAAAACAAACACCAATAACAAAAAAACCCAGAAGACAACAAAAAAAGGAAAGAGAATGGGGAGAATAAAAATGGTGTTTTTTCCCATTCTTATTCAATTACGTTTTAGCTTTTTATTGTAGTTACTTTTTCTTGCGCATTGCTAGTACTGCTAGCACAGCTGCAATGATAGCGATGATTACGCCGACCGCTCCTATTGCGAGTGCAGTCGCGTCACTTGCGACCGAACTGGAGATGACGGTCGTTATGCTGCTGACGGTAGTTATTACCGTGGTGCCAGTCGAGATGACAGTGGTTACCGGAGCAACTACCGCAGTGACGGTTGTGGTCGTAAATGCAGAGACGGTTGTGGTCGTAAATGCAGAGACGGTTGTGGTCACGCCCGTCACGCTTGAGGACGTGACGCTGCTGCCGTATGTGAACGAGACCGATGCTAAAGCATTGTCATAGTTGACGTTGACAGTGTACGTGCCGTTCACAGAATACGACGGACCTGGTGTGAACGTGCCACTGAAGGCCCCTGTACTTGTGGCTACTGGAAACTCGTTTGCGTCTGCGAGCTGTCCATTAGGCTCCACGATGGAGATCGCGATGTAAGTTGAACTGCTCGTTGGGGCCGGCGATACCGTGCCTGAAACGGTGATTGGCGTACCGGATTTGACAAGGGCTCCGGCCGTGGGACTGGTTATGGTGACTGTGTATGTTGTAGCAGCGAAGGCCGTAAACGGTGCCAGAAATAGGAATGCCATTAGCACTCCTATTCCTGTGACGACCAAGCGCTTGCGAGTTTCGCTCGTAGAATTCAGTGCTTGCATTGTGATGTACTCACCGAATTCTAAGCGACGGTTATGGACACAGTTTGCGGTGCGGAGATTGCTGCTCCAGTCGTTGACCACACGAAGACATTGACCGAGTATGTTCCTGCCGGAACGTTCACGACCACGTATCCAACCTGAGACCCAAGACCTGCCACTGTGACAGTAGATGTGGCAACTTCGATTGTTGCTCCAGCTGCGTTGTGCAATACAGCGAAGACAACTCCCGTTTCGGAGGTAGTCTGTGAGTTGGAGAGTGACACGCAAACGGCGTTGTAAGTGCCGATCGTGCATGAGGTAGGCGCTGGGAATGAGAACGTTGTGGAGGGTGGTACTACGGTGGTAGATGTTGTGGTGATTGTAGCTGTGGTCGTTCCAGTCAATCCAGCGAGAGAGGTCGCACTTACCTCGAGTGACCAAGTTCCTATGACCGGAGGATTGATTGCAACCGAATAGACTACGCTCGATCCCGGATTGTTGGTACCTGTCACTGTGATGGCACTCGATGGAATTGCTGTTCCGTTATACCAGGCCACTACCGAGCTCGCGTTGAGATCGCCTTCCGCAGACGTGACGTTGAGGTCTACGGTTGCTCCGCTGCTCGCTACCTTCATGGCACTGAATGTTGGCGTCGTAGTGTCAACTAGGACTGTGAATGGACTGCTGACAGTGGTTACTGCCGGCGACTCATTGTCTGTTGCGTTGAAAGTGACCGTGTTCAGACCCTCAGTGAGGATGATGGGGATGGACCAGGTCACGTTGTGGAGTGCTGCAGTTGCGACCGATTCCCATGTTCCGGTTCCGACTTGGTACCCGATGGATACAATGTCGGTGCTGGGAAGGCCTATGGACGCATTGGCTGTTCCTTTGAATATTGTTTCTAAAGCGCTGCTGTAGATGGTTGTTTTGATTGGGAGAGGTGAAGTGACGCTGATCGTCGGCGAATCGGAGACTGTTGTAAGGCTTGCAGTTCCAACTACGCTCACGCCGCTAACGACTCCTGTCGCAGTCAATGTGACCGTTGTTCCTACAGTACTGGGCATCGTCAATTCGATTTCGCCGAAGGCGGTGCCAGCGGGTGGACCGGTAACGCTAATGTTGGTCGCTACGGTGTTCGCTCCAATGTAGACGTTTGTCGCGCTGAGCAAAGCGCCTGATGTGGCGCTGAGGGCTATCTGGGTTTGAACTGCTGGTGCATCTGCTACTGGAATCAGGTTTCCATAGGAATCTGCATACGCAATCGCGACGTAATTTGTTGCGCTGGGGGCCGAATATTTGACGTTAGGTCCTGTCAAGGGAGACGTGTTTGCTGCCACATTGATTTTTAGCGTGGCAATTGATCCGACGGTTGTCAACATGGCTATTGAGAGACCACTGCCGGCTATCGTGTTTGTGGTGTCCGTCGTTTCTGGCGCGGCCATGGTGTCATTGAACTGTGCGGTTGCCCCGATGGTGATGTTAGCGGGTTCTTTCTCTTGCACGATGCCGCTGCTGTTTGTATAGAGTGTCTCAGAGACTATGAAGCCCGAAATACCACCGTCGTATCCGGCGGATGTCCCAGAACATGCTGGACAGAAGTTCAACGTGATTGGAACTCCTTCTTGGGCAATGGGAGTCAAAGTCTGGACAACGTATATTTGGTTGCCTGCCTGCACGACACCGTCGCCACATACATCTCCACAATGAGTTGTGAGGGGCGTCTGCGCATTGAGGGTCTCGTTGAAAACCGCTGGTGCAGCAAGTGTGGGATCAAGTGTTGATGTGATAATGCTTCCACTCGTACCCGTATAGGATCCCGTGGAGGTTGTTATTGTTGCAGAGACTGTTGAGGTTGTTCCGTACAGCGAACCCTGGACATAGTTGACATAGTCAGCGACTCCGGTGCCAGATGTCAGAGGAAATGCCAATGAGGTACCACTGGTAGGACACTTGAATGTAGTAGCTGCTGTTCCGCAGGAAAGTGAGGCATCCAAAGTAGTGCCTGCGAGCAAATCTCCACCACTCGAAACAAGCGACACACCTGTGACCGCAGTCGAGAACGCGACCGGATTTGAGTATGCATCAGCTAGAGAAAATGAGATTTCGGTCCCGGCTTCTGCGTAGTATGTCGTGCTGACTTCTGTGTGGAGTGTCAAGTAATCTGTCCCATAAGTCGTCCCACTTATTGTAAAGTAGAATGAGACCTCACTTGGCGTTGCAGGTACGGTTGTTATTAGTGCACTCAGATCAGAAGAGTCTGTATAAACTGCATTACCGATTGCTGCAGTTATTCCAGTAGCGGGTTCGAGTGCATAGTCGCTTGGTGTCCAAGTCGTCGTTGTAGTGGCTCCAGATGACAGCGTAGAAGACGGCGATAATGTGCTAGTGAATGTCCTCCCGTACGCTGATACTGGACTGTATGAAGAGGGGAAGCTGAAAACTAGCGGGACTCCTACTTCACCAGAACTTAGGTCAGCAGTGACTGTGATCGCTGCACCACCAGCTGTATAGGTTGTCGCCGGTGAAATTGACAGGTCCACTGCAGTAATCGTAGCTGGGGCAATCGAATATTCGACGAAAGAGCCGCCCGCGTACGATTCTCCCGTACCGCTAGAGTCAACGACCAGACTTGTGAATGTTCCCTGAGTGGGTGTAGCACTATCAGCAACTGCTGGGCCTATCAACGCACCCAAGTGAATGATGGTACTGAATCCTGGGGGAAGGCCAGCTCCAGTCCCAGATGTACATTGAACCGCACTGGAGGAATACGCACCGACATTATCTAGCAATTCATTATTGCCGGTAGTGGTTGTAGTACCGCAAGTCGGAGTTCCTGCAAACGAAAAGCCCACACTCGCAGCCGGTGCTATAATCGTAATCGACGTTATAGCGAACGCGTTAGAGGCAGGATTCGTTACGTTAACTCCAAATGTGGTAGCTCCAGTGACAGATGTGTAAGGAGCCGTATCCACGGTGACGCCTCCCTGGATGACATAAGGGTACCCTCCCACCGTTGGGGGGCTAGAGTTGTTCACACATGGAGTAGCGCAGTCTGGATTGGCTGTATTTGTCCGCGCTCCGCCTGTTGCAGCGAAAGCGGGTAAAAACGCGAAAGCGCTGCCGACTAGTAGAAAAGCTACTACTAGCACGGATAGTCTTGTAGTGTCTTTAAGATAGTTCATAGAGCTTTCAAAAGTCACGAAACTAGTTTTTTATATTTATATCTTTTCCATAAGGGAGATCCGTGTTGAAAGTACGGCCCAGACAAATGAGATTTTGTTAGGGCTCTCGTTCTGTATTCTCAGTACTTATTGAGATTGAGACTGTAAGGAATTTCAGACTTCATTAGACAACTTCACTATTCTCGAAAAAATTCGAGCCTCAAGGCCAAAGTTTTGTCGTATCTAGGCCTAAAAAACTCCCGGGCTGATTGAGCGAAAACTATTCACAACAGACTCAATTTATATAGCATTTTTCGCGCACCGCTTCCCAGCATGAACGTCCTCATCCTCGGGATGGACGGTTACATAGGATGGGGCCTCTCCCTTCACCTAGCGGCAAAAGGAATCACTGTCAGTGGGATTGATAATTTTTCTCGAAGGAGACACGTCGAAGAAGTTGGTAGTTGGTCGGCAATTCCCATCTTGAGTATGTCGGATCGTTTAAGCGTCGCCGATCGACTTTACCCTGGCAAAGTATCCTTTATTGAAGGAGATATTCTCGATTTTGATTTTCTCACAGGAGTTTTGAAACGAAATAGGCCCGACACAATTGTTCATCTGGGTGAAATGCCGTCCGCACCGTATAGTATGATTGATGCAACCCATGCGTTCTACACTCAACAAAACAATGTTCTCGGCACTTTGAATTTGCTATTTGCTATGAGAGATTATAGCCCCGAGGCTCATTTGGTTAAACTTGGTACCATGGGCGAATATGGGACGCCCAATCTTGACATCCCAGAGGGCTTTTTTGATATCGAGTACCGTGGTAAAAAGGCTAATTTGATGTTTCCACGTCAGCCCGGATCTTTCTACCATGCCAGTAAGGTGCACGACACACATAACATAATGCTCACTTGCAAGATTTGGGGTCTAAGAGCTACTGACATCATGCAGGGGGTGCTCTTTGGCACACGAACCCACGAAATAAACGCTTCGAAAAATCCTGAGACAGCAACGAGATTTGATTTTGACGAAGTATTTGGAACTGTGATCAATCGCTATTGCGCTCAGGCTGTTATAGGCTACCCACTGTCGATTTATGGGAAGGGCGGGCAAACGCGGGGATTTCTTTCCCTCATAGATTCTCTGCAATGTCTCGCCATAGCGTGCGAGAATCCCCCTGAGAAAGGAGAGTATCGAGTTTTCAACCAGCTGGAAAATGTATACGACGTGACGACTCTGGCAAGGGCTGTTCAGAGAGCTGCAGGAAGAATGGGCATCTCAGTCACCTTAGACCACACTGTCAACCCGAGGAAAGAAGCCGAAGAACACTACTACAAAGTCGATGCGCATCGATTACCAAAGCTCGGGTTTAGACCGACAAGAACTTTGGAGCAAGAATTGGATATCATGCTTGAAGATCTGATAGGGTTCACTGATAGAATTAGGCAGAAACAAAGTGTCATCGCGCCACGCACTACGTGGGACGGGAAAGGTCCGGCGATGCCAGTGAGTCAACAGAATTCCTTCAGCGAAAAACCTTCAACATGACTCAGGATTAGGTCGTCTTATCTTTGATTATCATCGGTTGTGTTCCAGCGTACAATGAGGAGGAAAAAATTGCTCCTTTGCTGGTCAGGCTCAAGCGCCAAGTAGACAAAATAATTGTTTGTGACGATGGTTCTACGGATCTTACTTTTGATTTATCCAGCTCTTTTGGTGCGCTGGTAATTCGTCACGAGAAAAATATGGGGAAGGGGATGGCGCTGAGGTCGTTATTCAAGGCGGCTCTAGAGAATGATGCGGATATCGTCGTAACCATCGATGCCGATGGTCAGCATGATCCCTCAGAGATCCCAGCTTTGATCCAGCCGATATTGTCCGGAAAAGCTGACGTTGTTAACGGATCAAGACTCTCCGATACTTCGATGCCAAGGCATCGAAGAATAGGAAACGCCTTTTTGAACAATCTTACGAAACAAGCTGCAGAGTCTTCCTCGTCAAAGGAGTTTGTAAAGGATTCTCAATCAGGATTTAGAGCTTATTCGGCTACGGTGCTCGCCAGTCTTCAACCGCTAGTCTGGGGGATGGGGATCGACTCTCAATTGATGGCGGAAGCCTTCAGAATGGGATTAAGAGTGCAGGAGGTCCCCGTTTCAGTGAAATATGATGGCAACACATCGACCCACCATCCTCTCAGGCACGTTAGTGACGTTGCGATATCAATACTGGGAGACATAGCTTACAGAAGTCCGCTGAGATATCTCAGTGTGCCCGGCACAGGGCTTACGATTATAGGGTTCGTGATGCTTTCAATCCTTGTGAACTATTATGTCACATCAAGATATTTCAGTCTGCCATTTGCGATTTTATCATTTTTGTTTTTAGTATCCGGGTTGATACTTTTCATTACAGGCCTGATTCTTCATGCAATTGGAAGAGTTGTCGATCAAATCGACAGGAACATGTCGAGTCTTGAAAGGAGTTCGATTGACTTGATTGTCCGTTCAAGGCCTATTCGCTCAGATAACATTCTGGAACGAAAAACTCTCGCTTGAGGTAAATTGCACGCGGAAGCAAGTCTTGGCTAAAATATTGGAGAACTTAAAGTCTGTAGTTAATCCATCGTAGAGCAGGATAGCAAAAAATTGTTTCGATCTCTGTCCGGTGCACTATCCGGTATAGAGCAACGATATCGCAAGTCGATACTAACAAAGCAGCTTTCGAGTGCATCACATCCCATCTTAGACATTGGGTCAGGCTCCAGGCCACTTCCTTTGGCTGATGTCCTTTGCGATGCGTTTGTGCAACCGACGAAACATCGCGTTGATCAGATCAAAACAGATGGAAAGCCGTTTGTCGTTTGTGCAATTAATTTCTTGCCGTTTAAACCCAATGTTTTTGCCTTCGCAAATTGCACACATGTGCTAGAACATTTGCCCGATCCGCAGGGTGCACTAGAAGAAATGAAAAGAGTCGCAAAAAACGGTTACATTGAGACGCCGGGTTGGTTTGGAGAGCTCGTGCTATTCGGAAACCCCGCTCATATTTGGATCATCAAGTCAAGGAATGGCAAGTTGTCAGTGGCGCCGAGTCGTAGAGCCAAGATCGGGTACCATACAGTTATGCCTATGGGTTTCATATTTGCCAAAATATTTCAAGAGACTTATTTCTTCAAGGCAATGATTGCTGCACTTGACCTTGTATTTCCTAACTTGTTTCTTGTTCGGCACAATTTTTGAAGCGAAGACTAAAAGGTCGCGTAGATAAAATCACAGTAACATTATTCATCCTGCTCGTAGTAGGATTTGTGGCCAAGATGAAATAAGATTCTGGTTGGGCACGTAGAATCATTAGGGACTCCTTGCACACGCGTCTAATTTCTCTCTAATCGTTTCACGCACCTGATTCGGATGAATGCACTTAGGTTCTTCATCATCGGCAGCCGGCTCACGAACTTCTCTGAGGCCTTTATGGCACGTCTTTTCATCCTGAAAGCAAAGGTGTTCTGAGGCTTCACAAAATAAGGAAGATAGCCGAAGTTTCGTGGGATAAGTGGATTGGCAGGATTGAATCCATATCCGAGGAAAAGCCCCCCCAGTTTTAGGACTTGTAAATTTCAGCAGTGGGATTTGAGTATACAAGGGTGAGATTGCCAAAGAGCGGATCTTGGAGCAGCGGATCGCTAGTTGGATAATTTACGACCAAGTCCTGTGCTGAATCCAAAGTAAAACTGTTCGAGGCAACCAACGACTTCCATTCTTTGATACTGGCCTCAGTCCTTGAAGTTATCACGAAATAGAAAATTTCATGAGTCGAGATCTGGTTAAGATATTTTTTCGAAATTGATGAGGAGTTTGAATTGAGAGCTGAGTACGTCAGATTCAGAAGCGTGAGATTATTAAGGAATAGTATTGGATTGTACACGCCTGGCAAGCCTGAAATGCTCTGCATTATCGCGCTGCTTTCGAGATCAGAAATGATGAATCCTTGCGATGCGTTTTTTCTTAACCACAACCCAGCGTTTCCTTCGTCTAGACTAAATGTTTCCAACGAGAGACCGTGCCAAGGAGGCACCTGAACCGTTGCAGTGAACCAGGATTCATATGGCATTATCAAGACTGGCGTGCTGACAAGCACAAGCAAGCAGACCAGAGCTAAACCCTTCCTCGACTGGCGGTTTGAAACTAAAGAGACAATTCCGACTAGTCCCATCGAGCCCATCATCGCCAGTTCCGGTCTACCAAAAATCTCAATTCTAGTTGTGTAGGCAATCGGAACAACAAGCATCACTAGTACGAATAGACCGTAACCTATCACTGGAAGTAACGCCTTGTCCCTCGAAACGAACAATGTGAAGATAATACCTACGAGAATGAAAGACAAAAGCAGGGGGGTGTAAGCTGCCAGCATAAACTGGTCGACAAACGAGAGGTCAACCGAGGTCATTTGCGAACCAATCGTGTTTCCAAACAGAATGAGCGCACCCACGGCCGACGCTAATGTGACAAGAAGGACTGCGACCCCCACATTGTTTCCCAATCTTCTCACCGGCCAAATTTGTAAGAATCCGACAAAGGGAATAACTGCAGCTACTGCATAATAATATCCAATGTCAAAAAAAACTAGAAGGGCAATAAAGATTACAAGGGATTTGAGCCCTGTCGGATTCCAATCGAGATACAATGCTAACACATACAAAGTAACAATGGCCGCAAATGTTTCAGGTAGAACAATAGCGGGCCCTTCTAAGTACCAGAACCCACAAATTAACAACCCAAAAAAAGCTGAAGTAGTTGCTCTTAACCAATCATGAAAAAATCTGCGGGCGAGAAGTAGGATACCTATCCCATAAAGAGGAAATGTCGCAAAAACTGCATACCAAACAACATCTGATCCTTGAATTCCGATGAGTATCGATACAATCGAGAGCATCGTGTCGTAAAGAACTGGCCTAAAATCTCCTGGAAGCAATATTGGTGCAACACCGCTCCTGCCGATAAATCCAATTCTGATTGCTTCTTTCGTTACATCAGTATCGATTTGAATGGGATATGGGCTAAAGTATCTGAGTCCAACAGCCAAGATCACTCCGAGAGACGAAATCAGGACTATTGGTAACACAGAATTTTTTGGTCGTACGATTTCAGGAAATTCAAGCGAAATAAAGTTGATTGAAATTGATAGGACAGCTAAGGAGAGCAAAATTGCGTTGAAAGTTAGAATTCCGATTGAACCGAGGACTCCACCAACGACTATCAAAACAGCGAAACAACCCATGGTGGTAGAAAGTACAGTGTCTTTCGATTTGAACAACTTTTGGAGAAGCAGTCCTGTTAGGAGAGACGTCTCGATTAGCAGAGCTATAGCCGCAAAGTTGGATATTGTCTGAATTCTAAGAATTGCAACAGCTGTTAATACAATAGAAATCGTCAAGGATTTTTTGTGTTTGACTTGCATCAATGTGCAAACTAACCTAAGCAGCAGAACCCTAATTTGACAGATTAATGGGGCTTTCTGAGATGAATGAAACCAATTGCTGAAAGTCTATTCAGGCTTTCACTCTATTGTACATCATAGTTATTGCCGATTATATTCGGTTTCGGGAAGTAGACAAAGGTGCTCTGTTGCCGTTTTGAATCGGAGCAAATACGAAATATCGGCAGGAGCAAGGGCTATGTAAATTGCGACAAATACCAGCAAGAGTCTCTTTGTTCGATGTCGTTCATCTTGCACTTTTGGAAATTAGGCCTTCCATCCGTTACCCAAGACAGGATCTTGGCGTCGATAAGAAATTCAATGCCCAGTCCGATCGTCCATGGGAGTTTCTATTCTGATGAACTTTGCCACAAGGCTGGGTTTCTTCGATCGTATCCGTCTCGTCTTTTGACGCATGGGTATCCCAACAACAATCACCGTGACGTATTCTGGTCTCATGGATCGTCAATTCAAAGTCCAGTTCTCTCACGTTTGGAGAGAACTTGAGTATGGGCAATGGGAATACAAGCAACTCAAAAAAGTCACCGAGCTCTGCAAGAAAGGAGATAATGTTATTGACGTCGGAGCTTGGATAGGGATGTACACTTTGCTAGTGTCCGAGCTTGTTGGACCTGACGGCAGAGTCGTTGTCTACGAACCAGACCCAGTCGCCCGTGCCATTCTCGAAAAAAACGTTGAAATGAATCATCTCACAAACGTTACCATATCCAAACACTAAAGAAATCACCGTAACAACAGTATCTTTGGACTCCCAAATTTCCAGAGTAGACGGCGGCAAAATAGACACTGAGGGCGCAGAGCCGCTTGTGATCCGTGGCGCTCGCCACACAATCGAGATAGATCGCCCATGGTTGGTTGTTGAATATGAGGGTCAGTACATTTCCGATTTAGCTAAAAGAGAACAGACCCTCAAAGAGATGGAGACCCTTCTACCCAACATGGAAATATTACGACCAAGAAGCAAATGGAAAGGCCATTTTGCTTTACAAGGATATCTAATGACTAACATAGACCCGAACGAAGATTTTGACGTGTGCATCTCCAACGATAGTATTTTTCTCTAGTGTTCTAAGAGAATCTGGGACTTGTTGATAGTAGACCCCCCATCGCATTACGTCAGGTGTAATTCACCAATCGCCGATAACCAAAGTGAGAACCCGACACAGATTATCAGCCGCAGGATTGCAAAAGAGCATTGCTGCGATTACTATGTAACTAACATCTTCGCGTACGCCTCAATGGACCCCAAAGGCCTGATTGAGACTCCTGATCCCTTTAGCGTCTTCAACGACCGGCGCATTTTCAAATTCCATGAAACGATTCAAATGACGATATGGCCTTGGGGAACGTGGGGCGAATCAATAGCCGTGGAGATCAGTTGGCGCAAATGATACGTAGGATCCTACCTGTTTGTCGCTTAGCAAAAAACGGTGAGGTACCCACCGCAATTCATCGTATTTTTCAGCAAAGGCGAGGCCAATTCTCTACAACTGAGTCGCGAACGGTTCGTGAGGTCTGGTCTGCCGTAGACCTTCAACCAAAACCCACTGCGAACAGACGGTACCATAAACAGATAATCGCTGCAGTCGAGGCTCTTCCTCCAGGAGCTTCTCTAGATCTGGGATGCGGGGTTGGTCGATGGATGCCCTACTCTGAAAAGCATTCCGAAGTGATAGGCGTAGATATCATCTTCGAGAACTGTCAGAGAGTTAAGACATTTCACCCAGGGTATCACAATCTTGTCTGTGCGGATGCTCGTTACCTACCGTTCCGCAATGGTATCTTTGATTCTGTTTATTCGATACAAGTTGTTGGCTCTTTCCCAGGTGCTGACAGATGTATCACCGAGTCGTCCCGTGTCCTGAAACCGTCTGGTGCCTTCCTGTCCACGGTTCTACGATCGCGTTCTCTATATGGCATCCTGCTGGGTAAGAGAGATGCAGAACGTCACGACGTATCTTGGACTAGAAAACAGCTTCAAGCTGCATCTCTCAAAATCTTATGGTTCAAGACTGTGGGCATTCCATTGCCCGCCATCCTGGAATCAAAGTTGGACACTCTTGATTGGATATTTGGGAATGAGTATCTTGTATATGCTTACAAGACGCAACAGGACACTGCTTCGGGTCCTCAGACTTATTGTGATGACAAGAGCATTTTCAGTGTCACTCTCGATACCGACTTTGAAAGACGTATCTCGACCATCTTGCGTTCAATACATGGTCGTGTGAATCTTGAAGTCGGTAGCGGTCCTGGTCGTTGGTCGCAGGTGTATTGCGACTCTGAATATGTTGGAGTGGACTTGGACAGGCAAATTGCCGCCTATGCACGGAAAAAATGGAATCGAGAAATTATCGTGGCAGATGCGCGCTACTTACCCTTTAGAGACGATGTATTCGATTCGGTCTTTTCTCTTGGAACGGTTGAACACTTTCCTGAAACTGCACTCGCCGTTCATGAGCACTTACGAGTCTGTAGCGGTCCGGCGCTTATCTCTGTTCCCAATCTTTTGTCGCCTTTCATTCTTCTCTCTATGTTTCGTTCCGCCAGACGGCGTGACAACGGAGCTCGACACCAAGAGTACTTCGGGAAGCGTTACACGATAAAGTATTTCGAACATGTACTGACCGATTGCCATGCACGCGTACTACGATCATTCACGACCGGCCTATCTATACCTGACTCTTACCAGTGCCGTCTTGGATTCCTGAGCCCCATCGGCAACGAACTATTCTTCATGGTGAAAAAATGAGTCTCATTCTTCTTGGCCTACAATATATAGGCTCTACGGCTTGGCGACCCTTTGTCATAGTGTCTGATGTTTTCAGAATAAACCCAGAAACAGACACACGTTCGATGAAACGGTAGTACTAGACCTATGCTTGTGCCTTTCCTTTGATTGAAGAATTACTGGCTTGTGTGGTTCCAGTGTATGCGTTTTCGGATCTGTTTTCTTTTTCCTTCATTGCTGTCGTACTGATTGGTAGGATACGAGATAGTGTGCTACATTATCCAAACGCCCCACAGAACACGAAACAAATGGCGTGAGAAAATCTTCTATACCATCTTCCACTTCGCCTCGGGCTGTGACTCAATGGTTGGTATCTCTTCTACGGTTTCTGGTTTGCATACGCGATTCTTTTAGCATACGATGAAGTTCTCTACATCACTTCTAAAAGGAACATAAGGTCACTGTTAGAATGTTGCTGGATAAGTGGATGGAGTCATGACTGTCGTGGCGAACAAACATAAGACAACGACTCTGTTGTGGCTATCCAACGGTTTTCAATGTCTTCTCGTTGCAATCAACACGCTTGCGTGGGGATATCTCATCAGGAACGTTGGGCTGTTTCGATTCACGGGATCGTTCATACTCGCTATGGTCTCGAACGTCTTTTTCTGGATCACTTTGTCGTCAGGATTCGCCAGCGTTCTATTTGGTTATTATGCCATCGCAAAGATTGGCATGGCAAAGTCTGCGCTGTTTTATCACACAGGTGCAATCGTAGTTATCATTGTAGTTTACTTTGGTCTGAATGAGCGTTTCGACCCAATCCAGATTCTCGCGATTGTTCTCATTTTCGCAGGTTCAATTCTTGTTTCCAGTAGGCCAGTCGAATGACTCTGATCTTCATTAGTCTCTGGATTTCTAATGCTATGGCATGTGCGTTCACAGTGCTGAATGCCATCTGCTGGAAGAAGGTACAAGTTTCCATTGGACAATTTCAGCTCAATCTTCCGTTCCTTTGGAAGCTGACATTCTCGAGATACTTCATCATCATTCTTGCTGTCGCTCTCGCCAACGTTTTTGTGACGTACTACATTCAGGCGATCATGGGTGTCGGCAAAGGTCAGTTCTTCCTTTACTTCGGTAACGTTGTTCTGATCATTGCTAATTATAGGTTAGGCGAAAAGTTCACCCGCAATCAGGTTATAGGTGCAGTCTTAATTGTCGTTGGCTCGGTGTTGCTGTCTTCGTGAAACTCGCTTTCATCACAAACTTTTACGTTCCCGAAATGGGCATGAACACTTACTATCTAGCTCGCGGTTTAGGGCGTCTCGGAGTTGATCTGACTTTCTTTACCTCGGACAAATACGGCCGGAAGAAACCGCCAACAGTTTGGAAGGACGACACTTATGACCACCCATTCAATCTCTGTAAAGTTGGCACGAGCCGTGTGATCGCCAACATCCCCTTCATGCAGGGTCTTGATATCGCACTGAAAAGAGAGAGTCCATTTGACATAATCATGACGGAAGACGCATACCAGTTCTACTCCAACACCGCGATGAATTTTGCCAAGAGGCATGGGATCCCATTAGTGCTCCGTCATGACCTTTACCAAGCGCCATCACTCTTTCCTTATAATGTCGCTTTCAAACTCGTCGAACGATTTTATTCCCGTTCCATTTGTGATTACGCAGTTTCCGCCATCGTTCCCACGGATGAAGCTAAAAGATATCTTCTGTGTCTAAACAAGAATTTGTCTGTTACGATCATTCCGTTTGGTGTCGATACGGATCTGTTCAATACAAACTATGATAGCCTTTCAGAAGCCCACAAAATCGGTATCAACGACGAGCGCGTTTTGAAGATTCTTTGTGTGTCTCGTCTAGTGCACTCTAAAGGTATGTTTGACTTATTGGAAGTAATTCGTGAGCTTGTCAAACGAGATCCCAACACTAAGCTCTTTCTCATAGGTCGTGGTCCTATCGAACCCCAATTACATGAGCGAGCAATAAGTTACGGGATTGCGAAGAATGTCTTATTCATCCCATATGTATCACACGACGAGATTCATCACTATTACAAAATGTGCGACGCATTTATTCTTCCATCCTATGAGGAAGCTCCAGGTTTATCTGTGTCTGAGGCGATGGCATGTGGAAAACCAGTAGTGGCTTCGAACATTCCAGGAGTAAGAGATTATATTACAGACCTTGAGAATGGTATTCTCGTCTCACCTAAGGATACAGCAGGTTTCGTGAAAGCGATAATATCGATTCGAGATTCACCTGATTTCGCTGCTTCTCTAGGTACAAAAGCTGCGATCAGTATCGAACAAAAGTACTCTTGGTCTCGAGTGTCTGAAAGAACATTGGATATTCTCAGATCCTCTTTGAACTGAAATTCACATCATGAAATTGTCCGATCCCAATCTTCGAGAAGTGGAGCGGATATTTTCACATGCTTCTCTTCATAAGAAAGGAACGGAAAATCATTTCCAGTGTGACATCGGCGGTCAATCAGATGTCTCATCGCGTAAACGGGATACTGATCTAGGACATCAAAACTCGTACATTTATCCTCCCTCTAATAATACGGATAAATACCAAGCTTTTCAAGTTCGATTTAATTGGGAACTGGCTTTTGGAAAGACGAGAAATTCGAGCTCGGATAATTGAGAAATTTCCCTGGCATCGAGTCCTAATAACAGGAGGAGCTGGATTCATTGGTAGTCACATTGTAGACGCTCTCGTCAAAAATGGTTGTAACGTACACGTTGTCGACGACTTTTCCTCAGGGAAGCTCAGCAATCTAAGCGGCGTGCAAAAGACTGCTGGTTCCAGATTGAATATACGAAGGGGAGACATTTGTGATTCTCAATTCATAAAACAGGAGCTGAGGGATATTGAAGTAGTTTTTCACGAAGCAGCAATAGTAAGTGTACAGAAGAGCATCATCGAACCGGAGCTCACCAGACGTGTTAATCTTGAGGGCACTCAAAATCTGTTGAAGTGCGCGTCCGATTCGGGAGTCAAGAAATTCATTTTTGCATCTAGTGCGGCAGTCTACGGCGACTCGAAAGAACTCCCAAGATCTGAGAGCTCGAAGCCATCTCCGATATCGCCTTATGGGTGGAGCAAATTGGAAGGAGAAGGACATTGTAAAGATTATCATCAGAAATACGATTTTGGCATTGTCATTCTGAGAAACTTCAATGTATACGGACCAAGGTCTTCGGCAAAGGAATACAGCGGAGTAATAAACAGGTTTGCCGAGAGAATTTCTCAAAGGAAAAGTCCAGTCATTTACGGTGACGGGAAAAATTCGAGAGATTTTGTTTACGTCGAAGACATTGTTCAAGCCAATATTTTGGCTGCCTCAGGTTCAATCTCTTCCGGGAAAATTTACAATGTTGGTACCGGAATTGAATGTACTATCGAAAAACTCGCCAGGCTAGAGAGCAAAATCCTTCTGGGAGAAACGGTTTCGTTGCCGATTGAGTACTTGCCTCCAAGGGAGGGGGACGTCAGACAAAGCTATGCAGATATTTCTCGCATTGTCAGAGAACTCGGATTCCTCCCCAGGTACCCGATTGAACTTGGTCTCAATACTTACTTGGAGTCGTTGAAGTCTCAGTTGAAAGAAATGGAAGTCCGAGCAGATCCCGGTCCTCAATGAGAATTTTCTGAGATGCAGCAATCAGTCTTCAATAACTTGGCCATTATTATTGCTGGATCATATTGGGGTAATACGGGTTAGTCATTTTAACATGGAGAAATGTCAGCATTATTGAATATCCTTTCCTTTGATATTGAGGAAATTTTCCATGGAGAGTTCACAAGATCTCTTCCTAATCTGAAAAGAAATTTCAGAAGCGAAGAAAATATTTTCACGATACTGAACATCCTCCAGGAATACAAATCTAAAGCTACATTTTTCATCGTCGGTCAATCTATAACCGATAACGGAATTCTCTCCGAGCTTGTGAAAAAGGGTCACGAAATCGCGTTCCATACTCAGGATCATATACCCCTTAGGGAGAAAACCTATAGCTCCTTTCGTGATGAACTGGGTTCATTCAGGCGTCGAATCAGAGAAAGTACTGGAAGTGACTGCATCGGTTTCCGGGCACCTTCCTTTTCCCTCGATAGGTCGACCTATTGGGCAGTGGAGTGCCTTCGAAGGGAAGGGTACGTCTATGATTCTAGCGTATTTCCAATCCGTGGCCCACTCTACGGCCTCCCATCTGCACCGATGACATCCTACGAAATCAGTGAAAAAGACCCAGGATCAATAGGAAACTCGGGGATAATTGAGTTCCCGTTAACTGTAACCCAGGTGTTCGGACTCAGAATACCTGTTGCTGGTGGATTCTATCTAAGGGCAATTCCGCTGCCGATTCTGATTCCTCTACTGGATAGAGCCTTAAAGACCAACGGGACTCTAATCATCTATTCGCATAATTGGGAGCTTGACCCAAAAATTGAGAACATTTCTTTGCCTCTAAAAGCAGAATTATATTGCTACTTTAACATTAAGAATACAATAGAAAAGTTGCGGTTTCTACTAGAAAGATATCGTTTCGTTAGATTCGTTGATGCCCTACAAAGGAGTGGACAAAGAACATTATCCAACGATGTGAGCTAATCACAAATTCGGATGATTGGGATAAAATCGTTCTCAGCAACCCTTCAAGCTCTTATTTTCATACTTCTTCTTGGATAGATTCTATTTGCAGTGTTTACCATCTCAATGGTTTCAAAATCATTTCATACAACGGAAAGGGGCCCGTAGGTTACTTACCTCTTGTGGAAATCAAAAGCAGAATTTTTGGACACAGACTGATTTCTACTCCTTTCTGCGAATACGGTGGACCGGTTGTACTTCCAGAGACAGCTCAGTCTCCTCTAGAAATCTGGAGATCTTTGCACAGCTTCGCAGAGTCAATCAAGAAACAGACGAGAGCCAACTTCCTAGAATACAGAACGGAAGCATTAACCGGTTTGGAACCTCAAGATTTGACTCTTGAAACCTCCGCAATTTACAGAAACTTTACACTCAAAGGAGGTTCTTCTGATCTTTGGGAACGTTTTGACAGAAAGCTTCGTAACATAATTAGAAAATCAACTAGTCTAGGAATTACGGTACAGAAGGTTGAATCGCCTGCCGATCTATCCAGTTTTTACAAATTGTATTTGAGAGTGCAAACGAGAAGAGGATCCCCTGTACATCGATCTGAATTTTTCGAGACACTTCTCGAATCGAAGACCGGAGAATTTCCGATATTTTTAGCGCGAATGGACTCCGAGATCGTATCGGCCATTATCGCTCCTGCTTTGAAGAATCGGGTGGATTGGTGGATCAACATCAACGAGCCCAAGCACCGGCATCTGAACGCGACATCCTTACTGCTCTGGAACCTGATCAAAATCAAATCAGAGAATCATGATAATTTCTCAATGAATCTCGGGCGAACCAGAAGCGGTTCACCAATATACGATTTTAAGAGGCAATGGTCAGGCAGCGAGACGACTCTTTTCAATCTAACCGATACTACGGTAAAATTATCCGATCCCGATGCGTCTTCTTTTAGATTCGCTTCCAAAATTTGGAGTGTTCTTCCGCTTTCAATATCAAAGAGAATAGGTCCACGCGTGATCGTTGGCGTTGCCATGTGATACCGATTACTTCAATTCCCATTAGCTTTGGCGATCTTTCACCTCTCTTCTTACCCTCCGACCCTCAATCCGAAGAGCGCTTAAGAACGAAAATGAGGGAGAAGTTCTCGCTGGGTGAAACAATTTTTTTAGACTCTGGGAGATCGAGTCTAAAATTATGTCTCATATTGCTTGCCCAGAATTCAAAGCGGGTTGCGTTGCCCGCGTACACCTGCCCGGTTTTATTCGAAGTGATCCTTGACTCTGGGTTTGAACCAGTTCCCATTGATGTAGATTATCTCACACTTGAGATGGATCGTGAAAAAGTTCGAGAGGAACATAAAAAGGGGCTGGATGCCATTATCGTAGTCCACTTATTCGGAGACCCATCATCCGTCAGGAGGATCCGGGATATTGTCGGAGACACCACCGTTATCGAAGATTGTGCTCAGGGCATAGGTGGTATCAACGATTCAAGACCGATTGGGTCAGAGGGAGATTTTTCGATCTTTAGTTTTGGGTATGGCAAGACGATTACCGGGGGTATAGGCGGCGCTCTTTCAATCAACAAGGGATCTATTCATCAACAAATGAAGGATATTGATTTTCTGATTGAATCGCCAGATCACATCCAAAGATTCAAAGCATTGTTTTGGATGTCGGGATTGAAATTTGGATCGCTCTCCCCCCTATACTCGATGGCCTACCCGCTTTTCAAGAGAAAGAACCAAAGCGAAGACCAAAAATCAGTTGAGCGAATAACCAAACATAATTTGATGCATGTTGGGCTCAGATCGATCCCCTCCTGCATATGCAGGGCTATTGATTCTCAATTGACAAGACTCGACTCCATTGTCGGCGAGCGTAAAAGGAACGCAAGAATAATCTCAGACTCTCTAAGAGATGCTGGAATAGCGTTTAGCGTGTCAGAACAGTCGGAAGATGGCCAAAGTACTTTCACGAGGTTTGTAATCAGGATTGATTCTAGCGAGAGGAGAAGTTTACAGAAGGATCTGCTAAAGAACGGAATAGAGGTAGAGTCTCCCTACCTGAATGTCTTGGAGAAACTTTTCGAATCATCGAAGCAATACACTAATTCCCGAAGATTGATCTCTGAATCGCTGGCGCTTCCAGTCCACAACAGATTGACTGAAAAGAATTGTCGTGAGATAGTAAACGCTGTAAAGCGATCTGTGAGGCGAGGGTAACTGGCAGGCGACAATCAACAGATTAAAATTGCTGTCGTCGATGACTTCGGCATCTTTGCTCACCGCGTGTACACGCCGCATCTGATCAAACAGCTAGAAGGGAAATGTAATTATGACATTGTCTGCTATATGCCCAGATACAGACAGCGCTATCCACTCGTCGGGATGGAAAAATCGAAGGCAAGATTCGTTTGGGGTCAACTGGATTTTCCGCTGACATTGTTTCGGGCAATTAGAAAAGACACTCGAAACTTGGTATTTGTTCCACTGGAGCAGAGGACGATGGGCCCGACCGTTACCTCCTTGCTACTGCTTCCGTTGTTCCTCATGATTTGCAAACTATCTCGAATAAAAACTGTGATAAATTTGCAAGGCGTTTTTCCGTTGGAGAATTTTTCTTCAGCCATTGACAATGTGTTGCCAAATACAAAAGTTCCCAAGTCCTTAATTAAATTGGGGATATTCACCATATACTATTCCATTTTCAAAATTGCTGACCAAATTCAAGTATTTTCGAGAACTTTTCGGCTATGGGTTCTTCAGTATGGAAATTTCCCGAAGAAAATTCAGCTCGTAAAATTCGGAATCGCGAAGGGCGAAAGTTCGGAACCATCAAAAAGTATGTCGTCTCTTTTCTCGAAGCTTCACGGTTACTTCCTAGCTTACGGACATGTCGTACCTAGGAAGGGGTTGGAATTTCTGTTGGATGCTTGGACAGAGTTGGTGATACAGTGGCCCGATGCTGTGCTTGTAATTGCTGGATCTACTGACAAAGACCGGAAGTATGTCGCGGATCTTCAACGCAGAATAGCAAAATCAAACCTAGCCAACTCGGTCATTCTAACGGGGTTTGTGCCGGATTCTGAGGAGGGTATCCTGTTTGAGGCGTGCAATTGTGTGGTATTTCCCTATGCGTTTTCTGACTCAATGAGCGGCCCCCTTTGCACTGCGATCGAATACGGAAAACCGATTATCGCGACTAACGTGGGTCTATTTTCTGATCTTTTCAGTTCAGAAGGGGCGATACTTTGTCCTTCCAAGGACGTTAATTTCCTAGTCTCGGCTCTTTCAAGCGTCTATGAATCAAAGGAATTGCGGGATAAATTAGGCCTAGAATCCACTCAGCTTGCTTCGAAACTGGACTGGGAGGTTATCGCGGCAGAATATTGTGGTCTCCTTCGCGAGGTCGGATCAGCTTGAGGATTCTTGCTTCGAATGAATATTTTTACCAGAGTGTTGGCGGCGCGGAGAGAGTCTTGAATCGTCTGATAGAGGGCATGCTTTCGCGAGGTGATATTGTTACCGTATGCTCATTCGAGAAAAATAACTCGATCGTCCGGGGAAAAGGTTTGACCCATTACAATTTCGTTCCGCGAGGTCCGTTGGACTACTCCATTTCCGCATTGAGATCGCTAGACAAGTTCTCCAAGTTTGACATCGTATTTTCACAGCATTACTATCATTTTTCGAGTTTATTCGCTTCGTTAGTTTCCCGTCGCCATGATATTCCTTTGATATTGAAACCCATTGGAATCTACGGTGGGAACGGAATGCTGAGAGACCTCGCGTACGACTTTGTGGATAGCACTCAAGGAATATTTTCTCTGAAACGTGCATTTCTGATAGTACCTACTACCCGGTTTGAAGCAAGGATGATCGAATCCAAGGGAATCCCAAAAGAGAGGATCAGGGTAATACCAAGTGGAATCGATCCCATTGCAAAGCCTGCCGAAGAAGAGATCAATCATTTCAGATCGAGATATCTTATCAATGAGCGGGACAAGTTGGTTCTATTTGTAGGAAGGATCGAGAAATCTAAAGGGGTTGACATCCTGCTCGATGCCATTTATAGCCTAAAAGACGAATTCAAACAGCTCAAATGTCTACTCGTAGGCCCTGTCGATCCGAAATTTGCGAAGGCCATGTCAAAACAAATTGGCAATTTGAAAGACCAGTTGATTTTGACTGGGCCCATCCATGGTGCTGATCTCGCTTCTTCGTATCATACCTCCTGCATGTTCTGTCTCCCTTCTAGAAGTGAACTTGCCTCGCTTTCCCTGAGGGAGGCTGGTTCGGCGCGTCTGCCGGTTGTTGCTACTAAGGTCGGAGGAAACCCTGAATTCGTGATCGATGGGAAAACCGGATTCTTGATTCCTCCCGAAGACTCTAGATGCCTTGCCGAAAAAATCGCTCGGCTGCTGAGCGATTCAACCCTTCGAGAGTCAATGGGAGAGACCGGGAGAGAGTTTTCAACCATTCAGACAACTGAAAAATATGTAAGGGAGACTCTTGACGCGATCGATAGTGCTCTAATCGATGCCGAAGCTTCATGAGAACTTGGTTCGACTGCATTATGCAGCCGGTTACCTCAATCCTATTCGTTCTTTAAAGATCTTGCGCTCTCGGGAAGAGATGAAGAAGCTCGAACCTAAATCGGAAATTTTTCTAGTATTCACAGCAGACACCGAATATACTCCTCCTTGGAAATCCGGTTCATGGGTTCAAAATGGCCCGGATCAACTCAACCGTAGAGGTTTGAAAAATATCGAATCCGTTCTATCAAAGAATTCGATCTTGGGAACCTTTCTGCTCGAAGGAATCCTAGCGAAAAACGATTCCGAGGTGGTACTGCAACTAGAAGGTCAGGGTCACGAAATAGGGTATCATGGTTTCGCTCACGAAAGCTATGGTGGCGCGTGGAAGACTACCACCGCAGAACAACCAGCCATACTGACCAGAAATGAGGTCAAACATAGAATCGCAGCCGGATCGGAGGTAATAAAAAATCTGACAGGACGGGCTCCGAAATCCTTCGTCGCCCCCTTCCATCATGTAAGAAAGTCCACCATGAGGTTTCTGGGAGATCAGGAATTCCACGTAGATTCGTCATTTTACAATCACTTATACGGACTAATGGAACCTTTCGAAATAATTTGCGCTAATGGTCGCAGCATCATCGAGATTCCTTTTTCAGTTCCATTGAGACCCAAATGGAGGATGGGGATTTCTCCATTTTTCCCCACTATTCTTGAAGCAGCGTTAGAGGATTTCGACCGAACAGCAGCCGATCTTCCACTATCATCCAATCCTGAAAACACAACCTTGTGCTTGCTCCTGACCTGTCATCCTTGGGAGCTCGTTGATGAAAAAGAAGCCAAGTTTAGAACTCTCCAGAAGTTACTAGACTATCTCATTGGTGTAAAGAAAGCTCTTCCGGTAACGATGGAAGAGTTTTCCACATGCTTCGGCAAACAGTTCAAAAATCATACCATGTATGCAATCTGATCGCAACGAACTATTTCGCAAACGTTCACAAAAGGTGATATGAATCATAAAAAGTCAAATACTCTTTTTCGATCCCCTTAACGCCTAGTCACATGTTCGACGAGGATGAATTATTCTAATCTCGGAAAGTCAATTAATTTGAATTGGAAAAGCGCACTTCGAGTTGCGATCTTTGTCCTGGTTGTACTAGTGATACTGACGCTCGATCTTTACTATTACTATCCAGCGGCTCTACCGCCCAATGTCACGGGTCATACTTTAAAGGCGGTAGAATCGTACTCTCGCATTCTATCTGAACCAAACAAGAGCTCGATAGTCACTTTTGACGTAACCGTTCTTGATGGCTTCTCTCCCTACAAGTTCGTGGCAAGTTGGCCAGATAATTTCTCGCAACAGAATAGCTTGGGACTTTTCTCCCGCATCTTCCAACAAGGCCAAGCTATCCCTCAAAGTGTGAGAGTTACCGTGACAGATGCGGATAATCAAAAGACAAGCGTTGAAATCTCGATATCGCAATCGACCTCATCAGCCACCACTTCGACTTTACTTTCTACGACTTCATCAATTTCTATTGCGAACAGTACGGTTCGGGTAACCAGCGGGGTAATAGAATTTGTTGAAAACGGATTAGCCGGCGGCAACGCCTGGAGCCTCACGATTGATGGAAAGACCATGAAATCGATCGGAAATGAGTTAGTGTTTATCGGCCCGTTTGGAAACTACAGTTACTCTGTGTCGTATTCTTACACGGACATCAGCTCAGTATATTCGATAACTCCGAAGATGGGAACAGTAATTTTCAACAAAAGCATTACAATCGTAAACATTACTTTTTCGCAAATTCCTTCTGATCAATTACTCACGATGGTGGGTAAACCGACATATGAGTTCACGAATGGACTCTTGTCGGTTAACTCGACATTCCAGAGTAACCTTCCTATTTCCATGAATATGATAGTCTTCGCGACCCTTTTTGACTCGTCGGGACGCTCTGTTGCAGTGACTTCGTCTTCCATTTTCTCAAGATCTGGAGATACGGTATTGGCTAGCTTTTTCTTCGTGAGTCAAGCTGCAGGGAATTACACTATCGACATCGCAGCCTTTACGACGAATGGAACCAGAATATCCAACACGACCGCGATCAGTCTAGATCTTCAATCATAATAGTGCAGTCATCGTAAAACAGATTTTCGCTAATCCGAGAATGTTTATCTTCCAAAGGAAGGACGCTCTGTCAGCCTTCGATGCCGGTTCAAGCTTTTCTCCCGGGTTATGTCCTCTATCTTTTATTCATCTTCTCGCCAGGAATCGGATTCTCGGAACTATTCGGACTCTGGAACTTTGACGACACTTTAGTCGGAAGAATCGCAATTGCTTTAGGGCTTGGATTGAGCGCCGACACTTTAGTCATTTTAATCCGGACTGCTGGTTTCGCAGAGTTAGTGGGTTTGGATTACGGAACCATCATTTTAGTGATTGTAGCTGGAATTGTCGCTTTAAGCTTCTCTTTGGTAATGAGGAGGAAGTTTCTAATGCCGGCAAAACCTGTTAGGGCAGACTATGTTGTCGCTGTCCTAGTGCTCGCCTTGGGACTCATGGTTTTACTTCACTTCGAGAAATATCCGATATTTCCAGAGTATCTTAGTCATGATTTCGGAGCCCATGTTCAGTTCTCCCAAGATCTCATCTCAGGAGCGATTACCTCGATCCCTGGTGGAATACTCTACGATGGTATCTACTACCAACTTGCCCCGGCCTTACTGCTCGTGGGCGGAGAGCCGCTTGTGACCGTCCAGCGGATAATGGGTCTATTGGTCACTCTATCCCCGCTTCTGTTGTATCTTGCTACAAAGGTCATTTCTTCTAGCAGAAGGGTCGGCCTCATTGGAGTTGTGTTGTACACCTTCTCTGGAACGATATGGTTTGACAGTGTATTTGATTCTGGCCTATACGCGAATTTTATCGGAATTCTGGCAGCACTGTTTCTGATATTTGTGTTCATCATGGCTGTGCAGAGACCGAGATCTCCCGCTACATGGGTAATTTTCTTCTTTGCTCTGGTCAACGCGTACATGTCCCACTACACGATATTGAGCCTTTTCCCGGCGCTACTCCTAATTCCGCTCATCCAATTTCTTATGAGAAAGCCCAACGTGAAGACCTATTCCGTTTTCGGAATAATCTCGATTCTTCCACCGATCATTTCTTTGATTCTTTTTCCGACTCTTGCCAGCATCGTTCTTCCCTTGCTGTCATCGGGTCGAGGAGTCGTTCTCGGCGGCACGACTCTTTCAGTTGCCCTTTCCTCCGTACCCGTGCTAAGCTACATGGCAGTCGAAGTCTACGATGACATAGCCTTAGTCTGTTTGCTGATTCTCGTTGCGGTGTCAATTTACAGGGCAGTAAAGAGCGAAGAATCGCTGATATTTTTACCAGTAATTTGGTTGCTGGCTCTTCTTATTGTAGCTCCTGAAAATGTAGCGGCCTGGCGCTACTCCTATGAAGCTCTTGTTCCCATCCTTATTCTGGCAAGTTACGGGCTAGAGTATTTTTTTCCTAATTCCTCTTCCTCAAGGAGAAAGGGCAGTTTTACTAGCAAAATGAAATCTCGACAAAGTGAGAGTATCCTTCCTCGAGCTACATTGATAATAATCATTGTCGGTGGCATAATTGTTGGGTCTTGGGGGCAATATGTCATTGCTGATTCAGTTACTGAGACTAATCAGATTTCACAAGCCCAGATCCAAGATTATGCTGCAATGCAATGGATGAAAGCCAATACCCCCAACAATTCACAATATTTGTCAACGTCAGACTGGAATTTTGTCTACACAAACCTTACAATTGGAAGAAACTCAGTTTTCGAGTATGCTAGAACCCCTTCTGATGCGATAAAATTAGCTGAGAACTCCAGCGCGGAGTATATCATAGTCACTAATGTTGCAACCCTCCCGCTTCCTCCAGTCGCATCCTTATTTCCTTGGAGCAATTTTCCGAATTCTTCTAATTCAAACCTAACTCTACTTTACCAGAATCCGAACGTGAAAATATACCAAATTTCAAATGACTCTCATTAAAATTTCTTGGCATAATTCAGGCGCGCGATTGAAACCGGACAATCCATCGTGAATCAAGAGTAAGTTATCCCCGAGGATAATGGTTTTACCTGAATTTTTACAATCAGCGTTTGTTTCCAGGATTCAGAAAGACCTGAGGATGGCGATCTCGAAAGTAATTATTGCTTCCTCTCTTGCAGAGGTTCGGCCATTGCGATCAGGGCAGCTTGATCTGGTCTAAAATGAAGGCCGTCAACCCGGTAAGTGACTGTTTAGCCGAGTCCACTATGCAATTTTGCTATCGGTTTGAATCTGCAAACAAATGGATCGGAGATAGAATGAAGCTCCAAGCGCGCGCTGGGAGAGCTACCTTAGCGAAGTATAGACTTCCTTGATGGCCTGCCGAAATTCTCGATCGGTCAGATTCCCCTTTCTATACTCGTCACGGATTAGCTGACCCACCTGCTCCCGTGACTTTGCCTTAACCCAGAGGTCGTTCTGCCACTTCTCTATCATCGAACTTACTGATATTCCATTTCTCAATCCGCCCTTACCTTCTACGATCTTCCTGCGTGGTTTATTGTGCTCGCTTGTTCTCGTTGTCTCATTACATGGCCTGGCGGGCCATTTTAGTCTTCTCTATTTAGATGCTTGACTCAAATATAGAAGCTGAGTTAAGGACCCTAAATCAGTATTCGGATAATTTCACTGATGACTACGGCTGCACTTTAAACAGCGCAAATGTCCAGGCACAAGAGAGATCTTGATGATCTTCTTGTCAAACGAATTTGATCTCATGCATTAGATAGGCCTCCCATTTTCTCTCACCTATTCCAAGAGAGAATGTGCCATCTGTTTTGAGCTCAGTCGAAGAAATCACCGGGGAGATGCGGAGACTAATCCTGAAGTGCCGGTCGCTCGAGACAAAACTAGAGCAATCGGTACCCAAGAAGGCCTACCAGGACGCCGTCGCCAAACTCCAGGGAAACATCGATCGGCTGACGGAAGATCTGCAGCGCACCCGCGACGAGCTGGGCAAGACAGAGTCGCTCGGAGGGAGATTGAACAACCTTTCCACCGTGGTGCTGACTCTGAGCTCCCAGATCTCGGTGCAGAATGAGATTATCAAGAACCTCACCGAAAAATATCAGGTGCCACAGGATCTTCACAACAAAGCCCTCTCAAAGATCAAGGATCTCGAAGCGTCTCTTTCGAAAAAATCCGCAGAGTCTGAAGCTGCCCGTGCACGAATCGCGGAGCTTGAGACGAAGCTGGAAGAGTCCGTGCCGAAAGAAAAATACTCCAAATTGATGGACCAGATTTCCGGACTGGTCTCTCTCACGGGAGAGTTGTCGATCCTACCGGAGGCCCAGGCCGACGACCACCATGAGGTACCGGGAGAGGTTCCTCTCAACAATTTTCCGCAAGCACCGGGTCCCGCGAGTGGCATGGTCCCAGGCGAGCTTCAGGAAAAAATAGAGACGCCTACCAGCTCCTGACTGCCATCCTCTAGTTTCTTACCTCGCTAGCTTGGTCAACAAACTTCGTACAACTAGATCAACATCGTTTGATCTGGTTGCAAAATATTCGTTGGCCTGTGTATTGTTTTGATCTCATCAGAAAATCTCCTCCGGTTGTTGAATCTGTAAAATGAATTCATGCTTTCCCTTCTCCGATCGTCGAATGTTCGTCAACTGTGCAAAGTACTTGCGCTCAAGAAAAAAAGTTGTACAGCGCTTCCAAAACCGTATGATTAAACACCATCCGCCCAAACCTTCTCCCTAGTAAAGATCGGAAAAGCCATGTCCACACAAACCGTCCTAAGGGTTGCTCAACCGCTTGCCGCCGCGAGTCTCGCGTATGCCCTTGGAAATTTCGATGTCTTAGTACACCACAGAAAGCGACGCGAGGTACGCTCTCAAGAGGTCATTCTCGTGGCCATCCTTGAGGCGTGCAGGACTCCCACGGTACAGCATTGGATCATGGTAAAGGCACGACTGGGGTACGACACTTTCCGAAAACACATGACTCAACTGATTTCGCTGGGCATGATGAATACTCTCAACGAAGGAAACAAGACCCTGTACTCGCTGAGCGAGAGGGGCCTTTCTTTGCTTCAGCAACTGTCGACAGAGTAAGAGTGCCCGAGGCTGAAGCCGTCCATATGGAGCATGGCCTAGTCTCCTAGATCCAAGTTCAAGACTTGTCTCCGTAAAAACCGATGGTTTATTACACCGTTTTTCCCTTGTTTATGGCTAGCTTATGCAATCTGACGGGAAACCCGTCTCCTCTGCGACCGCCGCACAACAACAGCAGCAACAACCACCGCCCCAAAACAGTCGTGTTCTCAAACAAAGCTTCTCATCGCTTGTCGATGCGATGAGATTTGCTTACCACAAGGAGCAGCTCGAAAGCAAGATACAGGAGAGGGAGTCAAGATCAAACAAGGGACTCGCGGATCTCGAGGATCTGAACGGCAAGATCGAAGCCCTCGTAAAGACTCTTGGGGACGAGATCGACGAGGAAACTTTGAGCGAGCTCTCATCGCAGATCAGCGGCTTTTCTCACCTGGCGATTGAGCAGACCAAGGCCAAGGTCGATCAGAAAAACCAGGCCGAGCTCGCCGAATTTCGAACCCAGCTGGACTCGGAGGCCACTAAAACCCGTCAGAGCATCGAGGCTTTCATTGCAACGACTCCCTTCATGATCCTCGACAAGGTCTTGAGTGTGAAGCTGGTAGATGGCGCCTATGAGGCCAAGGGCGCCTACCGATGCACGGACGACATTCAATATGAATATTCGTACGATACCAAGAGGAGCAGAGTCTTCAGCAGGGAGTTCCGTCTTTCCACTTTCGAAAAAGATTTCCGGGTGCCCATTTCTCTCGGCAAGACCTGGCTGCGTCGAGATCAGGTCCCCGACTATGAGAGGATCGATCAGTACGCGCTGATTTCCGCAGAATCCTCCGAGACAAATCTGATCGTCGTATTCAAGCATCTCGAGAAAGAGTCGCGGCTCCGCGTAATTTACTCAAAGCACGATTCGCACTCGTCTCTCTCAATAGTGTACTCCGATTCCCAAAAAACGGTGGACATCACGTCGACTCCCAGCCTGAACCGGTTTCTCGATTCCGTACCCCTGGAAAAGACGATGGAGAGGTTGTGGCTCGCCATGATAGATCTGGAAAACTACAAGGCTGGCGTCACCAAGTTGGTCTCGGAAGAGGTAAACGTCCTCGACGACAAGCTGGACTGCTTTGAGTTCTTTGCGAAATCCTGGCGGATCATTGCGCCGCGCCTAATTCAAGAGATGAAATCGTCGAGCGGCTCTCAAAGTGCATCGGACGATAAATTGACGGTTTCGTTTGCCCTAGAACGAATCGGATTGCTGGGCGAAAACGCCGATCCGGTCTTAGAAATTCTAGAGCTAAAAAACGAGTAGAGTTCCAGCCTCTGTTAGGTCATTGAGCCTTAAACTGCCTAACAGTTCGGTATTGACGTACGCCAATATCGGCCTGTTTCAAGTGTAGATCGTTTCGTCTTTGGGTCCAGATTTTGGGGCGTTGTCGAGCGCCGAATTCAGGTCGTAGCTCACGTTGACGAGCTTCAGGTTTAGGTGTTTCATTTCCCTGAGCAGCTCCGTCCTGGTAAGCTCCTCAATGTAAAGCGTCCTCTGCACACGAAGCCAGCTCTTGGAGGAAAAATCCTCCTGTAGCATGAAGAGGTACTCCGTACGGTCGAGCTTTTCAAAAAGCACAAGGAAAATCGCATGGAGGTCTTCCTTCTTGATCTGCTTTGCCTTCCAGAGCTGCTGATCGTCCAGCGAGACGATTGCCTGCACCGCCAGCACTCCGCGCCGGACTTTGGACTCGCTCAAGTGTACTTGAACGTTCTTCAAATTAGCAGCGATGTGACGATGAGAGTTAAAGTCCGTGACTTGCTCGAACGAGATACCTTCTGCTTCAAGCCAGGACTCGATCTTTTCCCAGATCGAAGCGTGAGTTGAAGACTGCGTCGCTTTCCCCTCTTTCCTCTTCTCCTCCAGCACTGGAAATCTAAACTCCTTTTTGTCTCTTTCTTCTATCTCATTCGGGCAGAACGGATACTGGGGAAGAGCTCCAATTGGAAAAAAGCGACGACAGCCGCTTCTGTATCTTTTGGAAGAAATGAAATGGAGAACGCCCTGTGCGGGGCGCTCCATTTTCCTTTCTTTTTGCTATAGTCTAAGATCTTGATCGAATCATCCTGGTGATGGAGCCGCTCTTTTCCGTGGCGAAAGTGCTCTCCACTCCAGTTAGGACGACCATGACCCTTACCTTTCCTTGAAGCGTAGGATCTACTCTCGCGCCCCAGACGACGCGCGCCTTTGCCGGGAGAGATCTGGTGACCATTTCTCCAGCCTGCGTGACTTCGTCCAGTGTGATGTCATCGCCGCCTGAGACGTGAATCAGCACACCGAAGGCCCTGGTTGCGTCTTTGATGTCGAGCAGTTGTGCATCGAGTGCCATCTGGACCGCGCGCTCTACTCTTGCATCTCCCGAAGCTTCGCCGACTCCGATCGCGGCGATGCCCCGCTTCTCCATGATCGCTCTCAAGTCAGCAAAGTCGATGTTGATCAGACTTGCAGTAGTGATCGTCTCGGTGATTCCCTTCACAAACTCTCCGACGAGCTCGTTTGCAACACCGAGCGCTTCTTTCAACGGCAGGTCACCGGCGACCTTCGCAAGTCGGTTGTTGTCGATCACGACTACCGTGTCACAAAAGCCCTTCAGCTTGGTAAGTCCATCTTTCGCACTTTGGAACCTGAACCTCTCGACTGCGAACGGGAGTGTCACTACACCAATCATCAGAGCTCCGAACGGGCGAAGAGCACTCGCAATGACCCAAGAAGCTCCAGTACCTGTGCCTCCTCCGAGACCGGTCGCAACGTAAATAATGTTAGAACCCTGGGTGTCTTTCTTTATCTGCTCGATGGATTCCTTCGCAGCTTCTGCACCCCTCTCCGCGTAACCGCCGGCTCCCATTCCGCGGGTAGTCTTCTCACCAAGCAAAATCCTTCTATCTGCTTTGATGATGCTAAGGTGGGTTGCATCAGTATTGGCAGCGATCAGCTTTGCGCCAGAAATGCCGCCTTTTTTCTCCTTGACCCAAGAGACGATGTTGCAGCCAGCACCGCCCACTCCTATTACGGAGACTTGAGGCCTTGCAGCACGCATTATCGCCGCGATCTTCTCTGTCTCAGCCATTTCGTCCATTCTTGCTACGGTATCTGCATCATAAGTTGTGTCAGATGACAATGTTAGATTTCCTTGAATCTACGAAGAATTCTCTGCAAATTAAATCGATTATGCATTAAGCGACAGAAGCCGAAATCCAGTTTATTGATGTACCATTCCAAATTCCAGTTTTAGGCGTTGAGACGACTGCCCTCAACCTCAGTCGCTCCACAGTCACGATGAGAGGGTGCTATTCGCCATTGTCGGATCTAATTCCTGCTCTCGAGAATTTACAGCCTGACCCTTCATTCGGGATTCTGAGAAAGCGATTCCTTTTTTCAAGGCCGTCTCTTCCCTTTTGAATCAGTTTCCTTCTTTTTCAGGAGGAAATAAGAATGGGGGACAGAATTCGAGTTTTCCTCCATTCTTGTATTTGCGATCTAAAATCGCTCAGAAGCTTAGGAGCATCGAAAAAAATGTCAAAAAATGGACTTGCAATTTGCAAACTCAGGCACGATTTTTTCAAATCAAGTCGGCAACTGCTTGAATCCCTTATTGAAAAGAAATGAGATTCGTAGACAGATCGATTCTCTAAAAGCTGCGTATCGCAGGGTCGAAAGCCGAGAGCTTTTCCAGCAATTCGAGTCCCTTCGAGCTTGTTTGGTAGAGAGTTCTGCTTCCCTCGCTCTTTTCGTCCATTAAACCTCTGACAAGAAGGTAATTCATATGCTTCCAAAAAGTATCGTATCCAAGACGGGCCTTCACCATTATCCAGTGCTGGACGTTGGGAGAGCGGCAGGACTCTAGGATTGAGGCCTCAATTTCCATCTGCGAGCGCACCGCCCGTCTCAGACTTCTCCTTCTTTCTGAAAGGGACGGGAGAGGCAGCAGGGGTTGCGTCTCCCAGTCTGGAAAGGAGAGTGCTGGAAGCTCCAGAGACAGGCCGCCGGTTGTTCTTATCTCCAAGAGTTGCTCTTGTGGTGGCTTTGGCAAACACTTTCTAGACTAGGACGGAGGGGTGTGGGGTTTAATCATACGCTTTTGGATGCTTGTCCAACTTTTTTCGTTTGATGTTCTACAGGATTTCGATGAAGTAACAACGTATCCGCATTCTGTATTACAACTCGCTTGCTCGAAAGCATGACGCGATGTGATCGTTTACCAATCCGACGGCCTGCATGAAGGAATAGCAGATTGTGGATCCAACAAAATTGAAATGTCTATCCCTGAGGTCTTTGCTCATGGCGTCGGATTCCGCCGTCGTTGCAGGGACTTGGTTCTGGGTTTTCCACATACTCCGCATCGGCCGCCCCTTTACAAAAGTCCAGACGTAGCTGTCGAAACTGCCGAACTCCTTCTTGACTGCCTGTAGACTCTTCGCATTCTCGACGGAAGATCTGATCTTCAATTCGTTTCGAATTATTCCTTGATTTTGTTTCAGCAGATTTATTCGGGCTTCGCCGTATCGAGCCACTTTCTCCGGATCAAAGTTATCGAAAGCTCTGTGATAGTTTTCCCTTTTTCTGAGGACGGTAAGCCAGCTCAACCCCGCCTGAGCCCCCTCCAGCACGAGAAACTCGAACAGAAGATCGTCTCTATGGACCGGCACGCCCCACTCCCGGTCGTGGTACTCCATGAGCAGGGGATCCAGTAACGCCCATGGACACCGTTTTCTCTCGGGGGTTTTCACCAATATTTCTTCTGCGATCTCTTTACCTCTCGGAGGGACGCTCGCATTCCCTCGCAAGAGATTCAAATTTGAGTGGCCGATCGAATTCACTTTATTTTTATCGCTGAATTGGCAGGGTTTGGGAAGAGACACTCCGCGCTCGAAATTTGAAACCCGGATCTGTAGCCCTTAATCGTTAAATCGAAATTTCCGCTGCCTTTAGCTCTTGCACGAAGGAACGAAGAAAGGAACCCATTTTGGAAACTAGAGTCCAGGAAACATCGACCACTGCGAGCGAAGAGAGCTTCGTCTCGCAGAGCATTCTGTTAAAGTCGCTGCTCAGTTCGAAGATAAGGACTCTTTTAATAAAGGGAGAACCTGGCACGGGAAAAACTACCCTCGCGCTGGAACTCCTGGCGGGTTTTGGAAGTGGCGTTTACGTGTCTTCCCGTGTCTCCCGGGATATGTTGATGGAGCAAAACCCTCAGCTGCGCGAGCTCGCAAAGCGAGGCCTGGTGAGCTCCGTGTCCATGAGCGAAGCGAGCGAGAAGCCGAAAAGTTTCAAGTTTGAAGATTATCGTCTCGCCTCCATCGAGGACGTTCTGATTTCGATACTGGGGAGACCCAAGGAGACGAAGGAGGAGCTCCTCATAGTGCTGGACTCCTGGGACTCCATAGTGAACAAGCTAGATGCAACTGAAAGGATGAAGACCGAGCAGTCGCTGCTCGTGATCGCCGAAGCCAACAACGTGAAGCTGATCTTCGTCAGCGAAGACGAGAGACTGTCGGCTTCGGATTACTTCGTCGATGCGGTAGTGAAGCTCGAGGACGATTCGATGGAGGGGATGCGAGTCAGACGGCTCGTCTGGAAAAAGCTACGGGGCACGAGAATCCCACACCGGTCGTCGCTTTACACCTTAGACGGCGGCAGGGTCACAATTTTCGATCCAACAGCAGTGAAATTTGTCGGAGAGTACTCCTCGAAGAAATTCCAGTCAATTCATAACTCCAGAGGCAAGTATTCGTCGGGAAGCAAAGATCTGGACGAGTTTCTGGGCGGCGGATACAGGGTAGGCTCCAATGTCATCTTGGAGATGGATAACCGGATCGGAGTAAACTGGCACGTTCCTCTCGTCGTATCCTGCGAGATGAACTTTCTCGCGAATGGTTGCTCCATGTTCATTCTCCCGTCCAGCAACAGGCCCCCACAGGCGATAAAGGAAAACTTGCTTCCTTATTTTTCCGAAGAGCTTCTTCAGAAGAGCCTCCGCGTAGCCCAGTATCACGTCGGAGGAGAGAAAGACGCGTGCTTTGTGAAGCTGGACGCGTCTTCAATAGACGAAACGGGAGAGAGGGTCAAGAACGCGATCAAGGAGATCAAAGGAGAGGAAAACCGGCCGTGCATCTTCTTCGTCGGAATGGACACAGTGCGAAGTTCCGTGGGGCAGGAGCTGCTCGACCCACTGGGAGTAGGTCTGACGGAGATGGTCGGGCGGACCGGCGACCTGGCGATCTACACCGTAAAGCTGGGATCTAATCTGATCAGGGATCTCAACAACGCCAGCGACCTTCACCTAAAATTGGAGGAGCTCGACCGAACGCTGGTAATGCACTCACTGAAGCCGCCATCCGAGTTGTACCACGTGGAGTACGACTACTCAGTAGGCTACGGTCAGGTCAAGCTAAAGCCCATCGTCTGAGAAGAAAAAAATTCTCCTTTTTCGGCCTTATGCCATCTCTAGGATGGAGAGATGGAGAAGCCTTTTCGTTAGACCCCAACTTGTTGCCGGAAAAAAGGCGATAGGAATTCTCTTTGATGTCAGAGACTGATCATAACCAGATTATTCACAGAGACGAGCAAGAGCAGGATGACAAAGGCTGCAAGTGAAGAAAACACGATCCTTCTGGTCGTTGGAATGTCTGACCTCACCCCAAGAAAGGCCAGCAGGGCCGTTCCCGAAATGAACCCCAGTTTGGTGGCTGCAATGGCCTGGAAAAAATTCATCCTGAAAAATGAGGCCACGCCGAGGAGCATCACGTTCCCCTCTCTTAAGCCGGAGTGCAATGCTATTGCCGTAGTTGCGAGGTCGGTCACGCTCAGGATGACAGTACAGGTGAACAGCGCAACGATAGAGAAATCGTATGCCGATCTGCCTCTGGGAGATTGCCCGCCTCCTTTGAAGTAAAAGCCAGACACCCCTCCGAGCGACTGTCCGATCCTCGCCGTCTGCCGCATACCGCGACCGACTGGATCTTCACTGTTGACGCTCAAACCGGAGGATCTGTGGAGATTCTCCT
>JASHPQ010000269.1 GCA_030037995.1 Nitrososphaerales archaeon | reverse complement strand
GTATTTTGAAAAGGTACCCCAACTCATTTAGATCCATAGGGGGAGAGTTCAGACGCTGTATGAGCCACAATTTCCCATTCCTAATTTTCAAAACAGGAGATTCTCTTCCGAGCCAGTTGAGTGAAGCGCGGCACATTGTGCAATGCGAAACTGTGCCTATGAGCTTAGCTTCAAATCCTCCTTCACCTAACCACTTTTCTTGCCCTTCTAGCTCCACAAACGAGAAACTTTTCTTGTGTTTTGAGTTTGGCGTCAACTATTTGGTTAGCGAAATACTCTCGGCGCTTCTCGTCGAGATATGCTTCATACTGACCTACATGGATTTGACCCGTGTATCTTGCTTGCGTAGGTAAAAGAGACGAATACATCCTTCCGTTTCCATCGATGAAATAAAGCGGAACTCTGGCGACACTCAAATAGTAAATCGCCGACATTGAAATCGAGCCAAACTCTCTTGGGCAAATTATGCTATCATAAGGAAAATTCTCTATCGAGAACTCACCAACTCTTTCTCGTGTTAGGGCGAAGTCGTGAGTTGTTTCGACAATTACTTTCTATCCTGAATTTTGAAAGCGGATTCGTCTAATATCAAACGCTTCATATCATGTTGGCCGAAGGCAGGCCGGTAATAAATGCTACCTTTCGTATAGCGGAAACTGCTATACGTCACGGGTGGAGGGGGCAAAAAGGAGGGCCCACTAGGCTCTCTTCCATGTGCGGGCTTGCTTTAGTCATTGACCTAGGGCCCCCTCGGAGGCAACGCATGCGGGGGCGAGCAATAGCAATTTGATGGATCCATTAGATCTATTTGGCTGATATTTGTGGTACCTTTTTGGTTCATATAGCAAATTTCCCGCGATCGCAAAACCGTGCAATTTTTCGCATGGGACAGCTTGAAACAAGCTTTGTTTTGAACCAAGGACGAAAGATGGCTATTGCAAGGTAGCGTTCATTGCTCTAAAAAGAAAAAGTACTTTCGAATGCCATACTACCTAGAGGTACGCCAGGAATCGCTCCGGTCTTTTGGGCCTCTTTTTTGTGGATCACCACGGCCACGCATCGTTCTTTTTTCTCCTGCCGATCTCTTCCTCCAGCGCTCCGATCTTTCTCCTGAGTAGAGCCTGCTCTTCGAGAACGCGCTCCATGTCCTCGCTGCCCTCGGGATTGATTTGCTCCTCCTCCCCGAGCGTTTTCAGTCGTGAGTAGTATCTCGACTGCTCCGAGGCCAAATCACGGCTCTCGCGGCTCCTCAAGCTCTCGGCGTAAATCTCCAGCTCTTCGTCGTCCTCCAAAGCCCCTCTTTTAAAATCCAGAATCACATTCCGATTTTTAACCTTCTGCCCGGGGGATATTTTCTAAATACTCAGGGGAACGTTTGCAATCTCCTGAGAAATGGAAGTTAGCAGAAGGCTCATCCTCTCGACCATCGCCATCGACGAGAACGCGCGATCGCGCCTTGTGGAAGCTCTCGGAAGCGCCTGGGAGTACAGGATGGAAGGGGGCGACGTCGGTAACAGTGTATTGGAAGAAGTAGAGGTCTTGCTCGTGGGAGGCGGCAGGGGCTGGTTCACCAAGGAAAAATTGCATTCTATGAGAAAGCTTCGGATGATCCAGACCTTTTCCGCCGGCGTGGATCAGCTCGACCTTGCCATCATCCCCGCCGCGGTCACCGTGTGCTCGAACGCCGGCGCCTTCGGAGGCCCAATCGCAGAGTTCGTCCTCGGCGCAGTCATCAGCCTCGGGAGAAATCTCGCCGCGCACGACAAGGATCTTCGGGAGGGAAAATTCGTGCAGTCGCCGCCCGGCCTGTACCTCAAGGGAAGGACGATCGGAATCCTGGGAACCGGAGGGATCGGGCAGAGCGTGGCACGTCTTGCAAAGTGCCTCGGCATGCGCACCCTCGGAGTGAATACGACGGGGAGCGCGGTCCCCAGCTTTGATGAGGTGGCCAAGCTCGACGGCTTGGGAGCTCTGTTGCGTCAATCGGACGTGATCGTCGTCGCGCTGCCACTGACCCTGAAAACGAGAACTCTTTTGGGGCACGACCAATTTCAGCTGATGAAACCGGAGTGCATCATAGTGAACGTGGCGCGCGGTGCCATTATCAATCAGGAGGCCTTGTACGAGTTCCTCCGGGATCATCCACGGGCCAAAGCGGCGCTCGATGTGTGGTGGAGCTACCCCTCAAAACCAGGCGCAGCCTTCGCGCAGGAATATCCGATCTCCGCCCTGCCGAACGTCCTCTCCTCCCCTCACTTTTCGGACGGCACGGAGGAACAGCTGAAACATGGATCAGACGACGCGGTAGCCAACGTTCTACGCTACGTGAGGGAGCAACCACTCAAGGGGGTTGTCCGGCGCGAGGATTATCTCTCAGTGTGATTTAGTACGCTTCGTCACTTGAACAGCCCAGTCGGATCCTTCCCGTAATCGAAGGAAGTCATTTTGCTCGGCTTTACGTGGATCAGCACGAGCGTTTGGAGTGCCGCGAGCCCCTTTACCAATTTTTCCGCGTTGCTTTTCGGCATATATTTTTCATACATTGCGACGCGTCTCGGAATGACGTTGTCATAGTCCAGTCTCGCCTTCCCGTAGATCACGACTCCTTTGTAGGGAGTCTGCCCTCCTGAATCGACCGTTATTGTAACATCCGGATTTTTCTTGATGTTCTTTATCCTCCGAGTATCATCTTGGGTCGCGAGAAGTATCTCATCTTTGTCGTACTTGAACCAGACAGGCGCTGCGTGGATCGTGCCATTGGAGTTGTGCGTGCAGAGAGTCGCAACCGGCGCCTTTTGCAAAAAAGAATCCCGTTCGCTTTCCGTCAGCGGAGGCATTTGAAAGACCAAATCTAGGAAATTACCTTCCTCTAATGCAGAGAGGCAAGGGATTTTCTTCTTAAACATTGCCTAAATTTCGCGGTCGTAAGGTTCATTTTTCTGGCAAAAACTTGAGAAATTGGTCGTTCCAGTTTCAAGCAGGTGTTTCAGTAGTCGGCCCATTTATGCCCGAGAATCGAAACCATCCCTGACTAGGAGCCATGCGAGACTTCTCTTCGACTTAAATGCCCAGGATCACTTCTTGCAGTAGCCCGCGAGTCTCCCCAGGAAATAGTTCCATCCAGCTTCGGCGTCTTTCGAGAACTGCTTTCCGATACCGGAATGGATCAGCGTGACTCGCGTCTTCCCCTCCGGCAGGGCGTCCAGCAACCAGGTGACCACAGCTCCCGTGATCCGCTTCTCGTGATTGGGAGTTTCGGTATCCCAAGTATAGGACAACCGCTTGTTGGGGTCGAGCTCGAGAATCCTGCCTCGCAATATCGCGTCCAGTCCCCTGTCTCCCCAGCGGTACTTGAATTCGTACTCCCCGCCGACTTTTGCGTCCATTTTCGCCTCCCTCGGCATCCACTGCACAAGCTCCTTCTCGTCGGTAAGTGCCCTGAACACGACTTCGGGCGGCGCGTCCACGATGATCGTCTTTCGGATTTCTTCTCGTTCTTCTGCCATTCCCCTTACTCCCTTCTTGTTACTCTTTCTTCTGTCGCTTCGACTTGGCCTCGGAGTACTGCTTCAGGCTGTGCAGCTTGTCGTCCCAGAACATGTCGAGAAATTCCATCAACTCTGCCATCCCCTCCCTGTTGACCGAGTAAAGCTTCCTCTGACCTTCTTTCCGTTCCTTGACGAGACCGGCGTCCCTCAGCACTCTGAGGTGAGTTGAGAGAGCCGGCAGGGTAAAGTCGAAGTGAGTCACAATTTCTGTGGGGGTCTTTTCCCCGTCTTTTAGAAGCACCAGAACTTGGCGACGGCTATCGTCGGCTACAGCCTTCCATGCGGAGCCCATGAAGACCTTAAGTAATTAACTAATTATTTAACTCTTTATATCTCTTCATTTGATTTCTAAAACTCTAATTTATCTCGGTAGCCGTTTCGAGGAAAAAGATCAAAAGTGCCCCAAGCTAAAGTCTGGAGAATACCCCGGTTTCCAGTCCATTGAAAAAAAATACTAAAAGAGCTCTCGTCGCTTTCGTGGCAATAGTGTCGTTGCTAGCCGGGCTGGTCTTCCTGACGATCTCCGTTTCCCAAACTCCACATACTCAGACTCTGGTCAATAGCACAGTCACAGTGCCATGGAATGTTACTTCTGTCAATTACACTGTATCTGCGTCGTACTTTCTGAGTGGGAACAGCAATGGCAAGATGAGCGGAAGCTTGCTGAGCTTTCAGCAGTGCTGCGTGGATTTCTACATTTTTGCTAATACGGCGTGGAGCAACTGGGTCGCCAACGGTCTAAATGCAACGAACTCCACGAACTCGCCAGTTTTTACCGTAAGTTCTTCTGCAATCGATTCTCGAAGTGCCAGTCCCGCAACCTTCACGTACATTCCCAACCCCAGCGCGATCTATGAGCTAGTTTTCTTTAACGCCAACAGAACGTTTTGGTATACCAACTCGTCATCGGCTTTTCACGTGATAGCTCGTATTATCCTCAGCTATTCTGTAGCCCCCGGGAAATTTTTGATCTATCCAGGAGCTGCTCTCATCATAATAGCAGCTGCCTTGATCGTCATACGTATACGATATACGGCGTAAAGCGCAAATCAGTATCGGAATCGGATGTAACGCCTTTCAGATCTTTCCAAAAAAATTGCCAATTCGGTTAATTTTCAATTAATTCAATATCTCTTTCTCCAAGAGATAGGATAAGTATTCACAAAAGAGAACGGCAAGAAGTACTAAGAATCTGTATTTCGGCAAATACGCTAAAATCACAAATGCCTTTCTAGTTAGATGCCAATGATTTCGGTAACCTCGCGCTATGATTCAATCTTTGATTGCATAGACAGGGGGATAGACAGATTCGGTATCCCCACAAGATTGATGATATTTACGAGGCTGGAGTCTGAATGCAATTTCAGGCGTGAGGACACCGTCTTCAAGCCAGCGGAATTTAAAAAGTACCTGGAAACGATGTTCGTCACCGGCTCGAAACTGTTCGAGAGGGCCATCGTCCAAGAACTCTCGCTCCAATTCAACTTGGAGCTCCAGAGCAAGTTTGACCTTGTGGATGCAATTGAACAGTCAAAAATCCGTCTTTTGATGCTCCAGGAATCATCTCATTTGATCGTTGCCTGATCAATGGAAATTTCTGAAATTCTTCGACGAAAAGTTTTTTCTAGGCTGCGTTTTTCAAATCGTTATAAGGGCCAGAATTTCGTTCCATCATGTTTATGGAAAGCTCACTTGCTTTTACTCTTCCTGATTTCCTAGCTGATTCTGCAAAAAGGCACCCGCAAAAGAATTTCATTGAATTTGAAAACCGAGCACTCACTTATGGAGAAGTCGACTCTATCAGCGATCGATTTGCCAAGTTTTTGCAAGAGCTCAACGTCGGCAAGGGCGATCGAGTCGCGATAAAACTCGCCAACTCACCCGAGTTTATAGTTGCATGGTTTGCGTCTGCAAAACTCGGAGCTCTGACGGTGCCGATAAACTACCAATACAAAGAGGCTGAAACGAGCCAGATATTGAATCACTGTTTGCCAAAGGTCCTTCTGAGCCACAAAGATCTGCTTTCCTCTTCAATTCCCGCGGAGACGACTGTCGTCTGGCTGGATGAAGATTCCCTGAAGGAAAAGGTACGCGGCGGCTCAAGGTACAACATTGAAAATACCCTGCTTCCCTCGGATCCCCTCGTAATCATTTACACCTCGGGAACCACTGGGACGCCGAAGGGAGTGGTGCAGTCGCACCGTACCTACGTCTTGACGGGGCTCTCCTTCCCGAGATGGCTTGGACTGACAAGCGAAGACCGACTGCTGACCTGTTTGCCTCTTTCGCACATCAACGCGCAGGCCTACTCCACCATGGGCGCGATCGGAGCTGACGCGACGCTGATTCTCCAGGAAAGGTTCAGCCTCGGCAGCTTCTGGGATCAAGCGAGAGACAAAGGAGCAACCGAGTTTAACGCCGTTGGTGCCATGTTGATGCTGATGTACAAGCATTCCACCCAATCGAGAAGGGACCACAACGTCCGGATCGCCTACAGCGCTCCTTCGCTTCCAGGAGAGATAAGGAACGAAATAGAAAGGAGGTTCAATCTCAAGGTGGTCTTCGGCTACGGCCTAAGCGAATCCACCTTTGGCTTCATCGAACCGGTAGACGGCCCGAGAAAAGACAGCAGCATGGGAAAGATCAGAAGCTACCCGCAGTTTCCCAACAGGGCGATCATAGCGAACGACGATGACCAAGAGCTTCCCGTAAGAACTACCGGCCAGATTTTGTTGCAGAACGCTGCATTAATGAATGGATACTATCTAGACGACAAGAAAACTGCCCAAGCTTTAAGGAACGGGTTCCTCCATACCGGCGATCTGGCTTACATGGATTCCGAGGGCTACTTCTATTTCGTGGATCGAAATTCCGAGATCGTGAGGAGCAAAGGCGAGAACATTTCATCCAGCGAAATAGAGTCACTCATAACCTCTCATCTCGAGGTCACGGAGTGCGCCGTGGTCGGTGTACCTTCCGAACTCTCGGACGAGGATGTCGTGGCCTTCGTCGTTCCGCGGCGTGGCTCTACGATCAACGAAGATGACATCAAGCGGTGGTGCAAAGAGCGACTCGCTCCTTTCAAAGTTCCGGCGAGAGTTCTCTTCACAGACTCCCTGCCAAAGAGCGCCACGTTCAGGACGAACAAGCAACAGCTGAAGAGAGAGGCAATAGCTTCTTTATCAGTCTAGAGCTTTTAGGCGGGTAAAAAATGTTCGAGGATGGAGAGAAACAATTTGGCTAAAGCTGTACGAATGCGTGCGTTCTCGGAAGGGAATTCCAAGACTGGCTCTTCTTCCAGCAGTTCCACTGAACTTTTGGTGTATCTGAACGGGGAATTCGTCCCACAGTCAAAGGCGGCAATCTCTGTGTTCGATCACGGATTTCTTTACGGAGATGGGATCTTCGAGGGAATCGCCGTCTACAGCGGCAAACCATTTCGCCTTGAGGAACACATTCTGCGACTTTTCGATTCCGCAAAGGCGATCGATCTCCGGATCCCCGTCAATGCGAAGGAGGTTGCGAGAGCGATAAAGGACACGATTAGAATAAACAAGCTGGTCGACGGATACATGAGACCCATCGTTACAAGGGGAGTCGGAACCATGGGCCTGAACCCGTCATACTGCAAAAAGTCCACCTTTGTGATCATCCCACTGCGTCAAAGCGACTATCCACTGATGCATCTCAATGACCGACCCGCCAGAGCGATAGTCTCAACTATCCGCCGCAATCCATCCTTCTGCACTCCGGCATCTGCTAAGACCCTTAATTATCTTAACAATATCCTCGCAAAGCAGCAGGCAAACGCTTCGGGGGTTGACGAGGCTATCATGCTCGACTGGACGGGACTCGTATCCGAGGGAACGGGAGATAACTTGTTCCTCGTGAAGCGTGGTCACGTCCTTACGGCGTCGCAGCACTGCTCAATCCTTCCCGGAGTTACCCGAACGGCAGTTTTGGATGCGTGCAGGAATCTGGGGATAAGAACTTCCGAATCGGAGCTAACGCTTCACGATCTCTACACTGCGGATGAAGCTTTTCTCACCTCGACATCCTTGGAAATCCAGTCGCTGATCGAAATCGACGGGCGACAGATCGGAAATGGACTTGAAGGATCTATCACAAAGAGGATTAAGAGGAAATTCGATGAAATGAAAGAAAAAGGCGAGTAAGCTTTCCAGTCAGACCGATGGACATTTCATACGTTCGTACTTGCGTCGTAGAACGCCGATAACTAGTGCATTTCTTCAAAAAAATGGGGCCACTCATTGATAGAAGTGAAAAGATTACCCCCTGAAAGATGGAGAGAAGCGAGAGACCTGCGTTTACAAGCCCTGAAAACCGATCCGACCGCATTTGGAAGCTCGTACGAGGAAGAAGAAAAATTCACAATGGATGAATGGCAAAGGCGAATGGCAAACGCGTTATTCGCTTTGTCAGACGA
>JASHPQ010000268.1 GCA_030037995.1 Nitrososphaerales archaeon | reverse complement strand
CGGCCACCGGTGATACATCACCTGCCCCCATGCGTTTCTTCTCTTTTAGCGACCCCGACGAAAACACTAGGGAACAAATCGCCAAGGTAAGATCGCACCCCTGGATCGCAAAGGATGTCCCTGTGCGAGGCTTTGTTTTCGACGTGAAGACCGGTCTCCTGCGGGAAGTCCTGCCAACTGCACGGCACACCACCCCCTGAAAGGATCTGGGCATCGCAAACCGCGATGGACCTCGCCTGCGGGAGCGAGTTAATTCTTTGGCGGCAGCTCTAGCTCATCACTAGTGATTCCGGGAGGTCTCACATTCCGCACGTGCTTTGAGCCCATTGAAGAGGTGGCTTTAGAAAAGACAAGGAAGTCGATGGGGAGAAAGGTGGATGCGTCAAGTGCGAATTGGTTGCTTATGATTACGAAACGTGTGCAATGGTGGTATAATTCCTTTGTCACTCCAAACCGGATTCGAGGAACGTTTTAGAAACATACCTATTATAGCAATCACAGTAATTCTTGCGTATATGCTTCCCGCCATGAGAAAACTGGATACCGGAACCTGCAAGATTCCGAATTGCGCCGTCCAGGTTGTGACGGTTCCCGCCAAGCCCAGATTGAATGTGTACATCCATCGATAGTTCAAATGGGTGGCCCCAAAACTATACCACGAAATACCAAGACCCAAATCATTGCACAAGGTCACGAAGAGACCAAACCCTAAAACGATGAGAATACGGTTGTAGCGGGTTTTGATTTGGTGCCTGGTAGCCCAGATACTTAGAGGTAAAAAGGGCAAACCGCAAAGCATGACGAAGAAAAAAGAATACCATCCGTTGGGCGCCCAGTTCCGTATTAAATATTGATTCAGATCAATGTAGTTTATTATGATAAAGCCGTATAGAACAGCAAAGATGCTGATTGTTAGAAATCTCTCGTTCATGTTTCCTTCCTCTTGGAGTGCGGCCTAGTCTGTGATCATCTTGATCGGAACTTGAGGACTTAGGTCGAGCGAATTTCGGATATGAAGCCGAACTGTTACCCATGCCAACTTCGCTAACAAACAACGACGACTTCTCTCATTCGGGATTCTGAAAAAAATTAAAACGAAAGGCAATGGCTATGAGGAGTATTCTTTATCTGGTCAATCAGCAGTGTATCAAAAATAGAAACGGGACAGTTGGGGTTGACGGATCTAATTTAAGAGTTCAATGCGGTTTTGTGAGAAATGCTCGAAGAAAAAGAATCCAAAGATCTAGTAGAGCGTACGTTCGATAACAGCAGGGGTCAGACTCTCGGAAAATATACGATCTCCACAATTTTCGAATCTGTCGGTGCTGTTCGAGGCCGTTTTTTCGTCGTAAAACTTGACTGCATCGACTACTCCCAGGATCAGCCTTCAATGTATGCCATCTGGACGAACATCTTTGAAGATAGTACTCTGACTAATCGTTTAGCCACTGGTCGGGATACTTTTACCACCCTTACAGATGCTCTTTCAGCTTTCGAGAAACTGGTTGACAAATATCACCTTCAACTCCAACGCAATAAGCAAAATTAAGTGACAGTTACTTTCCCCAAAAATAACAAGATTGTAAAGCGGGGCTCCCTCGTATGAGATTCAGCGCGGGAATATTCCGAGCGCTGCGGAAGGCTTCATGCAAAAGGGGAGCTCGATTGCCACGGCAGAAATGTTCGAAAAAGAGCACGAGTAAGTCAGCGGGTCTGATTAGGATGGACAGGACTACTCAAGTACCGCAGCCGGTGCAGCTACGTGTCCAGTCACCTTGAGGCTGATGTCCCAGAGCTTCTTCGCTAGCGCTTCGTCGTAGGAGATCTCCGAGGAGGGCTTTGACGTTTTCTTCTCGAAGTACTTCTCGCTCATCCCTTCTACCTCCGGGGAGGAAGCGAGATAGATTGAAGCCTCTGCCCCCTTTTCCGCACTTGACATGAACACGGACAAGACACGGAACAGCGGCGTGAACACGCCGGCGTGGGACCAGATTTTCGTCCTCACCGCACCCGGATGGAGACAGTTGGCCGTAACGCCCGTCCCCTGGAGTCGCCTCGCAAGCTCATAAGTGAAGAGGACTAGAGCCAGCTTCGAACGTCTGTAAGCTTCTGCCCCCACTCTACCCATGCGGCTATCTCGGCTTATGTTGTTCAAGTCGAGACGGCCGTCTTTGTGCTCCGAGGAGGTGACGTTGACCACTCTCGCCGGGGCGCTCCCCTTGAGCGTGTCCAAAAGCAGGTTCGTGAGCAGGAAGGGCGTGAAGTAGTTGATGGCCATGGTCCTCTCTATGCCGTCCTCGGTCTCGGCGTAGTTGATGAAGCTGGCTCCTGCGTTGTTGATGAGGACATCCAGCTTGGGGTGGTTAGCTTTGAACTCAGCGGCTACTCTCCGCACCTCCCTTTGCAGCAGAAGATCCGCCACAAGCAGCTCGGTCGAGCTATTCCCTGTCGCCTTGGCAATCTCTTCTCTCGCAGCCTCTCCCTTTCCCTTGTCCCTGCAGACGAGCACGAGGCCAGCGCCCATCTTCGCGAGGCCCAGAGCCGTCTCCTTCCCGATGCCCGAGTTGGCGCCCGTGATTAGGACGACCTTGTCCTTCATCGCTTGTTCCAAGTGATCGAAAGAGCTATGTAATCATAATAAAACGCTTTAGGCCAATTCGTCTGTCGGTTTACCCAAATCCCAGATCCCATACTGAGGAATAGCGAATACGGAGCGTACAATGAGAACTGATGTACGTCAAGCCCAGGCCCTTGGCTTATCGGAAGAATTACTCTTGAAGCTTGGGTTTAGACTTCTTTCCTTTGGTCATAAGCGGCAGAAGCTTCAATCCAAAGCCAACTAGCATGCTGCCGCTCGTATCCACGTACTCGTGGATCCTGTCGAATTTTCCCTCCTTCATGTGACAAACAAGACAAACGTTCTCCGCCACTTTGATTCGGAGTTTCGTGGCAATAGCTCCGTGAAAATATTCAACGCAAAGATTTTCGCCGTCAGTAAAGCAGCTGCGGATCTCAATTTTGTATTTTGCATTATGACTCCTGGATCCCATTGCCATCTTGACAAAAGATCTCAGCTGATCCTTTCCCACGAATTCGATTCCAGGCGGGGTTATCCTCCAAACGCAATCCTTGGTCAAAATGTTCATAGTCCGCTCTAAATTTTCAGGTTCGTTTGTAGCGATGTCCAGATATTCCCTGATGAGCGCTTCGTTCAATTTCGATGGAGGCTTTACTCCGAAATTTACATCGATCATTTGGACTCGTCTTCCTCGTTCACAGTTTTTGATAGCTTCTTCATCGTCTGCCAATGCAAATACTTCAGCGCGATGGGGGAGAGGAAGCTCAGCCATACCGAAGGCGAGTTGATGTATTCATGCACCCTGTCGAACTTGCCATCTTTGATGTGATAGGTCATGCAATACCGAGCTGCGCCAGGTTTCAGTGTTCCTCTCATTCCGGCGGTCATTTCTCCCGTTAGTACAGCACTATGGGTATATTCTATGCATATGTTTTCGTTGTCTGCAAAATGATTGAGAATCTCGATTTTGTGTTGCTCATCATGCTTCCTCCCTGACATGGCTGTTCCCACAAACGCCCGCAGCTCTCTCGAACCATGATATTCAGTTACACCTGGTTCTATCACCCATATGCAGTCGTCAGTCAACAGCTTCATTGTGCGCTCTAGATTCTCGCTATCGTTTACCATGAGGTCAATCAGCTCTTTGAGAAGTGCTTTTGTCTCCTCTTTTAGTGTCTGGTCCAAAGCTCTCTCTTCGGAGCCATCCCAGCTGCTCCATCAAATTAGGCTTCAGGTGAGCATGCTTGTCCTGGAGGATAGCCCTTTATTGGAAGAGCGTGCCGCTCGCGATCAGGTGGAAAACCCGAGCGGCGTCTCATAGAAAACCTACGAAAACACGAAGGAGATGGTGTGGTTGAAACCAAGTCAGGTTAATTTTCACTACAGTCG
>JASHPQ010000026.1 GCA_030037995.1 Nitrososphaerales archaeon | reverse complement strand
GCCCCCTGATCCTTTCCATTTCGTACTCCAGCACATCCTTCGGGAGATGGTAGTCGGGAATTCCGTACCAGGCCGTGCCTCCGATAGCCGGAAGTTCCTCAAAGAGCTTCACGGAGTGTCCGTAGCGTTGAAGGAGCGATGCGGCGGCCAGCCCAGCTGGACCCGCGCCCACGATTGCAACGCGTTTTCCTGTTTTGGGCTCCGCCGAGGGATCCGGTTGCCTGTTGGACTGCGCCTGCTCCCAGTCGGAAACAAACCGCTGGAGCATCCCGATGGAGATCGGTTGGCCCTCCCAGTGCACCACGCAGGCATCTTCGCAAAGTCCCTGTAATTGTGGACAGCATCTCGCCGTGACTCCGAGAAGATCGTTTGTGTCAGAGATCCTGACAAACGCGGTCTTTATGTCTCCCCTGGAGACTGCCTCGCACATTCCCCTCACATCCATCTGTACCGGACACGCGTCCATGCAGACGGGAGTGCCGCACAGGAGGCAGCGTTTCGCTTCCTCCATCGCCTGCTCCAACGTGTAGGGCTGCTCCACTTCAGAAAAATCTCTTTTCCGGTTCTCCGGATCAGCTTTGGGAAAGGGAAAGGGTCCGACCCTGTCAGGATTTACCTGGGTACTCAATATCTCTGTAAAGCTCCTTTATCCCGTGGAATACATCAAGTATGAGGCTGCAGATAGCGGGAGACCGACATCCATTAACTCTTCTCCGAGCCTCACCCTGTGGCCAAATTTTCCCAGCCCCGAGAGCGTGCCAACTTCCACGCCCCTGTACCTGTTCAGTTTTTCCCGCGTCTCGCGATCGATATCGTCAACGCTCTGGTACGGAAAATTGTCGAGTCTGCAAATGTACTTCGATCCGTGGAGGTGGCCCTTCATCGATTTGCCCTCCGGAAGGCTCTTGAAGAGGTAGACCTTCCCGTGGTGAGAAAAAGCTCCCGATTTTATCTTCAATATCAGCTTCCCGCCATCTTCGAAAATCGCGATCGAGAATGGAGAAATGGCACCATCCACTTTCGGATCAAGGTGATAGATCCGGTGCGAACCGTCTTCCGCCTTCAATAACGCGCGCAAATCGCCCTTCAGCTTTTCCAAACGAGCTACCAACTGGCCGGACTGTACGATCTCAGCCTCGCCGGGATCTCCGGTTCTCCGGACGACGTACTCCGCTTCCAAACTCTATTGTCTCGACCGGAAACTACTTTGGAACATATCGAGCCTTAAAGTTTCGCGAAAAAATTTGCTGGCTGAAATCAATCTTATGGAGGGAACTCGCGGCCCGAGGCAGTTAAAAAGGCAAGATTAAAACAAATTTCACCTTGGAGTTTCCCACCGGTTGAGCAATACGACTAGAGGGCGCTTCAAAACAATCAAGCGCTCGGATCTTTTTTCCTATAAGCCAATTTCCGATTACGGTCTGATCGGTGACATGAAGACTTGTGCCCTCGTAGGCGTCGACGGTTCGATCGACTGGCTGTGCATACCGAGGTTTGATTCTCCCAGTATCTTCGGCGCGCTGGTGGATTCACAAAAAGGCGGCAGGTTTCTGGTTTGTCCAAACGCAGAATCTTTTGGATCGTGGCAGGCATACGAACCCTTAACCAATATCCTCACCACTAACTTTTCCACGGGTTCCTCCTCGGTAACGCTGACCGATTTCATGCCCTGTTTTACCATGCAAAGGACGCTCGTCACTTCCGGAGGAATTCACCGCAGACTGGAGTGTACAAAGGGAGAAATGGAAATTGAGGCCCACTTCGAACCACGTCCCGGATATGGTGCGCATGTTCCGGAAATAGAATTCGTAAAGGGCGTCGGCTACTCGTTTTCTTCACACGTTGACCACCCAAACCAGGGACTAACGCTTTTGACTGACCTCGAATTTCGCAAGATCAGTGCGGTACGATCGTATCAAAATTTGGACTGAAGCAAGGCGAAAAGATCAATCTCGTTGTGAGGCATAGTGCGACGGAGCGACCCCAGTCCGGGAACCCAAACACGGAGATAAAGCTCAGGGAAACTCGCGAGTTCTGGCAAAGGTGGATTGGAAAATGCAACTTTAATGGAAAATGGAAAGATCAAGTCTTGAGATCCGCTCTCGCCCTGAAACTTCTTGTCTACTCTCCCACGGGCGCGATCCTGGCCGCAGCGACGACATCGTTGCCTGAAGAAATCGGAGGAACAAGGAATTGGGACTACAGGTTCTCCTGGATCAGAGACTCGGCGTTTGTCATCTGGGCCTTCCACTCCCTCGGCTTCGACGAGGAAGCAAGCAGCTACTTGGATTGGTTGCTGGGGGCGTTCTCTCTCACCGTCGACAGCCTGCAACCCATGCTCGGAATAACGGGCGACACTGACCTGACGGAAAAGTCTGTCGATCATCTCTCGGGTTACAGGGGTTCGTCTCCAGTCAGAATAGGTAACGACGCTTGGAAACAGTTCCAGCTAGATCTTTACGGTATTTTCGTGGATGCTCTTTACTTCTCTCACAAACATGGCCGCGGCGTGGATCGCAAAGTCTTCGACTATCTGATTCATCCTCTGATCTCCGCGCTTGCTCAGATGTGGACGAAGGCCGACTGCGGGATCTGGGAAGTCCGCTCCGAGAACGAGCACTTTGTTTATTCGAAAATGTGGGCGTGGGTGGGTGTTGACCGCGCTCTAAAAATTGCAGAGGCGCACGGCTATACTGAAGTACTGGAGGAGTGGTCGACCCTCCGGGACCGTATACGGAACGAGATTTTCTCCAGGGGGTATGACGAGAGCATCCCCTCGTTTGTACGCTCGTATGGATCTAAGGAGCTTGACGCGGCAAACCTCCTAATGACACAGGTCCGATTTGTAAAGGCCGACGATCCCAAAATGTTGTCCACGATCGACGCTACGGTCAAACAATTGCTGGGCAAGGACGGGTTCGTGTACCGCTATCTGGCAGAAGATGGACTCCCAGGCAAGGAGGGCGCGTTTCTTGTCTGCAGTTTCTGGCTCGTAAACTGCCTAGCGAGGGCAGGTAGAGTCACGGAGGCGGAAAAAATCATGGACTCTGTCGCAAGCTATGCAAACCATCTGGGACTTTTTTCGGAAGAGGTCGATCCTGAAACCGGGGAAATGCTGGGGAATTTCCCCCAAGCCTTCACTCACATGGGCTTTATCACAGCGGCCGTGAACCTTAACGAAGCGATGGAAAAATCCGGCCGAGAGCAATATTGACAGGCATGTTTCTAGAAGATTACTCAATAAGCCGGTTGCGTCATAAATAATATCTTCAAAGTGGGAAAATGATCCAAGAAGGAGGGGAATGTTACAAAAATGACTAAATTGACGACGACAAGCCGGCAAAGGTTGAATAACCAAGCTTTCGCGTGTCCCAGGGATCGCAAGCTTCCCATCAATGACGTGGCTCACGTGCGGAACGCCATGGCCCGCTTTGACCAAGTAGAGACAAAATTCTGTCACCCTGCGGTGGCAAAAAGGCGGATACTCAAAGCAGCAAAAAAGTTTGGAATCGATATAGGTGACGTTGGTAAAGTCAAAAGCTTTCGAAGCACGAAAAAAGAAGAATGAGTATCGTTCCACGCTTGTTTTTAATTCTCCCCTGCCCATTCCATGAATCCCTCACTCGATTTATTTGCCTTGGTGAGGAAATGGTTTTAGGGTAAATTGCCATTGTTTGTTGCTGTTTAGCATTGAGTACGCCGCCTCCGCCGGGAAAGACATTCAAGTGTAATGTCTGCAAACGATCTTTTGCAAACGAAGCTGATCTGAAGGCCCACGAGTGTACCGGGCCTCGCAAAGGAGAGACGCAGATACCAGGTGGAATAGGTTAGGGCAACGGCGCGACGGTCTC
>JASHPQ010000267.1 GCA_030037995.1 Nitrososphaerales archaeon | reverse complement strand
GATTATGTGATGTTGTCAGCTTGAATTAACACAAAGATCTAGCGCTTGAAACTCCCGGAAGTATAACAGCCTAGAGGAGCCTATTCTTCCAACGCAGCACTGATTTTTGCTATTACAAAAAAGAGATAGAAAGTCTTGACAGAATTTACAGATAGGTGGCAGGTAAACAGGGACAAAGAAACGGTTCCGAAAATGATCAAAGACGCCATGAATCCGCCAGGTGATCTCAGGAAAAAGCTCGTCGACACTGATAGGTCTCTCACGGCGCAAATCTCCAAGCTTGACAAGACATTAACAAAAATGACCGAGAAGGAGAAGGTCCTGTTCAACAAAACGAGTGTCGCTTTTCAAAAACATGACACCACAATGGCGCAGGCGTACGCTAATGAACTGTCCGAGCACAGAAAGGCGATGAAGCTCGTCCAGAGCTCTCGCCTGTGCCTCGAACAGGTCCAGATGAGACTCAAGACGATAACAGACTTTGGCGATCTCGCAAACGTCATCGCTCCTGTTGGACAGGTAGTCAAAACCGTTAGGACGAGTCTGCAGCACGTGATGCCTTCGGCAAACGACACTCTGTCCGAGATCTCCACCGGACTTCAGGGCATGATGCTGGAGGTCGGCTCGGTTCCGGGCCTCTCCATGAACTTCGAATCTAATAGTGAGGAAGCGGAGAAGATCCTGGCAGAGGCATCGGTGGTTGCGGAAACCAAGATGGCTTCTACTCTTCCGGACATTCCGGACGCGACGGTGAGCAGTGGCGACTCTAACTCGAGTATTTGAGCTTGAGAAAGAATCGAAGAAAAACGAATTAGAGAGTATCCGAACACGGGAGCCGGTTACTCTCTACAAACACTCTCAATATTTTCCGAACGAGAAGTTCATATCGTCTGCCCGCTAATGTGCGGGTCGAGGGCGAGATGATCCGAGCCGTAACTTTTGACCTTTGGCTAACCCTCATTTGGGATTCGAAAGAACTGGAAGAGTACAGAAAACTTCGACGCATTCTAAACTTTCACAGGTTCGTAAACCGCGTGGGATCGCGTGGCAGGAGCTACGAACGGATCGATTTCAACTCTGTTAGGCTTGCCATGGAACAGCTAGGTGTGAAGGTGGAAAAAATCTACGAAGATGGACGAGACGTTTCCCCGGAAGATCGCGGGCGGATAATCTTTGAACTCTTGGGAATCAAATTTCCCTCTGCCGAGGCAAGGGATCTGGAGTTGCAAGCAGGCAGAATTCTATCAGACGCTGGCTACTTTAGGAAATACCCGCACCTCAATCCCGAAGCGGGACCCGTGCTGCGCGAGCTGAAAAAGCGAGGGCTAAAGATCGGTCTCATCTCCAACGCTGCCAGATCCTCGCGTACTTATCATCGGATGCTAAACTCTTACGGAATTGGAAAGTACTTCGATTCTCTCACAATCTCGTGCGAAGTCGGATATCTGAAGCCGGCGAGAGAGATCTTTCACCACTCGATCGAGGAGCTTTCCGTGCAGCCCCACGAGGCAATGCACGTGGGAGACCTGTTCAAAGCAGACGTTGTCGGGGCGGTTTCCTACGGGATGCACGCAGCTCACTACACCGGCCTTTGGCACAAATATGCACAGTATATGAATCCGGGAGAGCACATTCCGAACGATTTCAAGATTCCCAAACACCGAATCGTTCGCGAGATTGAGAGTCTCCGCCAAGTGCCAAAACTATTGGAGGAAATCCGGTGAAAATTCCTCCTCTTGTCTTCACCCTCCTCGCAATCCGACCCTCCCGAAATTGAGATCAAAAATCTTGGGAAGACCTTCTCCGCTTTTAGAGCGATCGACAACGTTAGTCTAGAGATCGGCAAAGGCGAGGTCTTCGGATTGCTCGGGCCAAACGGCGCTGGGAAAACCACCACCATGAGAATAATATCGTGCCTGCTCTCGCCGACCGACGGAGATGTTCTCGTGAAAGGAAAGAGCGTCAAAGACCCCAGAAACCGGGTGGAGATCAGCCGAGAGATCGGCCTTTTGACCGAGAGCCCTAATGTTTACGAGCGCCTCACAGCCGAGCAAAATCTCGTATTCTTCGCCCGCGCCTACGGAGTTCCCGAAGACGAAATCGACGAAAGGGTTCGGGCAGTACTGGAGGAGTTCGACTTATGGACGAGACGCCTGGAGCGGGCTGGTAACTTTTCCAAGGGGATGAAGCAGAAACTGGCGATCGCCCGTGCGGTAATCCATCGTCCCTCCATACTACTCTTGGATGAACCGACCGCGTCACTGGATGCGGAGTCCGCGAGGACGATCCGGTCGCAGATCTCGGAGACTGCGAGGAGCGGCGGTCACACCGTCCTTCTTTCGACCCACAACCTCAACGACGCCTCACGGCTCTGCGACCGCGTCGCATTCATCAGCCACGGTAGAATCCTTGCATGTGGCTCAGAAGAGGAAGTATCTACACAGGTGAAGCGGGATCGTGTCGGTCTCCAACCAGACCGCGTGCTGATTACACTGATCAGTTCTGAGGGACTATCGGAGGAACATCTCTCAAGGGTGATTGCCGGCACAAAGTCCGTTCATAAAAATGGAGATGGGAGGACGATCGAACTCGTGTTTGATGACCAGTACTCAGACGAAGGGATCGATGTCCTGACTTCGAAAGCGGTCGATACGCTGGTCGCGGAAGGCGCCAAAATTACGAGCATAGCGCAGTCCAAGCCGACCTTGGAGGATCTTTATCTTGAGATAGTGTCAGGAGAGTCGAAAGAGAATTGAACGGTCGCAACGTGATGCTCGTCTTCCGGAAGGACTGGCTCGAGATCAAGCAGAGCAAGCAGCTTCTAGTGCCAATCTTCGTCCTTCCGGTGCTCATGGTCGTGGCACTGCCGATTATCGCAGTCCAGATACCAGTGCTATTGATTTCTGGAAACGGCGCTGGGAATGTTCCCCTCTCGTCTACTCTAACCCTTCCGTTTGAGATCTCGGGACTCACGGCGGGGATGACTGCAAAACAGGCCTTTGTATATTCAATGTCTGCGGTCTTCTTCGCTCCCTTCACCATGCTCGTACCGCTAATTGTATCGTCGATCATATCCTCCGACAGCTTCGCGGGGGAGAAGGAGCGCAAAACCGTCGAAGCCCTGCTCGCTTCACCGCTTTCCGACATGGAGCTTTTATTCGGTAAGATCTTGGCCTCTTTTGTGCCAGCGATGCTCGTGACGGTGATCTCCTTCGGCATCTACGCGGGGGTGACAGACTATCTCGACTATCCATTGTTCGGCCACGCCATACTGCCCAACTTTATCTGGATCCTCATCCTCGTGGCGATCGCTCCGGCGTTTGCAATTGCGGCCACCGGGATGACCGTCATAATATCCACCCGTGTCAGCGGAACGAGGGAAGCTCAACAGATAAGCGGGTTGCTCGTGATTCCCATCATTATACTCCTATTCGGTCAAACAACCGGCGTAGTGCTCCTTGGAGTTTACACTCTCCTGATAGTGCTGGTCATCATGGCGGTACTCGACTACATCATACTCAGGATCGGAGTACGCCTCTTCAACAGAGAGCGCCTGATCTCCAAGCTCTAGAAGCCTATCTCTTGGTCCACGTATTTTGTGATCTCTTTCTCGAAATCTTCCTTTTGCATGGCGCCCACTAGCACGTCCAGGACTTTTCCGTGATCCGTGATAAGAAATGTGGGGATGCTCATTATTCCAAATTGCCGGGAGGTCACGGGATTCTTGTCCACATCGACCTTCGCGAAGGTTACCTTTCCAGCGAACTTCTGGGAGAGTTCTTCAACTATCGGCGCCATCATTCTGCAGGGCCCGCACCATGAAGCCCAGAAATCCGTCACCATGAGAGATTGCGATTTGATCGAGGAGAAGAAAGTCTCGTCCGAAAGAACTGCAATCGAACCAGTCATCAATCCACGACCGGCATGCTGAGAGTAGAACGGATCGACGGAATTGACCTGATCCTAGTAGTAATGATGCCCTTTAGCTTCTCATTACTGTCAGCATTGACAATCGCAATGATATCGTAAGTCCCGTAGCTGGTGTAGGCCTCTGCCACTTCTGGAATCCCCTTGATCGAAGCGTAGACCTCCGATTCTTTTCCAACGTCAGCATTTACTAAAACGATAGCTCTCGGCATAGAAACAGGATACAACCCCAAACTTGCGGGATAGAAAGACCTTGACGCGATCCGTCCGCGGATTAATTATGCTTTTTCATTTGAAAAGGGCATTCAATGTCAACACAGCCTCAGCAAACGCGTGAAAGTCGTTATTTCTGATGCCAAGTCTGATTTTTTCTGAAAAGATAGGTTTTCCCTGATCGGCCCTCCCGAACATCAACTTCAATCTGTCCAGCTGTCGCATATTCAAATCTCGAATCTTGTCTTCTACCGAGGAAAGAGAGTCTTGAGAGAAGAGACCTAGCTCGCCAAGGAGTTTCCTGATCTCTTCATTATCGTTTTCCAGCGACTAACTCTCGCCCCGCAATTTTTTTCAAACAAATTGATTAACTTGTACTGGCCGAAGGACCAAACTCAAAAATGACCTGTCATTTCCCGGTCCTCAAACGAGCGCTCTCTCAGTTCCTTCTAACTTCTGATGTCGAAGTCGATATAATATTTCCTAGAACGGACGTAATCAATGTTCAGACGTTAATTCAGGAGAGGAATCGGGCAAATGCCTAACACTGCGGCAGGCAATACCAACTGATCAGACCTTGTAACTTTTCACCACGCCGCGATTCAAGAATTCCTGAATTTCTTTGTCTTCGTAACCGAGGCCGCGCAGTATTTCGATCGAGTGCTCCCCCTGCGCTGGTGGTGCCAGTCTCACCGAGGTCTTGGCATTCGAAAACTTCACCGGGGTTCCCAGCTGCTTCAGCGGCTTTC
>JASHPQ010000266.1 GCA_030037995.1 Nitrososphaerales archaeon | reverse complement strand
GGGACACTCTCGTCGTGAAGCCCAGCGAAATCACTCCCGTTCCGATGGATGTCGCCACCAAGATAATCCAGGAGGAGGTCAAGTTTCCTCCGGGCGTTCTGAACATCATCCATGGCGGGGGGGAATCTTCAGAGGCGCTGATCTCCCACGAAGACGTTCAGGGAGTGGCCTTCGTGGGTTCCACCCCGGTGGCAAAGCAGGTCTACAAGCTTGCCGGGGAGCATGGGAAGCGCGCCCTGGTCAACGGCGGCGCTAAGAACCCGATCGTGGTGATGCCGGACGCGGATCTGAGTACGACGATTCCCGCCGTAGTCTCTTCCTTTTTTGGAAACGCCGGGCAGAGATGTCTTGCCGGGGCAAATCTTGTGACCGTCGGAGACATTCACGACAGGGTGCTCTCCAAATTTAGGACAGCGTCCTCCGAGCTGAAGATCGGGAGTGCGATGGACGAAAAATCGGAGATGGGACCGGTCGTTTCTAGGAGTGCCAAGGAGAGGATAGCTTCAAACATCCTTCAAGGAATCGAGGACGGCGCCAAACCGGTCATGGACGGACGCGGGATTAAGATCGCAGAATATCCGGACGGGTTTTACTTGGGCCCCACGATCTTAGATGGCGTAACGGCGGACATGCGGCTTTCGAGAAACGAGATCTTCGGCCCGGTGGCAAGCACCATTTCCGAGAGCGATCTCGATGATGCGATCGACTTCATCAACAGCAACACGAGATACGGCAACATGGCGAGCATCTTCACTACGAGCGGACGTAGCGCGAGAGACTTTAGACGAAGAGTTAATGCAGGAAACATCGGGATAAACATCGGCGTTGCGGCGCCGGCTGGAAACTTTCCCTTTGGCGGCCGGCGGGAATCGTTCTACGGCACCCTGCACGCGCAGATCGATACGGTAGAATTCTTCACCGATAAAAAAGTCATCATAGCACGCTGGTAATGGAAAGCTTAACTGAAGTCTTCCAATTTCCGTCTCATCAGTCCGTTCTAGCTCTTTGCGAATTGTTCAAGCACCTTGGACCCGTAGTTCGTGAAACCAAACTGGTAGGCTAGGCCGTAAAGAGGTTCGATCGGATCTATTCTCGCAACTTCTTCGTTCCTCGAATAATATAGCTTGACTTCGCCTTTTCCGTACCAGATCTCCTCGCCGAGCTGGGCATTCCCCTTCTGGATTTCCACCAGTTCATTTACCATCTTCTGTCCCTCGGTGTTCGCGGGAAAATAACGCAGTCCATAAACGGAAGGTGTGGAGACAAGATCCTTTGCAGTTCCTTTCCGAGTGATTTCCAGACTGATCGAAAGAATTCTGGAACCGTGCCTCGCGCAGTACCCGGATAGCTTCGTCCCCGGGCCGTAGTACGGAACTTTGGGAATGTACCTGTGCAATCGTGTCATGTGAATGTCATCCGCCAGCTTCTTCGAATACCCCAACGACCAGCCGCGGACCAGAGACCAGTCCCGATCTACCCACATGAAGGGATAATAGACTCCAGGAATCCGTTTGTAAGTACATTTTATCCCAACCGCCGCTTCGTGGTACGTAGCCTGCGCCGGATCCTCGTACGGAGCATCCAGTGCGTTCTCGCTAACCGTGCAGACAAAATCGCTCACGTAAGCTACCGCGGATCCATCGGTCACCTTCAATGGATCGGGGAGAAAGTACTGCAGTTTCTCGGGATCAGACTTGAAATAGACTGTGATAAAGTCAGCTCCGTAATGGTACGGAGGACCTTGAACGATCGACGATTTACCGGAGGGAGTTATGAAATGAAAATAAGAGTTCACAACGGTGCGACGGTGCACGAACGTTAATAACAATTCTCGGTAGCACTTTCATCTTCCCACCCATCCGGAGGAAGAGAGATCATTCGAGAACGATGACCTGTATTCAACTTAGGGCACTGCTCTTTCAATCGATGCGGTTACTGGAAAAAATGTCGAAGGAAAAATGCTATTTAGTAAATGATTTTCTCCTTACATAGAATCCCATGCCGGAAAATGTAGGTCAGTACCGCGCGGCCGTGATGGAAGAGCCCGGCAGCCTGAAGATTCGGAGCTTTCCAATTCCGGAAAAAAACAAGGACGCAGCTCTTCTCCGCGTATCGCTTTGCGGAATCTGCGGTACGGACAAGCACATTTACAAAAATGAATCCAAATCCCACTACCTCGGGTTGCCTACAAAGTTTCCCATAATACCTGGGCACGAAATCGTGGGAACCCTCGAAAATCTCGGAGATAACGCGAAGCGGGTGATGGGGCTGGATTCTTCCGAAAACATAGAGGAAGGAGCGAGAGTCGTTCCAATCGTGGATCTCCGCTGTGAAAACTGCTGGGCGTGCCGGAATTTTCCAGGATGGCCTGTCTGCGAAAAGGGAGAGACGTACGGCTGGGGAATATCCTCCAAGGATCCGCCGCACTTGTTCGGCGGGTTTTCTGAGAGCATGTACCTCCTGCCGAACACGAAGCTGGTCAGGGTTCCGGACGATCTTCCGGACAAGATCGCTGTCTACGCCGAAGTCCTTGCTGTGGGCATCACTTCCTTCCAAAGGGTGCTTCACCCATCGCAGCTGTACGGGGAGGGTACTCCGCTGGTCGGGGACGTCGTAATCCAAGGTAGCGGGCCGCTGGCACTCGCTCACATCATCGCGGCGAAGATCACTGGCGCGAACAGAATCATAGTTGTGGGGAAGCCGAAATATAGAACGGATTATCTGAAACAAAAGTTCAGAGTAGACCATGTATTCGATGTGGATGAAACGACCCAGGAGGAAAGAACGAAACAAGTGATGGACATTCTTGGTGGGAAGGGCGCAGATCTGGTGATCGAATGCACCGGCTATCCGGAGGTAGTGGAAGAAGGCCTTACATATGTCAAACCGTTTGGGACCTACGTCATTGCCGGAATATACACAGATTTAGGGCGAAGCTCCACTATAAATGTCCAGAGATTGATTTCTGGAAAATACGCGACCGTCGTGGGCGTTCCCGGGCAGACAGCTCTTTCGTACAGGGCGGCGCTCAAGATCCTGTCAAAGTACAGAGCCGCTCTTCCTTTTGATGAAATCGTGACCCATACGTTTCCCTTGGATCAGATTGAGAAGGCCATGGACAAGGCACTTTCCGAGGAAAGCATGAAAGTAGCAGTCGGCAGTTAGACGCGTACCACAAAAGTTCCATGTGCTTAGCTGCCTGCCACATCCTTTTGACAAACAATAAATCGGCAGCTGCCCCCGAACATCTCCCATGCTCGAACTAGGAAAACTGGCGCCAAAGTTTGAAGACTTGAAAGCTACAGATGGCAAATCATATTCGCTGAGCTCCTTTGACAAAAACCCGGTTCTGGTGGTAATTTTCTCCTGCAATCACTGCCCCTACGTCGTCGCGTATGAGGACAGGATGGTTGCGATCCAGCGAGATTATGCTTCCAGGGGGGTGCAGCTCGTCGCGATCAATTCGAACGACGACAAGGCGTATCCGGAGGACAGTTTCCCCAACATGGTACAGCGGGCGAAGGACAAGCATTTCAATTTCGTCTACGCTCGGGACGCAGACCAGAGCGTTGTGGACGCGTACGGCGCAGTTTGCACGCCCCACGTTTTTGCCTTCGGACGGGACAGGAAACTGGCTTACAGGGGCAGGATAGATGATTCCAAGGATCCCTCGAAGGTAGCTTCCAACGACTTGAGAAACGCCATTGACGATTTGCTTTCTGGGAAGAAGGTCAGAGTTCCCGACACGAGGCCGTTCGGCTGCAGCATCAAGCTGATCAGCTCGATGTAATTTCCCAGTCGTTCTTCTCGTACTGACTCAAAAAAAGCCGGAGATGAAGGGATGAAACTGGGAGCGATCATCGACGACATTTCTCCGGCGGATTCGTTGGAGAGAGGAATCAAGGCTGAAAAGCTCGGCTTCGATTCGCTCTGGTTTTCAGATCATCTGATGGACACCGGTGGTATCCGGATCGACCCCTGGACTACGATGGGCGCCATTTCTGCCTGCACGAAAAAAATCGAAATGTGCTGCGCCGTCAGCGATGTTCAGCGCATCCATCCGGCGAAAATGGCGCACATGGTGGCCACGCTCGAAGATCTGAGCAGTGGGAGGGTACTTTTAGGAATAGGTGCCGGCGAGGCGATGAACCTCGTCCCCTTTGGTATCGCTTTCGACGACCCAAAGGAGCGCGCAGCGCGACTCGGGGAAGCTATCCAGGTGGCGAAGCTCCTCTGGTCTTCGAGCGCGAAAAATCCTGTTTCGTTCAAAGGCAAGTATTTTTCGCTGGACAACGCTTGGCTGGACATTCCCATCCGCGGCGACGTTCCCAAAGTGATCGTGGGAGCTCTCGGCGGGAGGAGGGCCCTTGAAGTCGCGGGCAGGTTCGGCGATGGCTGGGTCTCGTGGCTAAACAGTCCGGGCACTTTCCGTACGAAACTCGACATCTCAAAGAACGCCGCGCGGGCTGCCGGTAAAAGTGAGAAATCGATCCGGGAGTTTAGGGCGTGCGTCTGGGTCTACACGGTTCTTACGTCGAGCGACGCCCAGATCAGGAAAGCTTTGAACCGTGCCAAACGCGGCCTCCTCGCAGAAGGTCAGACTTTGAAGATGATGGGATTTAACCGTCCCAAAGACTTGGGAGACACCTACCAGAACATGTTAGTTTCAGATCAAGGAGCGAAAAAGATCCCGAACGTCCAAGACAGCGTGCCCGACGAGCTCGTAGCGCAGATCGTCGCGGCCGGAAGTCCGTCCCAGATTATCGAGAGGATAGAAGAGTTTGGGAAGGCGGGCGCCACCGATGCCATGATCCATTTTGTCGGCGACGAGGAAAACCAGATGGAGGATTTCTCGCAAAAAGTGTTGCAGAACTTCAGCTCGCGGATGTAAGACGACGAACCTTCCATAGGAGATAACTAGTACCGTCAAAAGACGGCTATAGTCATTTATCGGCATTTGCAAACACCACTGACCAAATGACGCGCTACGAGCTCTCCTTCAAGCTGCAGCACGACGACTGCCCTTACAACCAGTTTTCGAAAACCCACCCCTCGATCATCATTTCTCACTGGTGCAACTGGAGCAAGGACGTGCTGGAGATCGCTCACAGGGAGATCCAGAGCGATCCCGCGATGAAGCAGGACGTTCAAAAACTGACGAAAGCTCTCGGCGCCAAAATCATCCGGAGATCTTACGCAAGGTCGAGCGTCCAGGTCGTCTTGATGCACTGTGCTTGCGACTCTATCCCGCCGCCCACGCTGCCAGTCTTCGAGAAGAGAAACTGCCTCGAGCTCCAGCCGGCCGTTTATTCCGACGGCTGGGAGTGGTACCGCGTTATTGCTTTCTCTGATCGGGACCTGAAAGAACTCTTCAAGGATCTAGACCGACACTGTAGCACAATCGAGATCATCTCGAGGAGATCCATTTCGGACGAGGCCGTGCGCGACACCTTTCTTCTGTCCATCGCCTCCCTTTTTGGAACGCTCACCGACAAGCAGGTGAGAGCTCTCATGACGGCGCTCGACAACGGGTACTACCGCCTGCCGAGGAGCGCGACCGCGGGAGAGATCGCGAGGCTCATGGGCGTGCCCAGGACCAGTTTTGTGGATCATCTGCGGAAAGCTGAAAATAAAGTACTGCAGGCAGTTGGGCCGTACCTGCGATTGAAACCCGCGGATCTCTGATGCTTCTACTTACAGGAACTAAAGGGATCGAAACACAGTCCAAACGGCTACCGCCACTGGCGGATCCCGCGGCGAATCCGCCGTGATTTTCTAATTAGGAATTCCTCATATCATCTTGCAGCTTCCATAGGGAGAGCGACTTCGATCTTCGTGCGACAGAGGTCGCACGGAGATCTTCTCTGATTACGATACGGCAACGGCCTTAGGGATTATGCGGGAACGGAAACGTGGTGCTCGTATAGGTGTTGGTCCAAGTGTACGCCGTTGAGCTGTATGTGGTACTGCCGTAACTCGTCGTCGTGCCGCCGAATGATGGCCTAAACTGGTAGACATCACCGCCCCATATATTTGTCAGCCCCGTTGAAGCCACAACTGAGTTTCCCGAGAGCACTTCGATCGACCCTGAAATTGGCATATTGTAGTTTGCAATGGGTATTGACGTGAAGAACGGCGAAAATCCGTTGCTCTGTGCGACGACCGCCCCGTTGCTGCCGACGATCTGGACAGTATCGCCAAAGGGTACATTCAGCACCGTCAAGGATGTTCCTGCCGTGTCATAGAAATTCAAGAATTTTCCGTAGAGCATGTTCTGAGATGTGGTCTCAACTTCCAAGAATACATTGAAGGGCGATGGGATTTGCAGGTTGGCGTTGAATGTGGAATATACCAGATTGCCGTTCATGTAAAGCTGAAGAAAGTTAAATCCGTTCGTCACTATGGTGCAATTCTGCACTAGATCCTGTGTGTCCGATATGGGATAAGATTGTGACCAGAGCGTAGTGAAGCTGGTTGCCTGTTCGGTATTTCCAGTCGCTTCTTCCAATCCCCATGTGTAAGATGAAGCTGAAGAGGAGGTCTGGCCGAAACATGACACGTAGTTAATCAATCCATTAGAAGTCTGCACGTACATCCCCGTGTTGAACGTGGATGCGGGCGAACTCGCGGGAAGCGTGGGATTTAGGAGCGTCAACTGGACATGAAAGAGGATCAGGTTACTGTTCGGCGAGGCCGCGTAGAATCCCGCCCACGTGTTTGCTGCTGGAGAGGACGCTCCAATGAACAGGCCTGAGGTGTTCTCATTGTACGCGTAGGTTCCGCCTTCAGCCGCAGCATCACCACCAAACGTCCAGTATGATGTATCCGGACCACTTGCAGAATTTAGCGGATCGTAATGCCCGAGGCCAGACGAGAGCTGTGTGAGGGTTCCGGATTGTTGGAACTTTGTATTTGCGGTGACATCAACTCCCTTCACCCCCACAACGAAAATGGAACTTATGAATACAACCAGCATGACGGCTGCTAGTTTTGTACGAGCTTCACGGTGATTTTTTATGCTAAACATAATGCCTAGGCCATGCTTTTCGCAGGGCATAAGACGATCCCGGGACTTGCTTCTCTAGCAATTTGTCTGTACTTT
>JASHPQ010000265.1 GCA_030037995.1 Nitrososphaerales archaeon | reverse complement strand
GATTAGCTTTGCTGGTACGCCTAAATCTTCTTTCAAAATGAGTCGCATCATCAATGCTGAACGATCTTTAGCTAGGTCACGGCAGGCAATTCACCTTTTAAGAAATCCAGAGAAGGCCGACTTCGCTCATGTCGCTGGAGGAATATCTCGCTTCGAAGGGCGTCTGGTACAGGTTCATATCTAAACCCCGAGAAACAATTCATACGGCCGATGCCTCCGACCTGACCGGGGTAGATCTCCATCGGCTGACCAAGAATCTAGTTTCGGTAACCAACACAGGCGAAAACGTTCTGCTGATAATTCCCGGAGATAGGAAGGTGAATCTAAGAAAAGCTTCGTCGGTTCTTGGCGTGAGCAACGTATCCCTACTTCCGTTCGAGAAGGCGGAGCAGATCAGCGGATACGCCCCGGGAGCTACGCCTTCGGTTGGCCTCAAGACGTCGATGAGAGTCGTGATGGATACCTCTCTGCTGCAGTACGAAACGATTTACTGCGGCGGTGGTACGAGAGACAGGATTCTGGAGCTCAGGACAAAAGACATCGTTGGATTAAATGATGCTGTGGTATCGGAGATTTCAAAGGCAATCTGAGTTCTGGCTCCCTAGATGGCCATAGTATCGCGGTGGGCTTTAGCCTGCGCGGAGACGGAAGTGCGCTCCGCCATTCAGCAAGAGTCCCGCTGGTGAAGACTTGCTTTTCGTCTACGCGGAACATCTAAATCACTTTCTCGCACGCGGTCGAAAAATGTGATCAAAAACCGGGATAAAGGTGCGTGGACGATCGCGGAGATCGTTACCGAGGAGCGGCCGACGCTCTTCTGGCGGATGCTGCAACAACTCGGCGTGGGTGAAGTGGTCGGGGTTTTGCCGAGGGGGTTTAGCGACTGGAGGAGATCTACCGCGGAAAGACCCTGGGATTACTTTCCTCTTGCGAAGTACAAGCAGATGGTTGAGGAAGAGGGCCTCAAGCTCGCGGCGATCGAAGACAATCCGCCGATGGACAACCTGCGGTGCGGAACTGAGGGGCGCTCGCAGGAGCTGGAAGATGTCTGCACGTTGATCGAAAACATGGGGAAACTGAAGATTGGAATATGGTGCTACAACTGGATGGCATACCTGGGCTGGATGAGGACCTCCTCGAGGCTCAGAGGCAGGGGTGGCGCCATAGTTTCTGGCTACGATGACACGTTGATTCAGAATTCTCCGTCCTTTCCCGAGGGGCCAGTTACTGCTGACACGCTGTGGAAAAACCTGGAATCTTTTCTCAAGGACGTCATTCCCGTCGCGGAAAGCGCGGGAGTGAAGCTCGCAATGCACCCCGATGATCCCCCGCTGCCCTCCATCAGGGGGATCTCGAGGATCATGAACAGCGTTTCCTCCTTCGAGCGTCTACTGGACATCGATCCAAGCAATGTCAACGGGATCACATTATGCCAAGGCAATTTTACTCTGATGACGAATGACCTCCCGACGGCTATCCGCCATCTCGGAAAATCGGGAAAAATATTCTTCGTGCACTTCAGGGATGTAAAGGGAGACGCCAGTAAATTTGCCGAAGCTTTCGTAGACGAGGGCAAGACGGATATGATGGAATGCATGCGCGCCTACAAGGAAATTGGCTTCAATGGGATCATGCGCTGCGACCATACTCCGACTCTGGAGGGGGACGATGCGGCGGTTCCCGGGTACTCTGTGCTCGGACGCTTGCATGCGATAGGCTACATGACGGGTCTGCGTCAGGCAGTAGTCTCGGAACCCTGAGGTGGAGATCATAGTAGAAGCGCCTTCGGCAGTCCAGACGAAGCGCCCAAAGCGTCGGATTTCATGCAGCTTTCTCCGGCCTATTGTAAGGCATGCTCATGATCGAATCGAGGACGCTGGACACTTGCTCAGTGGAGTGTGTCCGCGCATCCGTCATCAGAATATTTGCAAGAGCTTCTTTGTAGGCTGGGGCTCCGCCTTCCTGAAGAGCGTCGAAAGCTTCGAGGGCCCACTCCATCCTTTCCCATCGGGGAATCAGGGCGAACTTTTCCACGGTGCGTGGGAGTCGTTCCAAAGGCTCTACAGTCATCTTATCCCCGACCATTTGAACCGGAACTTCCACCGCGACATCCTCTGGAATGTGTTTTAGGGCACCTTGGTTTCTCACGTTCAGGACCAGCCTTCTCTCGGCACCATTGGTCACACAGTCGATAAAATCGGCGAACTGCTCTCCACTCTTCACAGGGGGAAGCTCCTTGAGGGGGGAAACCTCCGTATTGGTAGCCAAACGAAATAATCGATCCAGATTTCTCCGGTTTCTCAGCAGCCGCATAGTCCAGCCTATTTCAGAATCCACTCCGCCGACCGGGCCGTACCACTTTTGTTTTGTCTTGAGATCCCTGTGATACGTCCAGGGCCCGCTTCTGGTGGTGTCCCCTATCGGGTAGAGGCCGTACCGGCGGTACATGTCGGCCGCAGCCCGGCTGAACTGCTCCTCCCAGACATCTAGGACATATGAGCTCCAGAACGCTTCTGCCCTGTAACGGAGCCACTCGTCGATGACGGGATACAGATCGTTGTTGTTTTGCTTCAAACGCGTCAGCCAGACGTCGTGGTTCAGGCCCACCACCTGAAAGTCCAGCTCATCCGGATTGGCGATCCCGGCGACCCTCGCCAAACCCGCGTACGCGTGGAAACCGTGGCAAAAGCCCACCACCTTCACCTTCGTCTTCCTGAGAAGCATCGTAGTTATCTCCAAGAGGGGATTTGCGGCTTCCAACATCCACCCATCCGGCGCCACTTCTTCTATCGTCCTTGCGATCCCGAGAGCTATCTGGTACTGCTTGTGACCGGTGTAGATCGTGTAGTTGTTCACCATGTTCCACTCAGTCGCGTCCAGGCCCCTGTAGTAGCCGTACTTTTCGGCCTCCTCGATCATCTGCCCTAAACCGTCGTACCCGTCCGCGAAGGCGGAGTTGATCACGAAATTCGAATCTCGTATGGCTTCCTTCATGTCCATGGTTTTTTCAACCTGCAGTCGAGATCCGAGCTCCTGCGAGTAGCGTTTTGTCAAACTGTAGACTGCATCCAGGCGCTTGGGGTCAATGTCCATCAGGACGACCCTGCTATCCGCGATGCTCTTGGTGAGGCTGAAATCCGTCACCATCGAGAGAGAAAACGCCAAGCTGCCGGCGCCTATGATCGCTATCTTCGATCCTTGCATCGTGGTAGAAATCAATCCGCGGTAGATTAAGCCTTGTGGGAACGATTACAGTTTCTGCCAATTTTTAACGAAATATTCTCAGACAAGGCTTATATCGCAAATTCCCTGCAGTTTGAGAACAAATTATCGGTGCTGTTCTTTCTCCTTTGTTGAAGGGAATCATACCCGCTGTCGTCCTTCCGATGGACTCGAAGTTCCAGCCCGATCTTGACGAGTACAGTCGTTACCTAAAGTGGGTAAAATCAGCGGGGGTATCCGGCGTCGCGGTCAATGTAGACACCGGGGAGGGGCCGACGCTGACCCCCGAAGAACGAATTACCGTAATCAGCTCGGCAAAGAAAGTCTTGCGAGATGACTCGACACTGGTTGCTGGAATTCTCGGATCCTCCACTGACTCTGCCGTAAAGTGTGCAAGGGAAGCAAAGCAAGCAGGCGCCAGCGCCGGGCTGGTCTTTCCCAATTCTGCTTTCTTTGGGTATCCGCTGGATCCGGAGATGCCCGTGGAATATCACTCCCGCATATCGAGCGAGGCAGACCTCAAGATAATTCTCTTCCAGCTCCAGCCGGCTCTGGGCGGCGTAGAGTTCTCTCCGAAGACGCTCATGGAGCTCGCGAAGTTGCCGGGGACAATCGCGATAAAGGAAGCGCTCTTTGACGCCAAAAAATTCGTCGACACGCTGAGACTCTTCCGGGACAATGCACCGAATGTCTCCTTTCTCACGGGGAATGACAACTTCATCTTCGAGTCTTTCGTCCTCGGGTGCGACGGGGCTCTCATCGGGTTCGGCACTCCCGCGACGCGAGATCTCGTTAAGATGTTTGATCTCGTGCAGGATGGGAACGTGAGCGAGGCGCAGGAGATTCGGGAAAGAGTACAGCCCCTCGCAGATGCGGTCTACGGAGCTCCTGTGCGCAATTACCGGGCGAGGACGAAGTACGCCCTTTCCGCGATGGGAGTGATCAGCGAGAAAAGCATCTTCATGAGGCCTCCCTTGATGGCCATCTCCGAGACCGAAAAGCGAGAAGTTAAAGACGCCCTAAGAAAAGCGGAACTGCTCTAGGGATAAAAGAGGCCCGCGGCAGGATGCTCTTCGGGATTACTCCCCGGGAGTGGGGAGAGTTTTTTGAAGATGCGTACCG
>JASHPQ010000264.1 GCA_030037995.1 Nitrososphaerales archaeon | reverse complement strand
GAACGCGAGCTCGATAGCGAAACAATTAGGCGATCTCAGATAATTGTTGATCAAAGAAAAGCTGCATTATTAGAAGCGGGGGACTTGTTAATCCCAATTAAGGAAGGAACTATAACTGAAGATAATATTTTAGCAGATCTTGGAGAAGTAATTACAGGAAGAAAGCCAGGTAGAACATCAGCAATCGACATTACCCTGTTCAAATCTGTTGGTCTAGCGATACAAGATTGTGCAACCGCTTCACTGGCTTTCCTGAAGGCTACGAACAAAGGTTTTGGGACTGAGTTTGACCTCCGTTCCACAGCTATTCGCGGATGATCTTTTAGAAAAACCACGAAGATTTGATACAAAGGTCGTCACTATCATAGTATCAGTTGGAGGGATCGGTAGGAGTATCGCTAATCCATTTGCGGCTGATGGTGCTATAGTACTAGTTGTAGATGTAAATTCAGAGGGAGGCACTGAGATTGTCCGACAAATTCGCAAGAGTGCTACTCCGCGAAACCTATGTCAAATCTTTGTCTAATTATTAGTCCACCGCGGCTCTATGGTGTTGACCTACTTTAGTCAGGACGAATGTAAGTTGGTCGACCTTAGAAATGTTATTAGCAGGAAAGTCGGAATCGTATTGAAGTGTAAATGTCTGAACCAATTGTTTCCGATTACAAGAAAGTTGGTGAGTTCGTATTCACGAGCGGAATCACGGGAGAACCGGGGGATCCTGAGACACAAATTCGTAACATTATGAATATTGCGAAGGAGCGTCTAGCTAAAGCTGGTGCTTCCATTGAGACTGTTTTCAAGGTTAATGTCTTTCTTTCTGATATAACACTGCGTGAAAAGTATCTGAATGCCGAATGGAGAAAGACTTTTCCCAGAAATCCTCCCTTAAGGACCACAGTCCAAGTCGGATTTGCAGAAGGGATCTATGCTGAAATTGAATTTGTCGCTCTTGCCCGGGCAAATGGCCAACCGGGTTAATCTCCCGGGAGTCCAGGTGCCGCCAAAGGGTCACATTTCCTTTTGCAAGGTATCCTATCTGAAAAAGACAGTTTTCCATTATCGACGAATGTAATTTGAAACTTAGGGATCCTCATGACGACCTAAGCTTTTTCCTCAGGCGGATCAAGGAATCGATTTGGTCGTGAAGGGTGAGCCTATACTGCGAGATCATTTCTTTCTCTATCCACTCCTTGTCAAGCTTCTCCAGAGCAATGTCCATTCTTGATAGGGCAAGTCTCAGTGCCGTAATCGTCAAGTCTATGCAGCTACCTACTAATTTGCTCCGATCTTCTTGCACAGCCCACAGACTTTCAGATTTTTCTCTACCCGTTTGGGATTTTTCGAGATTGATTGTTTTCACGAGTTTCCGCACATCTCGCGTCGAAAGACCTTGATTCTCTATTGCTCTGGCAACTTCCATCTGATTATCCGAATCCAAAGAGAGAAGCTCCTCCGCCAGACTTGGAATTTTCCCGTTTCGGAAAATTTGGTCGATTACCTCATGGGGAAGCGAAAGGAGAGCGATCCTTTTTGAAATATAGGAAGGGCTAAATCCTATGGTCTTCGACAGCTCACTCAAACCTCCCCATCCACTCATTGCAACATATTTTTCAAAAGCCCGAGCTTCCTCAAGCGGATCCAAAGTCTTCCTGTCCAAGTTTTCTGTTAGTGCGACCTCAAACGCAGCTTTATCAGAGAGTTCCACCACGTGGCAAGGAACTTTGCGCCATTTGAGTTTCTTGCATGCTTCCAATCTTCGGTGACCTGCTACGAGATCAAAGAAATTATCAAGAGGTCTGACAATAATTGGTTGAAGTAAGCCGACTTGATTTATTGACCTGGACAGTGCCTCGATATTACCGATATCCGTTCTTATCGGATTTGAGATACGAATCTCACTAATATTCAAGTCATCTACTGGAAGCGACAAAGAATCAAGGCTCATATTTTCGCTTCACCTTCTTCCAGAGAGCGGGTTCTTTACAAGAAGCCCCGAAAATCTTACTCTCCATAATTTTCCTATTGTGTTACCCAGTTGATAAAACCCTGACTTCGAATGAATTGAGAATGTTCTGTACAAATTCCTTTGCTTTAATAAAGTCTGACGCGTTGCCTCCAATTCCAGAAGACTCTATTCCAAGATAACCATCGTATCCTTCTTGGTAGAAGGCTCTCAAAACCGAGGGCCAATCAATTTTTCCTTCTCCAGGAGCCCAATGGTGCTGAATAACTCCGTCATTGTCACTTAATTGAACAGAAAAAATAGAATGCCCCAGTTTCCAAATAGACAAAGGAATAATCTCTTTCATTGCAAAATGATGTCCTGTGTCAAAGATTGCCCCGAGGTTCGCAGAATTAGTCTTCGACAACAACAACATCATAGAATCAGTGTTACTGATCAATTCAGTTGGTCGAGGTTCGATCGCTAGTTTCAGTCCATTGGCTTTCGCCATATCGCAAAGTTCACCAACATATGAACAGAACAAACCCCAAACATTTTCCCATTCAGCTCTTCTATGAAAGATAACGTTAGTTGGGGGACCTTCAGGATACATTCCTTCCCAGCTTAACTCGGCATCAGGTACTGTAGGCGAGGTTAACTCGATAATATCAGCGCCTAGTTCTTTAGTAATCTCGATGCACTTCGAAAAATTGTCGACTGTATATTGCCACGAATCAGATGTTGGAAATGAGTGAAAAATAAATGGAAAGAAAACTTGGGGTATCCTGATATTCAGTTCTAAGCAGCCTTGTAGAATTGCATCGACGTCCTTTTTTTCGAAACTTAACATTTGCATACGTGAGAAGATAAATTCCATTGCACCAAACCCCGCGGAGGAAGCCCAATTCAGAGAATCGACTAGGTCTTCTGTAGTGGGAAGGGCTACGTATCTGCCCCCGCGGCTCTTCGAATAAGAATTAGTGATATAAGTGGAACCACAAGAGATTTTCAATCTGTATGCGCTCACAATGCGAAAGATAAAAAGATATTTGCTCTTTACGCTCTAAAACGCTGTCCTGAATTACTTTTCATTTTCCAAGTGTAAATTCGTTATACTTTCAGTGGAGATCTTTGGTCAGGTCTTATTTCTGTAACTCCATACGTCGGATCATATCTCGATAATTTTCGGATGCTGTCAAGGACAGTTTCTAATATCGAGATAAGTTATTAATCTCGACAAATTTTCAAAAAAATCGTATGAAAATCGTAGTCTTGGGCGGAGGTGTAACTGGAATGTTCATCTCCTACTATCTTAGAAAAGACGGACACTCCGTTACTCTCATTGATGCTCCTCTCGACGGTGCCAGGACATC
>JASHPQ010000263.1 GCA_030037995.1 Nitrososphaerales archaeon | reverse complement strand
CCGAGAAATGCCCTGATCGATTCGAGCTTCCCGTTTTCTTTCACAGTTATCGACACGGCGGCGTTGATGAGGTTGAAATCGTAAGCCGTGCGCCCGAGCTTCACGAACGCGGAGTGCTCCCGACCGGGAGCATTCTTCGGGATCTTGATCTCCTTCACAATTTCCCCGTACTTCAGTTTCGTGAGGAAGGCATCGACATAGAAATCTTCGAGGTTTAGAGATCGCTCTCCGTTCCCCGGACCCATTATACTCAGCCTAGCGTCACAAGCGAGTAGGGCGGTGGGCAGGTCCACGATCGGCACCGAGATGCAGATCTCGCCCCCGACGGTCGCAACGTTTCTCACTTGGACCGGACGGATCTCTCTCAGGGCATCCCCCACGGCCTCCAGGCCGCTTTGGTCGCCGTAACCGGAATCCAGCAGGTCTTGAAGTTTGGTAGTGGCACCCACGATCAGACTGGATGGATCGTCCCTGACATGGTCGAGGCCGAGCTTCATCAGGGAAACCAGCTGCTTTACTTCCGGAACGTATCCCCTTCTTGCGAGCTCATAGAAGCCTGTGCCGCCGGCGATGGCGTGCGCTTTCTTTCCCTCCGCTTTCAACCGGCGAAGGGCTGCTTCCCGATCCTCAGTGAAGAGAAATTCTTTCGGCCGAAAGACCGCCAAGAAGCGAAATCAGATCCGTTCCCAAAAGATTGACAGTGGGTTTGAGAGAGAAAAGATGTTTTTTCGGATTACTTTTCGAAAACCCACTCGCCGTCTTTGATGATCGTCCTTCCGTCGACCTCTACCGTGGGATAGCGGACGGTGGCATCAAGATGCCATTTGGAGACGTTCTTGCCGCCCGGATACGCGTGGTGGTTGTCCCCGAGGGCAAAGTGAACTGTCCCCAGCTTCCCTTTCTCGGAGAGAGTGCCGAACTTTACCAAGTGTCCCGAACCGAGCGAGAACTCTGCGACCACGTTCGACCCCTCGTCTGCGGATGCAAGCACGCTCTTCAGCTTTTGGGCTTCCTCTCCTCCCGTGATTTCGTACGCCCTCCCGTTTTTCGCCTTCACGGTGATGTAGTTCTTCACTCCGTAGGGAGCTACCACGTTCATCACGCCATCCATTACGATCTGGCCGTTGGCGCTGTCCTCGATTGCAGCGTAAGCGACCTCTCCCCAGAGGGGCATGGGGCCCATCATCACTCCTTTCTGTCTAACCGGAGTCACCTTGAGCGGCGGCCTCTCTTTTATGGAAAGTGAAATGTCCGTGCCCTGTTTGGAGGTGACGTGGATCTTATCGGCGCCCTTGAAAACGTGGATCAGCGTGTCCGTACGCTTCTCGACCTTGTCGATATCTGCTTCAGTCAACCCCCAGGATCCGAGGCCCTCCTCGACGGAAGCGATCCTCACCTGATTGTCTACGGCGTCGCGAACCGTGGTGGTGTGGGCGAACCGGTGCGCGTAATCGATCTCCGTCTTGATGATGATCACGTCGGAATTTTTCACGGCAGCGCTAACGTGCTTCGGCGGCTCGGGGATCCCCGGCATTAGCAACCCCTGCGCCACGATCGATGAGATGTCCATGAGAGCGACATCCCCTCCGACGGAATTGGCGGCGGCCGCGAGCGCTTGGGCTTCCAGCTCGTGGTTCCCATCGGCGAGCACCAGCACGCTTTCCCCCGGCTGCACCCTGTATCCCTTCCTAACGCAGATAAAGGCCTCTTTTTCGGCCGCAATGAAAGAATGCATATTTTCTATCTTCCGTCCTCTTTGAATAGACATCCCAGACGTTGAATTTTAAAAAGATCTTCTCAGGGATGCGTCCCCGAGACCTAGTTCGAAGATGACCATCACCGCGGCGAGGCTGTATCCAGGCAAGAAGATCGACCTTCACGTTCACGTCGGAACGTTCGGGGGGTGGGCAAATGTGTCGCTGACCGAGGAGGAGCTCGTGAAGTCCATGGAAGACTACAACGTTGTGAAATCAGCGGTGTATTTCATGGACAATGAGCTTGTCAGGAAGGCAGTCCAAAAGTATCCCGAGCAATTGGTGGGGTGCTACTGGCCGAATCCTCACGAAGAGACAGCCGCAGAAAAGGTCCGTGTTGCACTGAAGGAGTGGGGCTTCAGGGGAATAAAGTTGCATCCGCTGTTCCAGGCTTTCCTCCCGAACGACGATATCGTTCACCCAATAATGGAGGAAGCGAAAAGAGCTGGGGTTCCGGTCTTGATACACACAGGACACTCACCGTTTTCACTGCCCTGGAGCGTCGGAGAGCTGGCAGAGAATTTTCCCGATGTGAAGATCGTGATGCTCCACATGGGGGATGGGCACGGCCTTTACATCCAAGCCGCAATCAACACGGCAAAACGGATGGACAACCTCTACCTTGAGACGAGCGCGATGCCCATGGGAACCAAGATCAAGGAAGCGATCGACGTCGTCGGAAAGGACCGGGTGATGTACGGATCTGACTTTCCGTTTCATAATCCCGCGGTGGAGATCGCGCGGGCCACCGCGGTGAATCTAAGCGAGGAAGAGTTCGAGCTCTACTTCTACCGCAATGCGAAGAACTTGCTTGGATTGTAGAAAGTTTTAGTTCCTTAAGCTACTCGGGCGGGATCTCCGCAAAAGACAGCGAAAGATCTATCTTCTGACTCTTTCTAGCAGCAAATGCTATCCAATACACGATAAAGCAGACAACAAAGATCCCGATTACGAACTCAAAAGAACTCGCCGTGTAGAAGGAAAGAAAACCAAGCGGAGGCCCTGCAACGAAAATGTAACCAATGAAAAGGTTCACGATTAGTGCGAGGACTCCTGCGAGCGACAGTATCGGAAGGCCCCCAATTTTGTACTTTGAAACGGGCGAGGCGTCGTAAATCTGCTTTTTCCTGAATGGGAAAAGTATAGCGGTGATGCTGATCAGTACATATGCGATCTGGGTGGCAAGTCCGGCAGTGTCGAAGTAACTGGTTGAACTGGACGCGTATACGATAAGATAGAGAAAAGCTTCGCAACCGATCGCAGATACGACTAGGGCCACGATAGGGGAGTGAGTTTTCGACGTTACGTATGAGAGCCTCTCCGGAAGGACCCGATCCAACGAGGCCGCAAGCATTATCCTAGTCGATGCAAAGTAGACGATCAATATTACCTGGAAGATACCGAAGGTGGCGCCGACGAGAATTAAAGCCCAGACAGTCGGGCTTGTGCTGATTGATGCAACCAGTGCCGGATAGTATGGGGTGTACAGGAAGGCAAGCGGATTTGTCGATGGATCCGAATTTCCATACAATGTAAAGAAGGATCTCAAGAATGGTACTCCAATCACATTTTCGAGGAGGTACCACAGAGCGAGCAAAAAGATCGCGAAAATCAAGGCAGATCCAATTTGCATTATGGCTTGACCGCGAAGATTCCCAGCCCTCTTGATCTCACCGAGATTGTAAATGCTCCAAAAAGCGTAGCCAAAGGAGATCCAGATAATTCCCCACAAGAGCAGCGTGCTCCACAAGCTAAACGGTGCGGTCGAAAGAGACGCAGTCTTGATTATGTATTGATAATATCCGCCGGCCGCATTCACGTTAGCAGTGCTGATCTGGCTCTGATTTCCTGCCGCGATGAGCGGAGCTGCAAAAGTATTCAATCTGGAAATGAATCCAGCACGACTAGTGCTTGCAAGAACGCCCAATAGTGTAATTGCAGAAACGGCGCTACCAGCAAACAAAATGTATTGGAGTCGGACGTAGAATCGGATTCCCAGGGCCGCGATCGCAAAACCCAAGAGAATGATTACTGAAGTAATTATAAAGACCGGTTGGTTGTCTACCTGGCCGTATCCTGCTGCGAGTGAAGCTGCAAAATTAGCATCGCCTGGATTAGTCAATCCCAAGAGCGCGTAAAGCGGCTGGTAACCTATCGTTGTCATGACGACGCCCAAGAAACTGGCAAAGTACCACTGCCACACCGTCCAGGCTGAAAAAGTCGAAGCGAATCCCAGTGAGGGGTGCAAGACACGGCTCTGCCACACGTAGTCACCGCCCGCTCGGGGCATCGCGGAGGAGAGCATTGACGTACAAAGGTAGAACGGAATGGCGGAAATTGCCATTAGAACGATTGCGAGGCCGATGTTCGCCCCAAGAAATGAAGAGGTATACCCCACCGAGAAAAGAGTAGCCCACGTAAACCCATAGAGCCCAATTGCCATGAAATTGTAGATGAAGGCTTGGCTGGTCGAAATCTCGCGAACTAGTCCAGAAGAATTCCTAGAGAAGATCTTTTGCTGGCTCTGGGCCGGTCCTCCCTCTGGTTGACCCGGTTCTGATCCCATAGAACGCCCGGGCTTCACGGCCTAATCTATAAATGCATTCTGGAACTGCCTTAATTGGGTCTGAGCTCTATCCGGCAACAAACTGGTACGATTTGTAGCCCGAATCTTCAATATTCACTAGGGCTCCCCTCAAAACGCCCTCCCCGTACTCGGACCCGGGGTTGATGCACACGGTCTTTCCGATTTTGGCTACGTTCTTAGATTCGTGAATGTGGCCGTGCAGCCCGAGCATGGGTTGATACTTTTCAATCGCGGCTCTCACGGCCGTCGAGCCCGCCCCGAACAGTATGACCCCTCCAGCATTCATGAACGGTCTCGGAGGCGTCACCGAGGTGTCCAATTTGGGGCATGTGTCGAGGCCGGAATTTATCGGTGGACAGTGTAGATTGAAAATCGCGGATCGGGGGTCATCGAGGAGCTGTATCTTTTTCTCAAGCCTTCTCGCGATCTCCTCTTCGGTCAAGTCCCGGGGACAGTGCCACGGCGTGATATTTGCAAACCCTCCGGAGATCATTTCGTGTCTTGAATCGATTTTGATGACCTTGTCTTCGGGTTGGACAATTTTCTTGCTCGCACCCAGCACCTCGTCGACACCCTGCTCGTCATCATTTCCTGCGTTGACGTACAACGGGGTGGTGGCGTTTTTGTCTGCAAAATCCACCCACTCTTTCAGCCTCTGCAAAACGAGCTCACTGAAGATCCTCTCGGCGCGGGCTTTGTCAACCGCGAGTTCTGCCATTTCTTTGGCGGATCCAGTGTACATGTAAGTCCCGGTAGTCCTCACTTTATCTTCAAAGCGATTCAAGTCCTCCTTGTTTTTCAAAAAGTGCTTTTGATCTTGAAATTCCGCCGAGTAGCTGCCGTCTGGGTTCTCTGTGACCGCCACCACATTTTTACCGGTAATGTCACCCCCGATTATCAGGATGTTTGCCTTGTAGCGATCGGCGCCGCGAATGAATTTTCTCCAAACTGGATCGCTACCGTGCACATCAGTTGCGAAAAGAATCCTCGTGAAGCTCGAACCCATTTTTTACCTTTCTTTGATAAATCATTAGTGATCTTCATATTAGAAAAGCGATTTGCTCGGCAGCATATTGATATAAAACAAATAAAAGGCGCCAAAGCGGGCTTCTTACGGACACATGGAAAATTCCGGGGAAAAAAGGTACGGGAATAACGACGAAGGGAAAGGAAAGATCGCTGTGGTCGGATCCGGTCTTATGGGAAGAGGGATCGGCCAAGTCTTTGCTTCTGCCGGCTTCCCCGTTACGCTCATCGATCTAAACCAGCAAGTGTTAGATTCTGCTCTTCGGCAGATCTCCGCTAACCTCAATACTATGGAAAACTCCGGCCTACTGGCGGAATCAAAAGAGGTAGTGTTATCTCGAATCTCCACCACGCCTGATCTGGCAGAAGGGGTGAAGAGCACTTCTTTTGTGATCGAAGCAGTCTTTGAAAACGTGGATGCGAAAAAAGAAGTATTCAGAAAAGTGGAGCGGGCGACAGATCGTTCAACTATTATTGCCACGAACACTACTGCGATTCCAATAAGGACACTCGCCAGTGTCACGACGCGCCCGGAGAGAGTCATAGGTTCGCACTTTTGGAACCCTCCGCACCTCGTATCAGCAGTTGAGGTGACCCGGGGAGAAAAAACGTCTTCGGATACTGTTGACAAGACAGTTTCCATTTTGAGAAAGGTGGGGAAGAAGCCTGCCGTGGTGAATCGAGACGTGCCGGGTCAGATTGGAATTAGAATCCTGTATGCCATGATCCGCGAAGCAACTTCTCTGGTCGAAAGTGGCACGGCTTCAGCAGAAGATGTGGACAACATCGTCAAGGAAGCGCTAGGTACCCGGCTCGAAATCCTCGGCCCGCTGGAACTCGCGGATCTTTCTGGAATAGATCTTGTGGAGAACGTCGCGAATATTTTGTACAAGAGTCTCGATTCCTCCACCAACCCGCAGCGGCTTGTGAAGCGCATGGTTAACTCCGGCGAGCTGGGGGTGAAGACGGGAAAGGGCTTCTACGACTGGAAGGACGGCAGGAACGCGCAGGAAACCATACGGGAGCGCGACGCCCACCTCATCAAGATCCTCAAAGAACAGCATAGCGACGCCGACGCTTGAAACCGGGGTTCTCCTCATTGTCGCAGCAATTGGAAGCTGTGCATGAAAAAGAGAACGCACTGGTCGTCATTGGAAAATCTGTTCCCCGGATTGACGGGAGGGAAAAAGTCACAGGGAGCGCGGTCTATGCCTACGACATGGAACTGCCTCGGATGCTTTACGGAAAAATTCACAGGTCACGATTTCCCCATGCTGAGATCGTCAAGATAAACAAGGAAAGGGCCCTCCAAGTTCCGGGGGTACGCGCGGTCGTCACCGGGGGGGATGTTTCCGACGGGCTGAGAGGCAGAGGGCTACTCGACACTCCGATACTCGCCCGGGGGAAGGTGCGCTACGTCGGCGAGCCGATCGCGGCGGTGGCCGCGGAGACGCTGGAAGCTGCAGAAGAAGCATGCGACCTAATCGAGGTGGAGTACAGGGAGCTGCCGGCGGTTTTCGATCCTGAAATTGCGATTGAGAAAGATCCGAGGGTAATAATTCACCCCGACATTGGAAAATACCAGCGGCTGAAGGCCCAAATCTACAAGGCGGTTTCCGATCCTGCGCGTCTCAATATTACAAACTACTTC
>JASHPQ010000025.1 GCA_030037995.1 Nitrososphaerales archaeon | reverse complement strand
GCAGCTCGTGAATACGTCCGCTGAAGCTCCCTTTTACCGTTTGGAAAAAGCGTAAGAATAGCTCGGGCTCACCACTTTTCCTCCCTCAACGATCAGATAATCCCGCTCTATCGGCTTGTTGTCCAAAAATCGTTCAAGACAGTCCTTGATGCCGTCAGCGTACCGCTTTTGGGCTTCAAGCGAAGTGCCAGAAACATGAGGTGTCATCGCGTGATTTGGCATGTGGCGCCACGGATGATCCGCAGGAGCCGGCTGAGGATACCAGACGTCCCCCGCATATCCAGCGAGATGCCCACTTTCCATAGCTTCCACCAAAGCTTTGGTATTTACAATCTTTCCGCGCGCGGTGTTTACGAGGTAGGCTCCTTTCTTCATCTTGAACAAGCGCTCGCGGTTGAATAGCCCGTCGGTTTCCGGCGTTAGGGGGCAGTGGATAGAAATTACATCGCAGCGAGGAAGCAAATCGTCCAAGAGAGAGTAACGAATTCCCAGAAGTTGTTCTTCCACCGTGCTGAGTCGTCTAAAATCGTAGTAGAGCATCGGAACGTCGAAGGCTTTCAATCGGATCGCGAGTCTCTGCCCGATGCGTCCCGTTCCAACTATACCGACTGTCTTTCCCTCAAGATCGTGCGATTTTGCAGCAATCTCGCCGATGTCCCACCGGCCATCTATGACCTGAGTGTAGGCCGGCATGTAATTCCTAACAAGTGCGAGAATCTGCATAACGGCGTGCTCCGCGACACTGACCACGTTGCAGCCCGTGATCTCGGCGACAGTAATTTTGTGATCTGCCGCCGCCGCTAGGTCAATGTGATCTGAACCGACACCGGCTGTCAGGATGAGCTTGAGCTTTGGCGCCTTCGCAATCCTCTCCGCGGTAACATAAGCTGGCCAAAACGGAGTCGTAATCAGGACATCGGTCGTTGGGAGATGTTTGTCAAGATCGCGCTCTTTGTCGGTGAGTGATAGAAACTCTTGTCCCTTTGCTTCCATGAACGGTCTCAAGCCCAAGGCATTCTCGGCGCATCCCAGTAGCTCAGGAGTCTCCTTTGCGGCAGGGCCGCCCGGATAGAGGAACGAGATTATTTTCAAATTGCTTCTGCAACCACTCCAATAGCGGCCCGATATTAAAATTCTATTTCTTCTTCCAATCACCAAGCCGTTAGTCGGTCGGTTGGCGGGAATCGGTCTGTCTCTTTCACCAGTTGAGCATCAATTCGCAAACACAGGTTCTCTGGAAGCGGCTGCGAAGTTCCAGCCCTTGTCAATCTCTTTTTGACTTTACCAATGAACGATTTCGTAAGGCGTTATTGACTCCTGCCCATTTTGAGTGATTAAGATCATGTTTTCTATTACAGCCGTCCCAAAGTCCAAAATGTGAGCCATTGGTTCGAACGCGAAGGTCATGTTTTCCCTCAAGACCGTTTCTGGGAAGCCCAAGGTGGGAAACTCTGCAAACGACGTTCCTACGGCGTGATGGATTGCAAGGCCGAGAAATATCCTTCCTTTGTACTTCTCCGTCAGACCCGATTCCTTTTCGAGCTTGCTCGCTTCCTCGATGATTTCCTTGCTGTTCACGCCCGGCTTCATCCGGCTAGTCAGCGTCTGGTATCCGTCAAGTATGACATCGAGGACGGCCCGCTGTTCCGTGTTCGCTCCTCCCAGCACGACCGTTCTGGACATATCGCAGTTGTAGCCGTACCTGCTCGCGCCCATGTCCAGATAGATCATATCACCCACCTCGACCTTCCGCCCCGTTGGGTAGGAGTGCTTCAGCCCGCTTTTTGGACCGGAATTAACGATCGTAGAAAAGAAAAGATCGTGGGCGCCTAACTCAAACATCGTCTTGTTCGCAATCGCCACAATCTCGTGCTCCGTCTTCCCTTCGGAAATAGACTCGACGGCAGCTTTCATTCCTCCCGCCGTAATCTTTCCGACCAGCTTAAGGAGAGAGACCTCACGTGGACTCCTGATACTTTTTACCATGGTGAACGGATACCAAAAGTCCTCCCAGCTGACATCCCTGACGGACTCTTTAAGACGCTCCCAGATGTTCGCGGAAAGATTGTCCATTCCAACAGTACCAATCGTCTTTACCCGGTTTTCTTTTAGGGCGTCCGCAATCACCGCAGCAAATTCTTCCGCGCCCCGGTGGACCGGCCGAAAGTCCCGAATCCACGTCATCCAGCTATACGAGTTTATCGGTTCTTCGTGGAGAATCCCGTCAGTAATCAACAATGGAGCAGCTTCTCTTCCCAAGATCAGGGCTGCCCTCCCGAACGGGAAAAGGTTCGACAGGTACATCAGGTCGCCCTTGTCGTGAGAGTTTCCGAATACGACAATGGTGTCGATGTCTTTCTTCGCCATCTCCCCTCTCATGCGATCGACGCGTTGCTCGTACTCGGACTCTGGGAAGGGTAAATCGAGATACTTGCTCCTGACTTCCCACGAATAAGGAATGTTAGATTTGTACTCCACGGATTTCTCCCGCCAGTATCACGAGCTATTTTAGCCTTCGTTCACCGGATTCAAGTTAAGAGGCACGAGGGAAAAAATAAATCTCACAAACTTAGATTCGCGTGTGAGTTGAAAAAGATCTACTCTTTCTCAATTGCAGGTATCTCACTTCTTTTGGTTGGAATACTAGTAGCTGCTTTGAGAGTAGGGAATTGTTATCTCGGCATAAGCTGCGTCTATTCATTTTCAAGCAACAACGTTTTCTTCTTTCCGAGCGGGCCTCTTGTGCAGGCCGCTGGGATCGTTACCGTATTCGCTGGACTGGTGTATTCACTTCACAAGCGAACGGCTAACCCTTTGTCCACTTCTGTAAGGTAGCATGCGGGCAGACTATTTTCGATCTTTCAGGTTCCTAAATAACGCTGGTCAGCCTAATAGAAGCGCTACAACGCCAAATTTGCTATGTCTCCTAACTTAACAGAATCGTTCACCGAATAACTCTTAACAGAGAATTTACCCCACAACGAGATAACTACGATGAAGACTCAGAGCACTCTGTCGGAGCCTAGGGAAAGAGAAAATGGATCTTGGAAAGTATTGAGACAGGAGCCAGCCAGCTATCTCTATCCCTGGAGTGGTCCCATCCCCGTCGTCACAGTTCGGGGTGCGCCGTACGAGCTCGGCAGGGGGCATGGGGCAAAGTGCAAAGAGCGGATATCCAAAACCGCTGCCGACACCTGGGGAGGTCTGGTAAATTATCTGGGCTGCAGCAAGTCTGACATCGTGGGAGACCTTGCCGTCTATAGCGAGAAGATTCGAGATTGTCATCCGAGCTTCGTTGAAGAAATGGAGGGAGTGGCAACCGGAGCGCAAGTATCCTATGACGACATCGTACTTTTGAATGCCCAGATCAATATTCTTCTTGAAAGAGGCGGAAAGAAAGGGCTCGAAGGTCTGCTGTGCAGCTCTTTCGCCTCGTGGGGAGATGGCACGAAAAAAGGAAACCTTGTCATGGGGCACAATGACGACGGCGTCCGCTTCACGGATCAATTTCTGGTACTCCTTGATGCTGCACCGACGGAAGGGTACCGATTCGCGGTTCCAATTATGCCGGGGTACCTAGGGTATCACACGGTGGTGAATGAGTCTGGTTTCTGCGCGGTTGGGAATGCGCTGGAGAACGGCCCCAAGCCGGAGGATGTCAGAAAGGGCGTCCCGATGTGGACTATTTTCAGGTATCTCGCGCAATTCGTGGACAACGTGGACGCCGGGGTCGAGTTCATAAGAAAAGCGGACAATGGAATCGCAGGGAGTTTCATGCTCGGCGACAAAAGTGGAAATGCCGTGCTGATTCACCTGACGCCTAACTCGGTCGAAGTCATTAGGCCCAAGGGCAGGGAAACGTATCTCGCGATGACGAATCATGCGCTGGTCGAGGGAGTCAAAAAAGAGCTGCTCCTCAGAGAAAATCCTTCGAGTACCTACTACAGATACCAGTCGCTCACGAGGGCGATCAAGCATGATCTAGGCGAAATAGACGGGCTCTCCGCCATGGGGATCATGAGCACGCATTACGATGCCTCGGTCGAGAAAGAGGATCATCCAAGCGGGAACACTCCGTGCCGACATTACGAATACGAATCGAAATTCGCAGGGACCTGCAGGAGCGCCGTGATTGAGATGGGCAAAAAACAGCTGAAGCTGTACGTCGCGCTGGGAAACCCCTGCACGGCGTCATGGGTTGAATTTGATCTTAATTATAAAAGCAAGCCAAAACCGGCCGGCTAGAGTCCCCGGAAATGGTGCAGCTCTCTTTTTTCCGTCGGCTTTTTTTCTAGGCGTTTTTCACGGAAATGAATCCGCCGGGATTGTTTTTATAACAGGGAATGAACGACCTCCCTAGAAAAAATAGCATGACGGATACGTCTACAGGTACCAAGATCTTCACTCGAGATGCGACCGGACTAACTAAGCAACTTTCCGCCTGGGATGCTCTGGGGGTAATTCTGTCAGGGATCGGTCTGTTATTCGTTTTCAACGCCATCGGTCTTACGGAGGGGGAATATCCGGGAGCAAATCCGATAGCCACTCCGGTGTTTGGCTTTCTTCTCGTTTTGCCGCTCGCTGCGATGTATGTTCTCTTCAGTATAGCTCTTCCTAGGACCGGAGGGGACTATGTCTGGGTGGGCAGGATCATCCACCCACTAGTGGGTTTCTTCACCAATTTTACCATCACGATCATTTCAATCTCGTTTGTCGGATCGATCGGCACGGCGGTTGCGGGTTGGGCATTGGCCGAGGAATTTTATGATGTTGGCAAGCTTCAGAATAACGCCGGTCTGATAAGCCTCGCCACTACGATTCAGAGCGTGCAAACGGAATTTTGGATTTCCGTTGTCTTCATACTCCTCGCCGGACTCTTGGTCGCAGCGAGCACGAAATGGAGCGCGAGGTTCATGAAGTATTGGACGTACCTGTCTTGGGGAATCGGTGCCATTTTTGTAATTACGGTGCTTGCCGCAGGAGCAACCACCTTTGCTGCAAACTTCAATCACCTATCTGGCTCCAATGTCTCTGCTGTAATTACAGCGGGGCAGGCTATGGGAGCTCCGGTGGGGATTCCGCCTGTCTTTTCCAGCCCGACCATTTACGCCGGGGCTTTGGGGCTTTTGGGATATCTGGCGTTCAACTATTCTGCCTACTTCAGTTCGGAGATAAAGCGAAACTCCCGGTCGCAGATCTTTGCCCAGTTCGGAGGGGTCACGATCTTCATGTTATTCAGCATCATTATGATCGCCGTAATGTACTTGGGGGAGGGCCCGTCTTTCGCGAATGCAATGTCGGTTCTCTGGATAACTGGCTCGTCGAGTTATCCCTACATCAACCTGCCCATGGGATCCGGGCTGTCCATGTTCTGGAACCCCAACGTCGGACTGGTGACCCTGTTCAACATCAGCTTCATCATTGCATCGTTTGCGCTGGGCGTATCGATTCTCTTTACCATCAGCAGGAACATGTTTGCCTGGTCTTTTGACAGGGTCACGCCCTCGGCGCTGGCAGATGTCAATCCCAGAACCGGAACCCCGATCAAGGCGGTAATTGTGATGACACTGATTGGGCTCTTCTTTGCCTATTCCACAAACTATCTCATAGGACTCCTAGGGGAGATTTTCTCGTACGGCACGGCAGGCATATTCATAGCTTTTCTGTTTGTTGCGGTAGCGGCGATCGTTTTTCCCTACAGGAGGAAGGATCTTTTTGCAATTGCCCCGTCACCGTCAAACAAAAGAGTCGGCGGCATTCCTCTCATTTCAATAGTGGGAGTGATCAGCTTCATCTCTTCGGTCATTGTCATATACGCGCTCATAAAACCCGTGGCCAACGGTACATTCTCGACCGTCCTGTTCGAAGGGATCATTCCAACGTTCATCGTGGGGGCAATAATTTACGGAATATCTTACTATGTCCGTAAGGGTCAGGGAATAGATTTGAGTCTGCTCCAGAAGGAAATTCCTCCGGAGTAAGCTCGCGGTACGCCTAAAAAAGCGTCGAGAGGGAGAAGTGGGCGGCCTACCTTTGACGACGCCCAGATTCTTCTGAAGCTGAATGAGCTTCAGCAGTCCGACAGGATCTTCTCCGGATGGATCTTTTCCCAGCAGGAGTTCAAGGCGGGCTCCTTCCAAGAATTCCAGAACAAATATCCGCGCGGCAGCGAAGGGTCGAACTACTTTTACTCCGTGGGCCATTTTCTGGAGGTCTGCGGCGTACTTCTAAAGTACGGTCTGCTCAACGAGGATCTGTTCTTTGACACCTTTTGGTTCGAACCCATCTGGAAGAACTTTGAACCCGTAATTCTGAGCATGAGGAAAGAGTACAGCGAGCCTTCGCTCGAAGAAAATTTCGAATTCCTGTACAA
>JASHPQ010000262.1 GCA_030037995.1 Nitrososphaerales archaeon | reverse complement strand
CTAGTCTTCGGACTGCCCAAGAAGAAAGATGCAGTTGGTTCCGAGGCGTACAGCGACCACGGAGTGGTCCAGCAGGCGGTCAGGAGAATCAAGCAGAATGAGCCGGACCTGACAGTGATCTGCGATGTCTGCATGTGCGAGTACACCGATCACGGCCACTGCGGCATCTTGAACGAAAGCGGTTACGTGCAAAACGATAGGACGATCGAGCTCCTTGGCAAGATCGCGGCGTCCCAAGCTTCCGCAGGGGCAGACATCGTCGCTCCGAGCGCGATGATGGATAACCAAGTTCTGGCGTTGAGGGGTGCGCTCGAATCCGGCGGATTGGGAGACACTGCGATTATGGCGTACTCATCAAAATACGCCTCCGCCTTTTTCGGACCCTTCAGAGAGGCCGCTGAATCCGCGCCAAAGTTCGGTGACCGAAAGACGTACCAGATGGATCCCTCGAACGTCAGGGAGGCTCTGCTGGAGACTAGGATCGACGTGCAGCAGGGCGCAGACATTGTCATGGTAAAGCCCGCCCTGCCGTACCTGGACGTGATAAGGGCGGTGCGGGAGAATTTCGATCTCCCTCTGGCGGCGTACAATGTGAGCGGGGAGTACTCCATGATCAAGGCGGCGGCTGCCAATGGCTGGATAAACGAGGAGAAAGTGGTCGACGAGAGTCTGAACGCTATTCGCAGGGCGGGAGCTGATATCATCATCACGTATTTTGCTAAAGAATTTGCCTCCCGTCTCAAGGGAGAATGAAGAAAACTCTTCTCAAGAGAACTGAAAGACGGTCTAATATTCCAACAAAATTAGGAGCGAGTTACCAGCGATGGACCAGACAGTTACTTCTGCTTCCAGTCGTGACGAAGTACTGGAAGTGAAAAAACGCGATCACCACGTCGTGGAGCAGTCATTGGAGGAGATGCGCGAGGGAAGGCAGTATCTCAAGTACACCTTCTTCAAGTTCCTGCCCTCTTGGTGGGCGGAACGAAGCGAGATGAAAGAGGGCACAAAGGAAGAGTTTTCGCGGATCCTCGAAAAATTCTCGAAGCGGATGATTATCAAGACTTTCTCGCTCTTTGGAACGAGGGGCGACGCGGACTTTATGCTCTGGACGATCAGTGAAAGGCTGGATGATTTTCAAGAGCTCATCTCGGAAATATTCCAATCGTCGCTCGGCCGAAGCTTGACAACACCATATTCCTATCTCTCGATGACAAGGCGATCCGAGTACATTCGGGATCACCGACATCCTGGTCAAGAAGGCGACGCCCTAAAGAAAGTGCCTGGAGACGCAAAGTACCTCTTCGTGTACCCGTTCGTAAAGAAGAGGGAATGGTACGGCCTCCCTCCCGAGGAGAGGCAGCGGATCATGATGGATCACATTCGCACCGGCCACAAGTTCCCTTCGGTGAAGATAAACACCTCGTACTCCTTCGGCCTGGACGACCAGGAGTTTGTCCTCTCTTTTGAGACGGACTATCCGAGCGACTTTCTCGAGCTGGTGATGGCGCTTCGCTCCACGGAAGCGAGCAAGTACACCCAGCTCGAAGTGCCCATTTTTACCTGTGTTTCGAGTTCGCCCGAGGAGCTGCTCGCCCTTTTGTAAAGTGCTCTCACCCTACCACATCCCACACGGCCGTATCACAACAGAACTTTTTCAGAAATAATTTTTGAAAAGAGGAAATCTATCATACGTGAAACCAAGACAGCGCTTTTTGAATGCTTGCAGGAGAGAATCCTCCGACTGCACGCCGGTATGGTTCATGCGCCAAGCCGGGAGATACCTTCCCGCTTACAGGGAAATCCGGAGAGACCACGAGGTTTTGGAGGCCGCGAAAACCCCGGCCATCTCCGAGAAGATCACGCTACTGCCCGTCAAAGAGTTGGGCGTGGATGCGGCGGTAATGTTCGCGGACATCATGCTTCCACTGGAAGGGATGGGAGTGAACTTTCGGATCGAGGAAGACGTCGGGCCGATAATCGCGGATCCTATCCGGAACGTGGCGGACGTTGAAAAATTGCGCGAGTTTCAAGCGGCAAAACACGTTCCCTACGTCCTCGAAGCGATCAAAAGGGTGAAAGAAAATCTAGATCGGACGGGGCACGCGCTGATCGGGTTTTCGGGAGCCCCATTTACAATTGCCAGTTATCTCATCGAAGGAAGGCCGTCCAGAGACTTTGCGAAGACGAAGAGACTGATGATGGAGGACCGGGATGCCTGGAGTCTGCTTCTATCCAAGCTCGTCGACATGATCTCGAAGTACCTCTCGGCCCAGATCGACGCCGGTGCGGATGTCGTGCAGCTATTCGATTCGTGGATCGGCGCCCTCTCAGTGGTGGATTACGAAGATTACATTGCCCCTTTCGTGAGGAGATTATTTGATACACTGGGGCACGACTATCCCGACACTCCGAAGATCCATTTCGGCACTGGCAACGGGCATCTCTTAAAGTCCATGAAGAGATCGGGAGGGGATGTGTTCAGCATCGACTGGAGAATCTCGATCTCCAACGCACGGGAAATTCTCCAACTCCCCATCCAAGGAAACCTCGAACCCGCGGTTCTCCTCGCGTCCAGAAAAGAATTTCTTACAAAACGTACACAACTGGTTCTGGACGACAACGGCGGATCCAGTGAATATATCTTTAATTTAGGGCATGGCGTGCTTCGTGACACTCCGGTTGAAAACGCAAGATTTGTGGTTGAATACGTTCATGAAAATACGAAGACTTGACCGTAGGAAGTAGGAGACAATGGAGGAAGGAGGAAAGAAGAAAGAGAAAGGAGTTCTGCTCATGGCGTACGGCAGTCCGGAGCGAGACGAAGACGTCGAAGCGTACTACACCCACATCCGGGGTGGCAGGAAGCCCACGGCGGAAGAGCTGGCGAATCTGAAGGCTCGGTACAGAAGGATCGGAGGAAACTCGCCGCTACGACGAGTAACAAATTCGACGGCGGCCAAACTCGAGCAGAAGCTCAGAAGTGAAGGGAGCTCGGTGCGCGTCTATACCGGCATGAAACACTGGCATCCCTACATCTCGGAGACCTTCGACGAGATCTCAAAAGACGGGATTACGGAACTCGTTGCGATCGCGCTCGCCCCCCACTATTCAAAGATGAGCATCGGCGGCTACCAGGATTCCGTTGTGAAGGCAAACGGGGAGCGCGGAAACCGCATCAAGGTCAGCTTTGTGGACGATTGGCACCTTGATCCGGTGTTCCTACAAAAGTGGAAGAAAAGAATCCAAGAGGCGCTGGGGACAAAATTCCCCGGCGAAGATCGGACGAAAATATACTTTTTATTTACCGCCCACTCGCTCCCCGAAAGAATCCTGACGTGGAATGACCCGTACAAGAATCAGCTTCTTGAGAGCTCCCACGAGCTCGCAAAGGAACTCGACTTGCCTGTGAAGCAGTACGGCTTTGCGTTCCAGAGCGCGGGACACACCTCAGAGCCATGGTTTGGCCCAGACATTCTAGACAAGCTGAAAGAACTCGGGCAAGAGGGCTGGAAAAACATTCTCGTGATCCCGGTGGGGTTCGTCTCCGATCATCTCGAGATCCTCTTTGACATCGATGTTGAAGCAAAGGAGCTCGCTCAAAAGCTGGAGATCCACCTCGAGCGGACCGAGTCATTCAACGACTCTGCCGACTTCATCGAAGTACTTGCGTCGGTAGTGCGCGCTTCGAAAGCTGCTTGGTAAGCTCGCCAATCAAACTAGATTGGTCCCTTTCAACCGGCGATTTCGAGTATCACGCTTTTCATCCCAGTCACCGTGGCGATATTTCCTTCCTCGACCGGGGTTTGCGAGAGTTCAGTAGACCATAGCTCAGGATCCAGATTTCCATCCGGAGTAATGAGCCTGACTATTCCTCTATTTTCTCTCGAAGCCCGCTGGAGCACGAGACATTTTGCACCCACGATCTGCCTGTACTCCGCCCGGGCCATGTGAATTGTCTCCGTCGACTCGACGCAGAAGATCACAATCAGAATCAGGACAACGGAGAGTGCCATATACCAGAGGCCCCAGCAATAAAGCGCCAGTGTGAGAGCCGAAAGGAGTCCAAACACTAGTAGCGTATCGGGCTCGAATCTAGCAATTGTGAAAAAATTGGATAGCGAACGCCTGTTGAAAGCGTTCTGGAAACCTTCCAACCGAGTCGTCATTATCTCACTCTCCGTAATGCGCTGCCAGCTGAAACAGTCAACAGTTGGATTCAGCGGCTAATGAACTTTCTTTTAGAGAGATACGGAGCCGTACTAGAGAAGTTACATCGCTCCGAGTGCTTCCAGCCTGATCTTCAGCTGCTTTAGATCTTCGCTGTTGAAGCAATCCTCAGAGTTTGCGGTGCCATGTGCCATCACAATTTCTCGCAGAACGAACGTGACGTAATCGGTCACGGTCTTGAAATCCTGGTTGCGCTCGATTACCTTTTCGATCCTTACAAAAAGCTTGACGGGGATGTTGACGGTGGTGTACTTTGAGTGCACCACCGTGTCGGATTCTGACACGATGTATATCGACTCTGGAAGGAAGAGATTCTCTCCTTAGTTCGTGATCTGGTTCATCAACCCGCGCCTTGATCTGACTCGATCCTCCAGTCTCTGGAAGACCAGTCTGTCTGCGACGAGGCCAATTGCAAAGATCACGAGCATTGTGGCGATGACCTGATCCATCTCTGAGAATTCGCTTCCGTAGTATAACAGCTCCCCGAGACCCAGGGTCAAGCCGAAGAGCATTTCCGCCCCGATGAGCGCGTGCCAAGCGAAAGACCACGTCTGTCTGACCGCGGTCATCATGGAGGGCATGGAGGCGGGCAGCATCACACCCCCCAACAGAGAGAAGCGCCGGACGCCCATGTTCTTGGCGGCTTTGAGATAGATCGGAGGAATGTTGCGCACTCCGTTGTAAGTAGAGATCATCATGGAAAAGACCGAGCTTATCACTATGACGAAGAGGATCCCAAAGTCGTTCAGTCCGACTATCAGGATCGCGAAGGGAACCCAAGCGATGCTCGGGAAGGATTGCATCCCCAAGCTGAGCGAGCTCATGGTCCTGCCGAACCGTTTAAAGTTCGCCATGAGGAGGCCTACAATTATTCCTATACCAAGAGAAATTCCAAAACCGGCAACGAGCCGCTCAAGACTCGTCACAACTGCCGACCCCAGCTCTCCCGTTTCTGCCAGTGCCGCCAGCCTTGAGAATGTCTGTGCCGGTGATGGTAGGAGGAAATACGGGTAGATCTTGAGCTCGAATATGGCCTGCCATGCGGCAAGGAAGACTACGACGGCAATCCCAAGATCCAAGTACGTGGTGAAGTCTCTGGTCTTGCCGCGACTGGAAGGTGGGCCACTGCTAAGCAGTGAGCTCGACTCGGTCTCTTCCTCTCTCCTTCTGGCTTTCTCCATCAACTGATGATGTCTCCTCCTTAATTTCTCTCATGATCGAATTGATTATCCCGATTAGGGCAGGGTCTTCGGAATCTCTAGGTCTCGGGAGGTCGACGATATACTGCTGCTTTATGTGCGCGGGTCTGTGAGTGAACACAATTACACGATCTCCGAGAGAGACGGCCTCCCGCACATCGTGTGTGACGAATAAAATCGTCTTTTTGGTCTTTTCGTGTATCTTTTGAATTTCGTTTTGCAGAATCTGCCTTGTCCTGGCGTCCAGCGCTCCAAAAGGTTCGTCCATAAGGAGAATGCGCGGATTCATCGCGAGCGCCCTAGCGATCGCTACTCTCTGCTTCATCCCTCCAGAAAGCTGGTGAATCCGTGCGTCAGCAAAGTGCTCCAGATCCACTAGTTCGATATATTCGCTCGCAATCCTCTTTCGCTCTGCCTTCGAGACTCCCTTCTCCTTCAGACCAAACTCTACGTTGCCCTGCACCGTCAGCCAGGGAAAGAGCGAGTCCTCTTGGAAGACGATCACGATGTCGGGGCCTGCAGCTCCAATGCGATGACCCCTGACAACGATGTCGCCAGAGTCGTAAGGTTCGAGTCCCGCCACGATATTCAGAAGGGTGCTCTTTCCGCATCCCGACGGCCCGATAATCGTGACGAATTCGCCCTCTTTGACCCCGAAGCTCACTTCATCGATCACTGTGAGCTGCTCCTTGTTTCCGTGGCTGTGGGAAACGTGGGTCTTTCTCAGCTTGTCGATCTCGAGGATCGTGTCCCCGGCAGACTGCACGGCTGGATACGCCATTGGCTTTCTTTGCCTCGATGTGGCGCGATTACTCCAGCGTTGTTTGCTCTAACTGGTTATCTGTGGAAGGCCGTCCTGTTGTAGAACTTCATTCAGCAGTGTGAGATCGAACAGCCCGTTCAGATTTGGAGCAGTAGTGCCGAGGAAACCCAGTTCGTACGCGTTCTGAGCCTGCTGGGTCACCGATGCTTCCAGTGGATCGTAGGTGAACGTCAGATACTGGGTGGCGTTGTCAAAGATGGTCGAGTTTGTCGGTTTCGTGCTCGTGAGATTTGCTATCCGGCTGTCGATCAGCGGGGCCGCCTGGGATAGGTGGCTATCGATCCAGAGCGTATCATTGACATCCGCCTCGATGATTTTCTTTACTACGTCTGGATGAGCGTTCAGGAACGAGGTGCTCACGACGAGCTCGGCAGTAGAAAAGTTTCCGCCAGGCCAGAGACTGCTCTCATCAAGGAATACGTGGCAGTGTGCCTCATAGATCAGCTCGGAGGCTGTTGGCTCGGGTACCCAGGCTCCCTGGATTTTGCCTTGGGTCATCAGTGTGAGAATGTTGGCGTTTGAAGTGTCCACGACAGACACGTTAACCCCGACTGCGTAGTGGTTTCTGAGCAGATACGATCTGAGAGCCACGTCCTGGGTGTTCCCCAGTTGCGGAGCTGCAAAGGTCTTTCCGGCAAAGTCCGTAACCGAAGTGATGTTGGAATTGTCGCTGACGACGAAGACTGCTCCTCCGTTGGATACGCCGGCGACGATCTTCAATGCGGTTCCGTTAGACTGGACGAAGGCGCTGACTGCTGGATCGGGACCAACATACGCCATGTCCAACTGGCCCGCGAGGAGGGCTGTCATTTCAGGAGGACCGGATGTGAAAAGATAAGTCTTGATGGTTGTACTCGGTCCGAGGTAGCTCTGGAAATCTCCGTCAGAGAGTCCGAGAATTGCTGGTGCATGATTCAGGTTTGCGAAATATCCAATCGTAACGACGTTGATCGAGTTCGTCGCATTTGAACTAGAAGAAGTCGTTGAACTTGTCGTGGTAGAGGCTGTGGTGGTAACCGTGGAAACGGATGTTACGGAGCTGGTTATAGTAGTCGTGTGGCCAGATAATGTGCCCGATGCGATGAGGGCTCCACCGGCCACGATTACGATTATAACTACGGCGATAGCTGCTAAAACAGAGCTTTTCATTTTTTAATCTTGAAATTACCACTCTCCAAAAATCGTAATTATATGTAATCATACTCACACTAGGAGTGGCATTTCTTGCGTGTACCACGATGAAGGATTGTCCGATTTTGCGTAGAATCACGCAGAGATTTCGGCTTTCGATACACGGTCTAGGACTCTAAGCGCTGGCCAGATTTTACTGAATGGAGCCTTCGAGCGACTGGCCTTCCTCAACCTTTAGTCTGCAATAACGATACAAGGCATCGTACAAGGGAAACTGAAGGTTCAGGTTCTCGTAATCATCCACGGCGAGCAGCCTGAATCCGGTGGCGGCGGCCTCCAGTCCAACGGATTCGGGCGCGGAGTCAGTCACCCCAGTTACTCTCGCGTCCGCGCCCCTCACTATTTTTGCGAGCTCGAGGAGGGAGGCGTCCTTCAATCCGTACTTTCTTATCATGGCGTCAAAGGTCACTTGCTCGATCCCGTCCTTGAGGTAATGAGTCAGCTCGGCGCCCTTGACATCAAAGGGAACCGCACCCTCCTTCTGGGCCGTCTCGAGCACCCTGTCTTCGGGAACGAAAAGGAATTCAGCGTCCCTGTCAACGAACTTTCTAATCAGCCAGGCGCAGGCTACTCGATCTACCTTGGCTTTCTTCCTAGTTACCCACTTCATTGCCTGGCGTCCCGTATTTTTGATTTCGAGATTGTGAATCACAGCGTGATAAACCTAGCGAGGGAGGGTAAATTGACACAGCTTCACGGGCAAGAAAAAAGGTATGCAGGAAGCCTCATCTTCAGTTAGGAAGATATACAGGGCGGTAGCTCTTATCCAAGCGGTGTCGCAGACGACCGAAGAGAACGTTCAACCCTTCTATTTCACGAGCTACGACCGGGTTATAGGGGTCGCGGGAAATATTCGAGAGCTTGACCTGGAAATGAAAAGACTATCAAGAGAGGATCGTGCCAGCGTGGAATACCACCTTGCATCGGGGAACATCGTTCGCTGGTTGCAGTATGCGAACGAGCCCGAGCTCGCAAAGGATCTAACGGGAGTTGCCAACGCTGATGACGCTATCAACATGATAGAAAAATACCTTGCGCGAGCGGTAATGCTGCACAGGATGAGCCGTGGCCGGATGCGTTGAAGCCCCCAGGGAAGAATTCCGTCTTTTCTAGGGAACTGACCTAAGCAAAAATACGCGACTCTTCTGTGCCAACATGCCTTTGAGCGGGCCTTATAGTTACTGAGATTTATTGCACCCTTCGCACCCGCAGAGCTTTCGGAGGTAGTCAAAGGTATAGATTCCCAGGTTGTGCCCGTCGCTCCAAGTAATCTTCAACCCGTACCTTCCAACAGTCTCGATTTCATCCGGCACAATGTCCACGCGAACTTCGGTCCTCGACTGGGTGTATATCCTGCCAAAGATCCCCGGTTCGCCTTGGCACATGGCGCAGGGACAAGCATTTCGAAGCTCGAAGGAATCGTAATTGGATCTGTGTCCATCCGACCAGAGGACTGAGATCGTTTCCTTACCTTCGCGCCTTGAGACATTTAGTTCGACGGGTTCCATTCCGGTCTTCCTCGCCTTGAGCGAACCTTCGCGTCCAAGACTAATTAGCCGTATTCTTCTCAGAAACCTGATTTTAAATAACGAACATGAGCGCTAGCATTAGCATGGCTACGTCCAAGACTTCACCAACTAAGAAAATCCTGAATGCGATGTCAGGCGTTCCAGCTATGGACGAATCCGAGATCCGGAAGTTCCTGCAAGATGGGAGCATACCCTTGAGGCTTGCCATGATCGAGAAAGATGGAGACCCAGTCATTTACCCGGTTTGGTTTCACTTCGAAGATGACAGAATTTACTTTTTTACCGGAAAAAATTCCAGAAAGGTCGGGAACCTCTCCCGATCCAACAGAGTGTACTTTTGCATCGATTCCGAAGGACAGCCCTACAAGGGTGTGAAAGGAAAAGCGTCTGTGGCTATAGTTACGCAGGTTGAGAAGGCCCAAGGAATTGCCGGAAATATAATCAAAAAGTACCTCGGAAACCTGAACAGTTCATACGCAAAGACTATGATAGATGGAGTAAAGTCCGGAAAGGAGATAGTAGTAGAGCTCGATCCAGTCTATTATTCGACATGGGACTAGAAAAAAATGGCACGGAGCTGAGCAATCCAGCGAAATAGAAGGCCCCAGAGGAGCGCGAGCTACTCTTCCTTGTCACTGCGTTCGTTCACTAAAATAGGTCGCGGCGCTCTGTCATTGATTTTACGCGTCCACACGTAGTAGTGGGACCGCAGCCCCAGCACCATCAAGAAGATTCCCCCAATGCTGAAGGTCATCCCAACAGCGTCAAGATAGAAGTAAAGATTCGAATGTACGGAGAAAAGATGCTGAAAGGCCAAGAAAAGAAACGCGATACACAAGCACACTGCCCCGCCCGTTATCAGTTTCCATCCTCTCTCCAGCCGTCCCAACCGCATGTAAAAGAAAATCTTGGCCGCGAAATAACCGAGGCATATCGTAGCCACAACTGTCGTCAGGTTTAGGGCAATCAGTAGTGCCGATTCCGACGGAGTCAAGAACCTGAAAAGATGGAGGGCGAAGGAATTCATTTACAAAAGTCACTTTATTGATTCGGGACGACTCCCAGCGGAAGTAGCTTCTTGGGACAGGTCGTCCGCGACCAGCTTGCGTCTGAACTCTGCTACCAAGTTTACCAGATCATTCTCCCGCGCTGGCATCCCTCCCTCAAAACGAGCTTTCAAATTCTCCACGATCATCGACTCTACAGTGTTAGAACCGTCCTTGCCGAAAAGATCTTTGAGGATCCTCGTCAGCTTTTCCGGATGTCGGGCTACATCCCCCCAAGGGGTACCGTCAGAGAGTCTGCTTTGGACAAGGGGAATCAGGTTTATCCCAAAACTATCCAACGCGATCTCGATCGCCTCCATCACTTCGTACTCGAAACCTTTCTCGGAGATGGGGATTTGCACAGGCGGGTGGGCAGCTCCTTCCATTGGATCGCTTTGCGATGGGACGATCATCCTAGAAATATTTGCAAGATTGAAGGCCACCGTCCTACCCTTGCTCGTGAGCCGAAAGTTCACGATTCTGCAGACATTGTTGGTCCTAATCGTCTTGGACGCTTTCTTTTCCAGAAGGCCCATTTCGATCAGGCGCTTTTGTTCCTCCGACCAAGTCGACTGAGCAATTCCGATCTTTTCCAGCACGGTTTCGTTCGACACAAACTGCTGGCGCCCCTCCGATTGAAACAGAGCAACTAGGATCCGGGACTGGATTGCGCTAAGATGAGTTCTTATTAGAGACAAAGCAGCTGGGGATAAGATTACATCCTAGTGTTATTTATGCTAATCTTTCGCTTAGATCAGGAGATTTCACGATTTCGCGATTCTGTCGAAGAGAGAAGCGCTAGAAGATGCATTCAGGAGGAATGCCAACTATTTCATATGTCTCAGTTTTTCTGTCGCGACGGAAGGTCCCAGAAGCCGTAGGACTTTGTGCCACTGTAAGGGAACTTGTTCTCGATTAAGGCTTCTACAACAGCAGGTCCTTCCACCTTGATTGCCAAAGAAACGGAGCGCGAAAGCTCGGCGGGGTTCTCGGCACGGAAGTACTCGGCGTCGTATCCGGTCACTATCTTTTCAAAGTTCGGCGTTCGCACCTTTCCCGCGCGATCCTTGAAGTCCGTTCCCACTATCCTTTTCTCGAAGTTTCTCATCTGGAGATCCCTTATCGAAATCCATCCAAAGTTGTTCAGGATCACGACGACGACCGGCAACTTCAGCTGAACCGCGGTGAGGAGCTCGACGTTGTTCATCATGAACGACCCGTCCCCCTCCACTGCGACTGCCACCCGATCGGGACGCGCCAGCTTTGCCCCCATCGCGGCGGGAAAAGCGAAGCCCATCGTAGAATAGCCGCCGGAGCTCAGGAAAGTTCTGGGTTCGGAAGTGATCCAAAGTTGCGCCATTATTTCCTGCGGCAGGCCCGCACTGACCGAGACAATCGCGCTTTTGGGTATCGAGTCGCGCATGATCTTTACGGCGCTTGGAATTCCCATCGGAGTCTGATTTCTCAGGCTTTCAATCTCCCCAAGCCACTGGTCTTTGAGCTGCTTCATCCGCTGGTAGTGAGCTGACGCGTGGTAGTCGGCTTTCTTTCCTAGATGCGATAACGAGTCGTGCAGCGAAGCGAGGCCCGTCTTGGCGTCGGAGTTGATACCCACGGCCGTGGGATAGTTCTTGCCGATTTCGCGGGGATCTAGATCCATGTGGATTAGCTTCGTTGGAGGAATGTTGAACGTCACGTTGGGGGCGTATGAACTCGTGGTCTCGTCGCTGAAAGTCGTTCCCACCGCCAGGATCACGTCCGCATCCAGTGCCAGCTTGTTTGCAACCAAACTACCAACGTTTCCCGGGGAGAAGACGTAGAGATCGTGATCTTCTGGAAACCCTCCCTTGGCATCTCCCCTAAAGGTCGAGGCTACCGGCGCCCCCAAAAACTCCGCAACCTTTACGAGCTCGTCCTGCGCGTCCGCCATCACAACGCCACCCCCAATGAGGATCAGCGGCCGCTCTGCGGAAAGGAGTAGCTCTGCCGCTTTCTTTATGTTCGTGGGATCGGGGTACAGCCTTCCAAGCGAAACAGGCGGATCGGGTATCTGTGCCCTAATTTTCTCGACCTGAATTTCCATGGGCAGATCAATGAGAACGGGGCCGGGCCTTCCGCCGAGAGCTTCTCTGTGCGCGTTCGGGAGCACTCTCGGCAGCTGCTTCACGTTCGAGACGAGAAACGTCCTTTTCGCGAGGTGGCGCATGGCGTTGATATAATCGATCGAATTCTGCCTCTCGATCTCCTGGAATATTCCCATGCCAAAAAGGTAGGTCTGGATCTCGCCGGTGAGGGCGATGAAAGTGGAGGAGTCAACATAGGCCGTTGCAAGCGCGGTAGCAAGGTTTGTGGCGCCGGGGCCGACGGAAGTTGTCACAACTGCGGGCACTTTGCGATTTGCTCTAAAGTATCCGTCGGCCATGTGGCCGCCCCACTGCTCGTGCTTGATCGGCACAAACTGGATATCCGACGAGTAATCGATGAGCTCATCTACCACGGCCACGTTCCCGTGGCCAGGAATTCCAAACACGTGCTTGATACCGGATTTCCTGAAATACTCAGCGATGAACTTGACACCAGTAAACTCTGCAGACATAATTTCCTCTTCCTTTCTCCTGAAAAGTAGCTGGATGGGAGCTATTTCAGATTAAAGTTAAGCGTTTGTATATAGTTCCGTTTCTTTCGATATTCCGATCTGAAAAGGGAGAGCGGGTCGCAGATGCTTGGAATGCCATCATAGCGAAGAAAATTTTTCATGCAACAGGTGGGATGCAATAAATATCTAGCGTTCCCGAACATTATGCCGAGTCAAGCACCTTCCTTGGCAGAAAACCACCGCGACGGTAGAGGAGCTCGAGCAAGACCTGCCGGAGGCGTCTTTGTCCGGCAAGCTACTGGTCTGGTCAAGAACGTCTCGCTGGTGGATTCGATTGCGATTAACATAAGCTACATGTCAATTGGCGCCGCGCTAGCGCTCATTGGGTTCACCATGGCGAGCCTTCCCACGGTGAACGGCGTGAATCTCGTGTACGGCTCGATGATCGCGGCGGTTCTCGCACTACCGCAGATGGTCGTCTACACAATCATGCAGAGGCACGTTTCAAGGACCGGTGGAGATTACGTGTGGATGTCGCGGTCTCTGGGAGGGTTTGCCGGTAGCACGCTGACCTTCATGGGGATGACTCTTGAGACGATGCCGTACCTCGCGCTTATCGCTCTGTCCGTTGTCTTCGCCATAGGGTCGGTGGGAGTGAATCTGGGGTACTCCAGCGTACTGAATCTCTCCATAGGCGGGGCCTCCCCCGTCGAACAGTTTCTGTTGGCATCGCTAATCTTTGCCTTCCTAGTTTTGTTGAACATTTTCAGACCCAGATCAGGCTTCAAGATCATATCGGCGTTCTGGGCAATAGGCATCTTCGCGATTGTCATCTCTGTCGCGTCGCTTCTAGTCGCCGGAAGGGAAGGGGTCGTAAATTACATTAGTTCTCTCAATATCGCAAACACGACTTATCGAACTATAGCTTCCTCCTATTCGGGGAGCATCACTTTCAACTTTGCAAATACCCTATTGATCATGCCGTTTTTTGCACTTTTCAGCTACCCTTGGTTTAACGCCGCCCCCTCTGTCGGATCGGAACTGAAGGGAGGGGCCACCATAAGGTGGAGTACCCCCATTTCACTTTTCGTCGCCTTTGTCCTCCTGACGGTCCCGTTCGCGGCAATGTACTACGTAGGAGGGTTTGCGTTCACAAACGCAGCTCTTTCTAACGCCAATCTGGTTTACAACTACTCGTTCAACTTTTGGACGCTCGCGATGGGAGTTTCAGGTAGCTTCCTCGTAAAGCTCGTGATAGGGCTCGGATGGATCCTCTTCACCGTCGCGGTCCTGGCATTTGGAATTATCACGATTTCGAGATATTTGCTTGCGCAAGCTTTTGATCGATTTCTGCCTGAGCGGCTGGCTTACGTCAGTCCGAAATATGGATCTCCCGTGATCGCGCACATTATCGATCTCGTGATCACCATAGCCTTGATTGGCCTTGCATCTTTCCTGTATGGGACCCTTTCCTCGCTGTACGGGGTGCTGGTGGCTGCGATGATCTATTTTGCCTTCGTGGGACTTGCTGCGACCATCTACGCCTGGAAACAGCTCAATAGGGGAACAAGGGAGAGAAACATGCTCGCACTAGCGGGCTTGCTCCAGATTTTGGTTTTCTCGTACCTGACGTACGAATTTTTGGCTTACCCAAGCGTCTGGGGAGGAAACCCGCTGGCTTATGGATATGTGGTGGCTTCGTTTGTCGCGGGAATCGTAATCTACGTGGTTTCCAGGTCGCGCCAGGCGGCAAGAGGGATCGACATCTCGTACGCATTCCGCGAGATCCCCCCTGAATGAAAATCCTGCATTTGATTAGCCAGTCAAAAGGGAGACATTGCTAGTTTCATGCCTTCGTCCTAATAGCATCGAACCTTGAAAACACCCTTTTTACTGTTGAATCCGGATAACCATGTTGCAAGAGACCCTGTTCGATGATTCGCCTATAATCTTTAGGCGGTTCGTGTTCCTTCTCCGTTGTTTTCCAGACGAACACCTTGGCGTGGGAGATTTCGTTGCCATCCTCAAGCTCTACTCCTACACCAATGGCCGGGATTCCTTCGAATTTCTCCAGTTCTTTTAGTTGATCTGCGGTGATGTGGTAGACCACACCTGGTACGGTATCCTCAAAGTTCTCGCTCCACTGCAGATTGCCAGTGTATCCATTTCTCTTCTTCGAGTACACGTTGAACACAAGCCTGTAGTTTCTGACAAGCGCTCGTTTGGAGAGCTGCCACTGGCCTACTCGCGATTTCATCTGGTCAACGTTTAGGTTAGAGCCGTAAGCAAAATACCATATCTTGCTGCCCTGACTGCTGGACAATGCCCCAGTTCAGATCGAGATTCCTCTATTAAACAAATCCCAAAAGGGATCTTCCAGCGGAAGCTGCAGTGTTCGTCGGAGCAGAACATTAAGACACTTCGGCAGAGCAAAATAGGGAGTATTCGACGTTGAAACGTGGTGGATAGCATAGCCTCAGGGGACGACTAGACCTGGTGCGTTTTGTCGTTATTTCACAGAGGGAACTGCTTTGGATGCGAGTAAAGCTACCGCCATCGGTATCGTTCCCATTCTTGTTAAAGTTCCATTATTTGACATCTACCTTAGTCCGGCGACCTCGTCTTAAGGGAGCTACCCCCAAGAATGGCATCTACAGACCTGAGAAATGTAATTCCCGAGGAAAAGATGAAGACCGGTGTCCTCATTGGCCCCGAGTCAAGGTCGATAATCCTGCTTGTGGTAATTCTCGCCGCAGCTAAGATAGCGACTTTTCTGCCTCTGTTTCTGTTTTCTGACATTCACCACGCGGACTTTCTACAGGAGCTAGGGACAAAATGGGACTCTGACTTTTACGATAAGATAGCGGAGCTCGGTTATAAGGGTGCATCAAACCCCGGCACCAACGATGCATACGCATTTTCGCCGGTCCTTCCGTCCATGATCGCTGCGCTCAGACCTTTCGCCGGATCATACTGGTCGGCCGGTCTACTCGTTGTGAACACTTTCAGCTTCCTTTTCCCCATCGTCATCTTCAAACTTTCAGATTTCAGGACGGCGCTTATCACGGAACTATTTCCAGTCTATCTCGTATTTTCGACGCTGAACTACGCAGACATCATCACTCTATTCTTCCTCGCGCTGTCGCTGTTCTTCCTCCTTCGCCGGGGAAGACAATTTCTCACCGGAGTCTCGCTCGCCTTTGCCGTCCTGACTTCATACGCTGTGATCTTGACCGTGCCGATTTTTGCAGCGAAACTGATTTTTGATAAAAGACAGACGACCTTTCGACGAGACGTTACTGTCCAGAAGGTGAAAGAGTTGGGACGATTTGTCTTGCCTGTTGCAGCAATCGCTATCTCAATTGCTGCCTTTTTCCTTGTAGAAACGGCGAGCCTCTGGACTTTTTTCAATGTGGAGAAGAATGCAGGATGGGACGTCACAATTGTTACTCCCGTTGAGCAGCTTCAATTTCTTCTCCACGGCTGGTTTACAGGATTCCACTGGACGGTGATGGGCACCTACCTGCCGCCGATCTACTGGGTCATCAGGAATATCGCTTTCGAGGCCTTCTACGTTGCAGGAGTGGTCTTGCTTTTGATGAAGAGGAACCGCATTCCGGACAGATGGTTTCTTGCCGGGCTAGCCCTTTCGATCATGACTCCTCTGTTTTTCTTGAACGGCGTCGCAGCGGCTTCGATTCCGCGCCTCCTACTGCCAGCCTTTCCGGTATTTTTTGGATATTCCGCTGGCCTACTCCGAGGGAACAGGTCCCTCGCGTTGTATTGCGTGCTTTGCTTAGTGATCGCCCCGCTGGTTGCGCTGATACAGCTAGACGCACTGTTCTCATAGCGACGAGCTCATTTCATGGATCCTAGGGCAACCTTGCCAGAGTCCGGCGACATCGAAATTTCTATGGCTCTCGTCGCTTCCTCCACGTCGAACTGATGCGTTATCATTCTCTCGAAGTGGATGATGGCCCTGTAGGCGTCCATCATCTTCAAAACGCGCCCATAGGCCTGGTGCGGCATCCCGGAGACTCCTATAATCCTCGCATTCTTCGCAAGAATCTGCCTTGAAGGTGAAATCCTAGTATCCGCATCCTCGACGTACGCACCTTCGACGAGATATGTCCCGCCGATCCGGAGCATGTCCAGCCCCTCGGACATTACGCCGGGATCTCCGGTGCATTCGATTACGAGGTCAGCCCCAATATTGTCGGTTAGTGTGTTTACGCGTGCCACTCTGTCAGAATACTTTGGGTGTTCGTTCAGGCTTATTACCTCGGCAGAGCACAGCTCTCTCGCAAGGCGCAGTCTGTACTCCGACTTGTCAACGGCGATTATCTTACCCGCTCCCAGCATGCGCGCCATTAGGGCGTTGCACAATCCGAGGGGACCGACGCCTTGGATTACAACGCTATCTCCAGGGGACAACCCTTCCTTAGTTATGGGGCTCTGATATGCCCTTCCAAAGGCCCCGTAAGCTACCGCCATCTGCTCGGAGAGGAGGGCGATCTCGTTCGGTAGACTTTTTGGCACTCGGAAGAGGTCGCTTTTCGGGAGGAGGTACATCTTTTCCGAATAACCTCCGAATAAATGGGGAGGCGTGTCACAGCTTATCACGTCCCCGTAGCTCGTGTGGTTCAGGCACCAGGGGAACCCGTAGATGTTTCTACAGTTGTAGCAGTGGCCGCACTTTATGTCAGCGGCGATGTAGACACGCTCGCCCACTTCAAGTGGGGGACCCTCCATCACCATAGCTTTCGCCGCCTCTGAACCTATCTCTTCGATCACTCCGAGGTTCTCGTGCCCCATTATTATCGGGAGGCGGACGACGTCGCCAGGCAGTCCAAGCCGGATTTCGCCTTGCGTATACACGTGCTTGTCCGTACCGCAGATGCCAGAGCCGAGCATTCGAACCAGCCCGGAGTCCTTCGTAATCTCTGGAGTCGGGAAGGTTCGGGTCTCCATTTTCTTGGGAGCGACGAGCACGGCTGCCTTTACTTGTTCATGTTTCAAATTGAATTTCTGATTCCCCTGTTTAGAACTGGGTTGTTATCACAGCACTCGATTTAATTTTATTTCCCAAGCAGAGAAGAAAAAGAATCAGAATCTCGATCTGATCTCTGTATTGAATGATTTGAGATCCTCGATTTCATTGCCGGGTCTCTCGAACTCTACAATGATCTGATGTACTCCCAGAGAGACGTAGCGTTCTATTCTCCTTGTTATGGTAGAGGCATCGCCGGTAAGTGTTTCCTCCTTCTCATCATCGACCTTTGGCAGCGCGCCTGAAGCTTTGGACTTTAACGTCGTGGGTAAATCCACGTAGAGAAGAAAATCATCCTTCAGCCTCTTCTTTCTAGACGATGCCAGCCCTCTGATCTCCTCCATCCCTTTTCTCACCTCGTCTGCGGAAGCTGCAAAAGGCATCCAGCCATCGCCGATCTCGACCGTTCTTTCGTAAGACTGTTTCGAGGCTCCTCCGATCAAGATTGGAGGATGAGGCTTTTGCAAAGGCTGGGGAACAACCCTGGCATTTTCTAGGGTGTAGAACTCTCCATTGTAGTTCACGGAAGAATTCGTCCAGAGTTTCTTCAGGATCTGAAGCTGCTCCGTGGCGACCTTCCCTCTTTTCGAGAATGGAATTCCCACGTTCTGGAATTCCGGTTTGTACCAACCGACGCCATATCCCACTTTTAGTCTGCCCGATGAGGCATGATCGATCGTGTTCAGCATCGTCGCGAGTAAAAGCGGGTGCCTCAAGGGGAGTAGTACTGACGACCCGATCGTGATCTTTTCCGTGACGGCCGCGAGATAGGCGAGAGTCGTAACCGATTCATATAGTCCGGGCCGCTCCAATTTCTGGAAGGCCTCGACAGGCAGGACGTGGTCTGACGTCCATATGGAATGGAAGGAAAGTTCCTCTGCGGTCTCGGCAATTTTTCTCAGGCGATCGAACGAGGAATAACCCATGACATTTGGGAACTGGAAACCGAACTTGAGCTTTGGCACGTCCTTCTCCGTTGCCACACCCTACTAAAAATGGTTCCTAGAAAAGAAGGTGGAACACAAAGTTCATTCTATCTCGAAAAAATCGACTTTTCGATAGGAGGAGCAGCCTGATGATCGTCCCGGCACTTCTTGGACTCCTTACAGCTCTATTCTGGGGGACCACCGACTTCCTCTCGCGGTACCCGTCTAGAAAGATCGGTTCCGGCTATTCCACCGCGTACGTACAGCTCTTCAGCCTGACCGGATTCACCATCTTCATCCTTGTCACGGGCATGCCCACTCCAGAGTTTCTGATTAAAGGAGCAAATCTGGAGCTTGTCGTCATAATCGTCGGAGCGCTCAATGCCTTCGGCCTCATGCAGCTCTACAGGGCTTTCTCCATCGGAAACATGTCATTATCCGCTCCCATTGCGGCTTCATATCCGATCTTCACGATTCTCTTGGAATTCGTCATACTGGGAGTAGGGATAGGCTTGGAGAAGGGGGTTGCGATCGCGATCGTCATTTTCGGCGCGATGTTGACAGGAATCAGCACTGAAGCCAATATTGAAAGTAGCTCCCCAAATGGAGGGCGGAGGCGAAACTGGAGCGCTTTCATGTCCGCCCTAACTGCCAGTGTATGTTTCGGTGCCGCCTACGTAGGCTTGAACGCCGGTTCCGGATATCTTGGATCCGTGTTGAGCGTCTGGTTTGTTAGAATTGGCGCAGTCCTGTTCTGCTTTCCCTTCTTGCTCCTTTCGACGAGAAAGCTCGTGCTGCCAACAGGAGGAGCGTGGAAGTGGCTCATCGCGATGGCGGTGCTGGATTCAGCGGGATTTGCGACGCTTACTCTCGGTTACATTTATTCGGGAAACAGCCCGGCAATTGTGACGACCCTGTCGAGCCTTCTCGGCGCGGTAACCACTATTTTAGCGACCGCTATCCACAAAGACAGACTAACCAAGATACAGATAATCGGTATTGTCATCCTCTTTTTGGGCGTCGTAATCGTCTTGAACGTCTGAGAAGTCGATCTACTGCACGACTGTGATACTGGATACACCGTTTGTCTTCGAAACCCTGATCACCTGATCCGCAAAGCTCTCTAGCTCCCTTTCATGCGACACCAAGATGATCTGCGGGCTGTTGAGCTCGTCCAATATTTCCCGCACCTTGGAAAGCTGCTCTTTGGAGAACCCGTCGGTTGGCTCGTCGAGAATCAACAGATTAGATTTCATCCCGGTAGAAACTCTTCTCACAATAGCATTCAATGCGAGCCTGTAGGCGAGCGCGATGCTCGTTTTTTCCCCGCCGCTCAGGTACGAGACATCCTGATCAATCCCGTCCTGTTGCACGACAGGGGTAAATTCCTCGTCCACCTTTGCCTGCTTCCCCGGATCCTCGACCAGCATTCCAAACCACCGCTGGAACTGGGAATCAAACTCTTGGTTTATGTTGAGCATTACGTGCTTTTCTACGAGCTCCAGCGTCGGCAAAAAGTAATCCTGTACCCAGATCTGGTACTCGTTCAGTTTGTCGGACCGGGCCTTGTCCTCAAGTTTCTTCGCAATGGATTCCTCGTGTTCCCTCTTATGCCTCTCCCAGTCAGTGATATTGGCTTTCGCGGTGGACGCAATATCCTCTAAACGCCCTAGTTCTTCTTCGGACTTTGTTATCCTCCTTTCAAGGTTATCCAGATCCGCGTTGACTTCCTGTAGTTTCTGGACGCTTACCTTCACGATTCCAAGTTCGGCGCTTGCTTTCTCCAAAGCGCTGCTGGCTTCCTCAAACTTTGCCTGCCAGATCCTAGTGTTTTCCTCGTACTCGGAAAGATTCTTCACATAGTCATTGAGTCTTGTCTGGGTCTGGTCAAACTCTACCTTTCGCTCGAAAACGATTTTCGTCTTTTGGAGTTTCTCCGTGCAGCTCAGGACTCTCGCATGGGTCTCCTCGAGGTCCTTTTCTTTGTGTAAGACCAAGTCCGAAAAACGTCCAGATTCGATTCGAGTGTCGCAGGTAGGGCAAACACCTTTCTCCAGGATCGATTTGTAATCTGAAAACTTTACGCTGATCTTCGTTTCCAGTTCTTGGAGGATGACCAATTCTCCTTCGAGTTTTTGGACCTCCACTTTTAGCTCCTTCATCGCAAGCTCGCTTGGGTTGACGAGGCCTTTCATTTCGGAGATCTTGGGATGTATGATCCTGATCCTCGATTTATTGGACACAAGTTGTTCTTGTGCCGCTTTGATCTCCCTCTCTTTTTCCGCGACTAGTGCGTAAAGGGCGTCTGCCTTTCCCGTCTCGCCTTTGAGCACTAGCTGACTTGAGCGAAGATCGTCGCGCGTTGTCCTCTGACTCTGAAGCAGTTCGGTCATTTTTCTCCGGTCTTCCACGACGTTTTCAAGTTCGCCTCTCTTCTGCGAAATCGAAGATTTTAGAGCCTTAACCTTATCCTGGAGCGACTGGATTTCCAAGGCCATTGCCGCGAATTCTTTGCTCCTCAATCGAATCTCGTTTGAGAGGCCTTTCGTATTCTCTCCGGCTGTCTTGTAGTCCTCGATCCCGAACGCCTTCCGGAGCGTCTGGAGTCTCTGGTCCGGGTTGTAGCTGAGGATCGCCTTCATTTCTTCCTGCGGGGTATAAATGGCGTACCTGTAGATGACGCTCTGCGCCTTCGGGTCGGGCGGCTCGTTGAAGTTCAGGATCTCGAGGATTTTCTCTTTGATCTCGGTGGCGGAATAATACTTTGTTTCCTCCGGAGTCTTTAGCACACAATCCTCCTGCCCGATCGAGTTTTTCTTTCTCACGAGATGTCGATTGACCAAGTACTCCCTGCCGTCTGACTCGAACTGGAGACCTACAAACCCTTCCGTCTCGCCCGCCCTAAGTAACGATGCGGCTTTCTCGGATCCCAGTCCGAAAAATCCAAACTCAATTGCCATGAGGAGTGTTGATTTTCCGGAGCCGATGTCACCCTCAAAGAGGGTCTTTCCAGGCGGGAAATCGATAATCTGATCCTTGTAGCTTCTGATGTTTTCCAGCTTGAGCTTTTTGATTATCATCTGGCGTCTTTATCCTCCACTTTGAACTCCTTCTGCAGCTTGAGCACCTCGATCCCGGAAGAGAGTATTCGTCTCTGATAGTCCGACTTCGATTCCCCACCTTTTTGGCCGTCCCTCGTAGCCCTCAACAGCTCGACTGCGGAGTGCACTCCCTGCTCTCCCTTGAGGTTATCTTGCGAGACTTTGACGGTTCCGATGTTCTCCCGGAAAAGGTTTCGTTCAATCTGGACCGGATCTTCTCCTGCCAGCTTGTTTGCCTCAAACTCCTTGGAGGAAAGACCGAACCTGTTGAACTGTACGTAGACCGCCCCCTTGGTGTATAGCTGCCGCTGTAGCTCGACGAAATTGATGTCGGTCGTCTTGCCGCCGGCGAGCTCCCCCTTGACCCGGACGATTACTACCTTGCCGTTTGCCTCGAGCTCCTCCAGCTTGGTTGAGAGTTCCCTTTTTGCCTGATGCGAATTTTTCCCGGCCGCGTCATACGAAAGATAGCAACCTTCGAAACCCTTCACCTCGACGAACTCGAGGTGATCCACTTTGTCTTCGAAGTCCACCACGAAGAAACCGCGCTTTGTCCCCCTCGCTGTGTCTTCGATGTCCTTTCCGTAGCCAGTAAAAAGTGGTCCTGGAAACGCGATCTTGGGGTATCCGGGCTGCTCGAACTCGTCGGTCACGTGAATGTGCCCGCCGGCGTAGTAATTGAACCCCTTCGGGAAATTGCTTATCGGAACGGTTTCCATTTCAGAGAGGAATGACGGTTTCAGCTCCGTTATCCCGCTGTGGAAGGCAAAGATCTTGAATCCTTTTTCAGCCTCTAGGCGCGCCTTGTCCAACTTTTCGTAGAGCTTGCTTTCGAGCCCGATCCTCCTTGCCGAGATGCCCGTCAGTTTTGCTTTGGTTTTAGGGTCGGTAACAAACTGAAGTACCACATTTCCTTCATCGTCCAGTTTCGCCTTCATTATGTTAGTGAGGATACCGGCTGTATCTAGGATGTCAATTATGGACGTCCCGGTCGGAGTGTAATCGTGGCTGCCGTAGATTGCGTAGACTGGGATGCTCGCCGACTGGAGTAGTCTGAGGGTCCGTATCGTGTCATTCACGATGGAGAGGTCTGGAATGCTGACGTGGAAGATATCACCGCAGATCAGGACAAAATCCACGTTAAGCTCGATGCACCTCTCCACGGCATCCTCGAAGGCCTGCCTCTCCATCTGCCGGATAATCGGTTCGCGAAAAGCTCCTAGGTGGATGTCAGACATGTGAGCGAACTTCATGAAAAGAACATCGCCTCAGATCGCGATTTTTTCTCTGCTCATATCGAAGGGGTCGGGGTTTTCCAGTTTTTTCTTCTTCGTCTCGGCGACCTTCGTCTCAAAGAGCGGGGTGTAAATTGGTACGGCGAATTTCGTGAAGATGCTGCTGACGATCGCCTCCCCCTTATCGAGGCTCGCGATCGTGCGATCCTCGTCGGAAAGATCCTGCGCCGAGCTTTCCATCACCGCGCGCCTCTCTGCAACCATCTCGTTCCCAAGGATTATTTTTGTGTTCATGTTGGTCAGCACTATCTGCGGGATGACGCTGGTGAGTTGGGTTATTGCCACGAGCCCCACCTTGAACTTTCTTCCTTCACGCGCGATGGTGCTGTAGATGTTAGAGCTTTGCTCCACTGCTTCAGCCGACAGTACCCTCGGCGCCTCTTCTATCACGATGCTCACGGGAGAAATCTGGCCGAGCGTACCGCTAGCCTTGGCTCTTCTGTGTCCGTAGAAGATCTCGTTTGAGATGATGCTTCCGATAATCAGCTCTGCGTCGTCGCTCAAGCGCGAGGTGTCAATCACGACGATCTTGCCAGCTTCGAGAGATTTTGTTATCTCGCCGATGGTCGCGCGCCCTGCGTCCGTTGAAAAAATCTCCATGTCGCAGAGGATCTGCCCGTCCTTCGCACTCACGCCCAAAGCCTTCCGGAACTTTCTTTGGAGGACCTGCATCGTCCTGGGAGTCGTGCCCTCAACGGGCGTCCCTAGGATCAGCTGCTCGAGCCAGTGGGTCTTGTACGTCCTGTAGTAGCCCGCAATTGCCTCCTCCTGAGCGTCCGTGAAGGAAATTATGCCATCAAAGTGGCCGGGTTCCAGGGTTTCCAGATTTACTACGAGGGTGTTCTTTCCCGTTACCGCGTCCGAAGAATAGTAGATTAGATTTCGTCCCGCCTTTGGGTGATCCTTGAGGCCTATGCCGTCTCGTCCGTAGTACTCGTCGTGCGGATCCAAGACGAGAATCCCGACCTTCCCCACGTCCAAGAGACTCCAAAGGATCACCTTCAGGAGGTTGCTCTTCCCCCGTCCGGTCGTTGCGGGGATTAAGATGTGATGCGTGAAGGCGGTATCTCCGTCGAGGTACACCGGCACATCCAGTATCTTGGAACCGCTGCGAACCTGCCCTAAGTACACGGGATTCTTTGGTGGAACTGAGAGAAACTTCATGTCCTTTTCGGTCGCAAAGCGGATGGAGGTGAAAAACGGGGGCATCACTTTCGGTATTTTCACTTCGCCCTTGTCAAGAAAGATCTTGGCGATTGGCTTTACGGTGGCGCAGACGTAATTCCTGAGTTTCGGATCCATAAAATCAACCCCGGATGAGTAGCCCTCCAATTTCAATCCGGCAGCAAGTTCCCTCACGGATCCAGGAATCTGGCTCCCGTATTGTAGGTCGTTCACTTTGAGGATCAGATAGCTCCTGCTACCGTCGTCGAAATCAGCTACGAGTAAATCGCCGAGCTCAATGTTCTGATCGCTTTTCTGTCTCACCAGAATGTTTGCGACGGATCCTCCTACTACCTGCCCAGCCACTTCTACTGGTCTGTTACCTTCGCTCATCCTTTCCAATTCCATCTCGCAACAAAATTAGAATCCAGCAATAGTGTTCAGCAGGTTATGCGCGTCGCTCGCACGGATGTGTGGGACAAACCGTCCTTGCTTGTCGAGCGCCGAAATCTGGGAAGAAATTAGGGCGCGATAATAATCAATCTCGTCTTTGGAAACCCTAGAAAAAAGATCTGCGTCAATGGATCCGTAGGGATAACCTGGAAAGGTCGGATCGGAAGAATTCGCGCAAAACAGGCTCAGTATCTCGTTGACTTTATCTTCGTCCAGCTGCTTGAACTGATCGAGCTGAAAGTCCAGCCGGAATACCCACTCCGAGACGGATTTCAGCTTTACAATCACTCCGAAGACGTGATGCTTCTGCGATTCGAAGATCGGGTGATACCACTCTCCTTTCACATCCTGGTTGGTGGCAAACTGGCTTATCGCACCCAAAAGGGAAAGGCCCGTATCGGTGAATAGAGTACTGGTCTTGGAAAGGCTCGTGAGTATCACGCCATTCTTCTTCGTGGCGTCCTCCAAGTTTCGAAAATATTTCCATTCGTTCTGAAACTGGGTCTGCAAACTGCCATCCAACACCAAAACATCATCCGGTTCAAGTGACGCCGCCAATTTCTCGGCAAAACGCCACTCTGCGAAATTTCTGGCCATCGAAGCGACCCGAGACGTATCCACCCTTCCCGCACCGTTGTCGATTGATCGCTCGGAGTATCGCACTACCAAGTCGGAGGAATCAGGAAGGAAGCGAGAAAACTCCTCGGCGGTGGGAACGATGATTGTGTTGAAGACTATCTCGTCTTCTATCATGCTGGAGTAGATGGCGGAAAAGAATTCTATTTGCGGAACCTTCAGCACGATCCGTCTCGCATTGTTCTTCCAGATACAGGAATAGATCCTGTTGAGCTGGACGGAAAAGTTGGGAGCGCCGAGAAGTTCCAGATTTCCTCCATCAACAAACGCCAGCTGACGGCCGCTGCTTATTGGTCTAACGGGGAAGAAAGTTTTCTTCTGGAATTGAAAGGATTTCACATCTGGATCCCTGAAATAAGGATTGCCCAGTGGCCGTTCGGCCATTTGCAAGTCCAGCTTCGTTATGATTTCCTTCGCCGCTTCCATGCTCAATCAGTTTTCACTCCGAGAATTTTCATGAACTCTAAAAAACGAGTAACCAACGGCTTGCTTTACGGTACTTTTAAACAATACATGACATCATTTTATTGAAGGTTTGATCGGAGAGTTGGCATTACTCGTTTCGGGTATTTTAGAACCCAACCCTCATACTCTGAATCGCAAAGGATCTGCCGGAACATTTCGTTGTTTAGTCTGTTCGTAGAAAAATCTCGCGGGTCTATGAGTTCTGCATCCGCTTGAACTGTTCGAGCGTGAGTCCCTTGGATTTGGCAAACGCGACCAAACGTCTCGAGCTGAATTCACAATCCCTGCAGATCCATGCAGAGCATACCGCGCAGTACTTTACCTCTTTAAGGGTCGAATCATTTAGCGTCAGTCTGCATATATCGCAGACGCCGCTCTCCCATTTTCCGGTCATTCTGGGTTTTTCCCTTCAAAAATTACAGCTCGAGGGAGCAACGATTTCGGAAATCACTCCTACCACCTGTACCTCTGCAATATGATCTTATCTGATATTTACCACTTGCATCGGCGGAGAGAATATTAGGCGAAATCAAGTGCTTTCGATCCGATTTGTCGCTCAAAACCAAATCAATCTATGACGAGAAAGAAAAATCGGATGGGGTGCGGGTGCTCGTCACCAGATTTTATCCACGCGGCGTGAAACGGACTCACTTTGATCACTGGCTTCGAGGCGCTTCTCCCGAGGCAGCACTCCTGAAGGGATACAAAAGCAAAGCGATAGGCTGGAGAGAATTTTCAAAACAATTCAGAGCCCAGCTGAGGTCATCCGCAGATTCCAAAAAGGCGATCCAGGAGATCATCGAGCTCCTAGGGCAGGGGAGGGGCGTGACGCTTCTCTGCTACGAAAGAGAAGGACAAAAGTGTCACAGATACGTACTAAAAGCGGCGATCGAGAGCCTGATCAGACGGTGAAGCAAAAAGCCCAAAGACTAGTCCTTTCGCTCGACTACTAAGCTCTAGTAAATGCGAGCACGAACAGAGGACTCATCGCGAAGATCGTTCCGACGAAGCCCTCCACGTTTTCAAATGGGGCGAACGCACCGCTGAGGCCGAAGTAGTAATTAGAAGATCCGGTACCGACCCCTAATACGAACAGTGTCTTAAAGGCGCTGTCCAGGAGCAGCATAATCCCGACAAAACAGAGCAGTTCGACGATCAGGGTCTTCTTTGGAACCAATGAAACCGATCTTCAAACCGTATCATTAACTCGAAACAAAATTCCTTTGTGGATTGGGTGATCGAATCCACAAACTATCATAAATTGAGTCTTGTAGATTCGAATCTTAAAGCCATATTTGATTTATTCACCCGTTGCGAAGCTCCACCCGAAAATATAGTTCCGACTAGCAAATGACATCGAGTGAGTTCTGCCAAAGCGGAGGAACCCAGTGAACTTTCTTGTTGGAATTCGACGAAATTCTAGTACGGGCGACAGATGACGCTTTGAACACCACCGTGGGGGGCCCCGTAGCAAAGGCGATCAAATTTTACATGGATTTATCCCTCGTTTCAAAGGACATTGATAAATTCCGTTGGCAGCTTAACAAGTTCGTCGCGGGATCTAAGCTCGTGGAGGATAAGATAATTAGAAACTTGGCAGAATCCCTCGAGGTTGACCGCGCGCTCGCCATTTCCTCGGAGAAAACTCCCGATCTAAAGGCGTTCGTGGAAAATTGCCGAGCAGAGTACTCTTTGAAATAGGGATTGTTTCCCAGAACCCACGATCTAGTGGATAAAGACGAATTTCTAGTTCATACTGTGAAAACGCAGCCTCTTTATTCAAATCAGAAGTCGCTATTGTATACTGCATTGTCCAGAGACTCCCGCGTCGGTAGCGAGTTCAACAGCCTTCTTTTCTCGGCGGTGGATAGGGCGTTAGTGGAAAGCATGGGGGAGTCCGTATCAGGGGCGATCAAAACATGCATTCAGATCTCCACGATTGCCACGGATCCCAATGGGTTTGCCGAAAAATTGGGGAAGCTAACGGGAGGAACCGAAAAAGTGATTGAACGAAGGATCATGCGAAACCTTGAGGTTATGATCTCGGAGCGAGCTGCGAGACCGCTGGATACCGTCAGGATAGATCATGAGAATCTCGGTGGCTTTATCGAAAGCTGCCGCGGGCAGTTTGGCCCATAAAGAATCTCCGCCTACACGATAATGTTTTCTTTTTTTCGTAGACCTTGAAAAAGAGAATCAATTGTATCTGTCGCGCAGATCTCTGAACGCTTCCTCGAAGATCAAGAGCGTCCTTTCGATGTCGGCTTCCGTGTGCGCGGTTGAGATCGTCAGCCGTTCGTAGTTGTCGGGGTGTACGAAGATCCCCTTGTTCATGAGGAGTTGCGTCAGCATCCGGTACTTGTTCCAGTCAATCAGCAAACTCTCCCTGTAGTTGATGATCTTCTTCAGCTTGGTGAACGCCAGAGAAAACATTCCGGGCGCTGCCTGCACGCAGATGTCCTGACCGGCTCGATCCCCGATTCTCGAGACCTCTGCCGTAAGCTTGTTCGTGAGCTCCTTGAACACCTTGAAGTGGTAGTTGTCCTGCTCCGAAAGTACTTCCAGATTTGCGAGCGCGCCGGCGAGAGTGAGCGAGTTTGCAAAATAGGTTCCTCCGTAGGAAACCTTGCCTGGGCCGATGAGATCCATGTACTCCTTCTTGCCCGATACTGCAGATATCGGAACACCGCCTCCCATCGCTTTTCCCCATGTCGAGAGGTCCGCCGTCACCCCGTAAAGCTCCTGCGCACCACCAGGGGCCACGCGAAATCCTGTGACTACCTCGTCGAAAATCAAAAGGGCGTCGTTCTGAGCCGCAATCTCTTTGACAGACTTTAGATAATCCGGCGAGGGCGGGATGACGCTCGAGTTTGCCATAATCGGCTCCATGATGATCGCGGCCACCTCGTTTCGGTGTCGCTTCATGATCCGCTCGAACGCCCTGAGGTTATTCCATGGCGAGACTATCACGGTATCCAAAACGAGCGAAGGAATGCCCGCCGAGTACGGCAGGGGGCGCGGATACTCCTCCAACCCCGCTACCGAGGGTGGAGCCTCCACGCTGATCATCGCGTAGTCGTGCTGCCCGTGGTAGTGGCCCTCGAACTTTAGCACCATGTCTTTGCCGGTCGCGGCACGGGCGATCCTGATCGCGTTCATGGTGGCGTCCGTTCCATTCGTCCCGAAGATCACCATATCTGCGCTGGGCACCATCTGCTTGAATTTCCGAGCGAGCTCTATCTCGAGCTCCACAGGAGTCCCGAACAGCACCCCTTTTGTTGCTTGGTTACTGATCGCCTGCACCATTTTCGGATGCGCATGCCCGTTTATCAGGGCGCCGTAACCTAGGAGATAGTCCAGGTACGCGTTTCCATCAACGTCGGTAAGTCTGGGGCCGTTTCCGCTTTCCATGTATATCGGATACGGCTCGTACGAGGCCCATCTGATAATTGAGCTCGCTCCGCCGGGGATCAGTGTTCTAGCCTCGTCGTAGAGCGCGGCGGATTTCGTCGTTTTCCGAACTTTCTCTAAAGCCGCAGTTGTCTGGTTAGAAGGCAGAGTAGCAGCCGGCGGCTCTTGCTGCTTTGTCGCCGGACGTACCGGCGCGGGAGGTGACGAATTTGTCGACAATTGATGTACTCACATCCAACTTTTAATCTCAGACGCTCCCGTTCTTCGGGCTCCCGTGACCGTTATTGGCGCTCCTCTTCTTGGGCCCCAGTCTTTTCCGCGAAACTACCTTTAATTTAATCAAAACATAATTTCCTTCGTTGATCCGCATCAACTTCCTTATCTCTTCGGGTATTGTAAGCCGTCCACCCTTTATGACTTCGGCAATAAACGGCATTTCCTCATCCAATGCAGGGCTATCAGTACCAGGCAAGATCTTAATCACGCTCTCTCCAATCGTTCAACTAAGTATGGGAGGCTACTAATTGCTATAAAATGCTTCCTTTTGGTATATAAACGGTAAAAAGAGTATTTTTAATACGTTTTGGTGCGTTTTTCGCTAAAATTCTTCTTTTGACCTAATACCCGTTTACATTTTCATGATGAGAGCAAAAAGAGTCAAATGCTTCGCAGGGTCAGAAAGACAGAGGGAGAATAAAGAATGGGCGAAAGGATGGCAGAAGCGCGAGATATTTGCTCTAAATGCGGTCTTCTCGGGCTATTAAGTTTGGAAAGTTTGAAGTTCCAAAAGTTAGCCTGTACTTGCCGTCAGGCCCTACAAAGATGAGTCCATCATTACGCAAAGATCGAAGCGTCCTAGAATACTCCACTTTGCTCATTTCAAGCTCGCCGGCAGGTTCCTTGATTCCCTCGAACACGAAGCCTCTAGCGACCGCGTTTAGTACTCTGTGATCCGGATCGGAATCAGAATAAGGAGTCGTTAATGGAACGATTCCAAAAGCTATTCTGGGAACGCGCGAAATGTGTTCAGAAGGATGAAACTGAATCTGAGCTACGTTGTCAGACTGTCTTAGGCGGGTTCTTTTTTGCCGGGACACCAATTCAGTAAAGAAAAGATTTCGCTAAACACATGTTTAAGGGTTCCGCATTTAGACAATATATCGAAAAGAATTTTCAGGAAAAAATGTTGGCAGGCGAACATTAGAAAGCCAATAGTGACCCGCATGGGTCATCGAAGAGCGATGAACAGGCTCAGTAACTTACGATCAGGTTTTGGGCCCGAGAATCTTGGGCGCTTCTATTCTTCGATTGCCGATTTTCTGAATTGAGTCTTTGTTTTTTGGGCTCCATGCTTGCAATCTTTCGAGTGTACTCTGACTTACCTGATTTCTCTAGAGGAAGACGTGTCTCTCACGGATTCCAGATATGACGCAATAGTTTGCCTAACTATTTCGCTCCATTTTATCTCAAGATAGCGCTTCATGGATGTCGTCTGGACTTTTTGCGACGCGAGCCATGATAGATGATACGACTTTTCACACATTTATTTTACATCAGTTGGAATGCCGTACCGCGAATATGTTTTTCCTTAGATACAACTCTCTTCCAGATTTGGCCTTTTTGGATACAATAGATAAGATAAAATGTGCTAGCTTTGGGAGGGAACGAAATTGTCTGAAACAACGCATTGAAAATAGTGGTTGCGGGAGGCGCGGGGCAGACCGGTCAGTGCGCAGTCAGAGATCTCCTTCGCAGCAAAAATGTGGAGCGAGTGATCGTCGCAGATTACGAAGCTACTGGAATGGACAAATTAAGAGCAAAGCTTTCTCAGGATGCTGACAAAGTGGAATTCAGGAAAGTCGACGTGCGAAACCATGACGAAAGTTCCTCAGTCTTCCGCGGATGTGACGTTGTAATCAACGCCGTGCAGTACTACTTCAACTTGGATGTCATGGCGATCGCCCTTGCCTCCGGTCTGAGCTACTTGGATTTTGGCGGTTTGTATCACACGACGCTTCAACAGATCAACCAATTTGATCACAAATTCAAGGAAGCTAACCTGCTTGCGATCGCGGGCATGGGAGCCCAGCCCGGAATTACCAATTTAATGGTGAAATATGCGCTGACGAGCCTCGACAAGGCCCAGTCAGTGGAGATTTTGGACGGCTGGAGGGATCTTACGAGGACCGGATCGCCGATGTATTTCACTTGGTCACCGCAGACTTTCTTTGACGAATCGTCGCTGGACGCAATCGCCTACGAGAATGGGAAGTACGTAACGAAACGTCCCTTCAGCGAGCCGCAGAAAGTCAGATTTCCAAAGCCGGTGGGGGAGATCGACGTTTACGTATCACTTCACTCGGAGCTCGCCACTCTGCCACAGTCCTTCGAGAGCTATGGATTGAAAAATCTGGTCTGGAAGGAGGGTGGTGCGGATTTCTGGAAGATAAAATTCTTGGCGGATCTCGGCTTGACCTCTGCCGAAAAAATTCCGGTGAACGGTGTGGAAATCGCACCGCGCGCGTTTCTCTTGAAACTGCTTGAGTTGAAAAACATGGTAAAGATTCAAGAGGACGTTCTGCCAAATGACTATGAGATTACACGAGTGATTGCTAGAGGCTTCAAAAACGGCAAACGCAGAACCGTCATCGTGGACGCACACTTTCCTTCGTACAAGCCCTGGAGAGTTAGCTGTAATCAGTACAACGTCGGGATTCCCGGATCCATAGCGGCGCAAATGATAGCCTCAAACTTCGAGAAACTGCCGAAAGGAGTGCTCCCCGCGGAGCGGGTTTTTGATCCTGGCGAGTTCTTCAGGGAACTGGGAAAGCGAAAAATCCGGATCGGGAAGAGACTGCTGAACAACTGAAAAAATCGCTGGAGAGAATTAATTCTGCTTGTCTTCTTCTGAAAATTTCTCTGAATTATTGAACGTGGAGGATCTCAGCGTCGATTTTGTGTCGGTCGACGGGAGGGTGCACGTCTTGAACGACGTATCGCTTCGCGTGAACCGTGGCGAAATCGTGGGCGTCGTGGGGGAGAGTGGCTCCGGGAAGACCACCCTGGGGCTCGCGGTCCTTCGTTTGCTGGATACTCCGCCTGCCGAGGTGACGAGTGGTTCGATCATTTTTGACGGAAAGGACATCATGAAAATTGACGAGGCCGAGCTCTGGCGGGTGCGCGGCACCGGTATGAACATGGTGTTCCAAGAGTCACTGATCGCGCTGAACCCGGTCTATCGGGTGGAATCCCAGATCGGCGAGTCCATCGAGGTTGCCGGGAAATCCAAGAACGCTCCGGTGAGCGGTAAAGAAAAGCATGAGGAGA